>CAUZFB010000013.1:0-54619 GCA_963579135.1 Dehalococcoidia bacterium | reverse complement strand
GCCCAGCTCCGCGACGACGAAGTCATTGCGGAGCTGGGCGACCGGCGGGCACAATCACCTGGCTTCAGACAACCGCTATCGCTGAGTTCAACGCATCGGCCCCGTTCTATCCGGCTGGTGTCTGGACCGCCTGGAGCGACGGCCCCATCGCCTTCGATCGCTCCTCAGGCATCCGATGTCCTGTCATAGGTAGTTTCGGCCTCGAGGACAGCAACCCCTCGTCGGAGGACGTCGAAAAACTGGATGCAGAACTCACCAGGCTCGGTGTTGAGCATGAGTTGCACTCGTACCAAGCAGGGCACGACTTCCAGAACTTCAGCGCCTCACGCTACAGCGAGGCAGCCGGCACCGCCTCATGGCCGGTGGTCATGGATTTCCTCCACCGGCACCTCGGATAGGGTGGGGCGAGTCCCAATCTGACCGCTAGCACCTAGAGAACCCGCTTGAGCCCGTCGAACGCCTTGGGGTTCTGCTCCAAGAGGCTCACCGCTCGATCAGCCACCTTGCGGAATGTCTCCATCGGCTGGGCTCCCGTGAACTTCACATCGCCGATGATGAACGCTGGGATACCTTCGAACCCGTTGTCCAAGCCGTCCTGGAAATCTTCCATCACCGTGTCCAAGTACAGGTTCGTCGCTAACACGAGTTCTAGCTCAGGCCATTCGAGCCCGATGGATTCGGTGATGTCCTGCAAGACCGACATCTCGCCCACGTCCCGCTTTTCTTCCCAGTACGCTGTGTACAGCGCATCCCGCATCGTCTCACCTTTGCCGTGCCCCTTCGCGAACTCGATGGACTGCAGCGCCTTCAGCGAGTTTGGCCGACGATCCGGCCGCTTCATCTCCGTCAGCCCCGCATCCGTCGCCATGGCCTGCAGGTGAGGGGATAGCTCTCCCGGCGCTTCGCCCGGCCGCTGTTGACGTTCCACCCCTTCAGGCGGCGTGTCAGGACGCAGGAGGTACGCCTTCTCCGTAATCTCGATGTTGTATTCCTTTGCGAGCGCTTTCAGCCTGGCCAGGCCGACGAAGCACCACGGTCAGACGATGTCCGACCAGATAGTCACAGGAATTGGAGGAAGATCTGTTTCGTTCATAGGCAACATTATACGTCTGCCTGCAATGCGCGATTCTGGTGGCGCCCAACTACGCGAAGTGGCGTCAAACGCACCGCGACGGGTATAGTCAGAGTATGGACGTCATCGAGTGCATGGAGTGCTCATCTCCCATGGTCTACCGCGACAACATGTGGCAGTGCGACAACTGCTTCAGCGTGCTCGCTGTGGCCTCTGCCAACATCGACGCCGTCGAGATTGAGGAGGGCCTAACCATGGCCGACGTGATGAAACAGTATGAGGAGTGTGAACGTGAGCGATGAGTTGTTGGTCCGGCGCTCGGGCCAAGCCGCGACGGTGGTGATCAATCGACCTGAGCAACGCAACGCCGTCACCTACGAGATGTGGGGGCAATTCCCTGCCGTTCTTGCCGAGTTGGACGCCGACCCAGAGGTCCGCGTGGTGCTCGTCACTGGCGAGGGCGACCGCGCCTTCTCTGCGGGTGCTGACATCAAGGACTTTCAAGAAACTCGCAGCACTCCTGAAAAATCGCGCAGCTACCGAGGGCGTGTCGAAGCAGCATGCGAGGCTCTCGCCAATCTCGGCAAACCCAGCATCGTCGTCCTTCGCGGCTACTGCATCGGCGGCGGATTCGAGCTCGCCATCCATGCCGACATCCGTGTCGGCGACGACACCGCCCAGATCGGCCTGCCTGCTGCCAAGCGCGGTATCGCCATCGGCCATGCTTTCCTCTCCCGCCTAGAGCACCTAGCAGGTGCCGCCAACACCAGTTACATGCTCCTCAGTTCACGCCTCATGGACGCCAGCGCGGCCCTCAACGCGGGCTTGCTCAGCGTCGTCGTCCCACCCGGAGACCTCGACACTTTCGTCGATGGCCTCGTCAACGACATCGCGCAAACCTCCCCTGTCTCTCACCGGATGCACAAGGCCGTCATCGCCGACCTCATCGAGCATGGCGCCCTTGAGCTGATCCCCCAGGAACGTCGCGACCTGCCGTCCACGTCTGAGACGAGCGAAGACTTCTGGGAGGGTGTCCGTTCGTTCGTCGAAAAACGTAAGCCAAATTTCCCCGGACGCTGATGGCTTTGCTACCATTGCCCGGCCGCTACGTTCTCGACCGTTGATTTAAGGAGCTTCTTGAAATGCTGACCGAATTCGTCAAAGTCGCCTCCGTGGGCGACCTCCCAGCCACCGGAATGCTGGCCGTTTCGGCTGGTCAGGAGGACATCCTCGTTGCCCGCATCGGCGATGACTACTTCGCCATCGATGGCTGGTGTTCGCATGAAGCAGGCCTACTTGCAGAAGGGCATCTCCACGAAGGCACGTGCGAGGTCGAGTGCCCGATACACGAGGGTTTCTTCGACTTGAAGACCGGCAGGGCCTCCGCCCCTCCGGCGGACGAGCCAATCAGCGTCTACGAAGTCCGAATCGACGGCGACGATATCCTAGTTGGTCCCAAATCGTAACAGGGTATAGCTAGAAACTCGCGATCATCAGCCCGGCCGCGAGGGCCACGCCTGTCCAGCCATGCACCTTGGCACTCCGCACCATGATTCTGTTCATCGCAGGCCGGTCGTCGGCCACGAACAGCTTACGAACCGCGTCGAACGCGAACGGCGCGGGCGCCAGGCCGATTAGTGCCCACGCCGAAACCGTACCGGTCACACCTGCCACCGCGATTGAGGCATAGGCCGCGGCCAAGAGCGCCGCGTAGAGCCAGCGGCTCGGTTGCGCGCCGATAGCTGCCGCGATACTACTCTTGCCAACGACCTGATCCTCGCTGATATCTCGCAGATTGTTGCAGTGCAGGATCGCCGTCACGATAAACGCAACCGGCAGCGAGACAACGAAGGCTGACCAGGTCAGTTCCTGGGCTTGCACGTAGTACGCGCCCATCACCATGACGGGGCCCATGAACACGAACACCACCGGCTCACCTAGGCCATAGTTACCTAGCGGAAATGGCCCGCCCGCGTAGAGGTACGCCGCAGCCACGCTCGCCAGCCCGATGGCCAGGATCGGCCATCCCGTCTGTGACACGATGACCAACCCTCCCACGATCCCGTAGCCGAACACCGCGATGATCCCGATGAGCACCGCTTGTTCCGACAGCAACCCGCGTTGGATCACCTTGTGGGGCGCGAGCAGCTTTCCTTCCCCGCCGTGCTTGCGGTGGTCCGAATACTCATCCGTCAGGTTCGTCCCGATCTGGATCGCCATTGACGCCGTAAGCGCGATCGCAAAGAGCAGCCCATCGAACCTCACGACCGCCGCCGCGTGTGCCGACCCTACCAGCACTGGCGCGACAGACGCCGATAGAGAGAACGGTCTGGTTGCCCAGAACCAAGACATTAGCTGGGACGGTTGTGCATTCTGATCTGCCAACGGGAAGCCTCTCGATGGACCGGCGTGGGAGTGGCAGTATACAGATGACGGTCACAACCAGAGGAATGCCGCCATTGCTGATGGGGCGTCCGGTTTGTAGTGCCTTAGTACGCCGAAAGCAGCTGGCGCGCGTACGGATCGGCCTCAGCCTAGGTAAGTTCAGCGTAAGTCCCGACGTCCATGATGTGCCCATTCCGCATTACCACCACGCGGTCTTCCATGTCTTGAGCGTCGGCAACGCTATGAGTCACGTAGATCGTCGTTGCCCCCCAGTTCATCATGCAATGGACGTATCTTGGTTCGTATTTTCGGCCTGCTGATCGGGTCCAGGCTGCTCAACGGCTCATCCATCAGGAAAATCTTGGACTCCGTCACCATGGCCCGGGCGAGCGCGACTCGCTGACGCTCGCCGCCAGATAGCTGTTCGGGCCTCCGCGAGTACAACTTTCCTTCCAGCCGCACGCGTTTGCCGACTCCACGGACCCGGTCCACAATCTGGGCCTTCGTCCGCCGTCGCGCCTTGAGCGGGAGGCTCAAGTTGGAGTAGCCCCGGTCATCCAGAAGCTTAAGGTGTGGCCAAAGTGCCAAACTTTGGAAGATCAACTGGACGGGCCGCTGGCCAACCTGAGTCTTGTTCATCCAGACGCCGCCGATGTAGATGTCCCCGCCGTCTGGAGTCTCCAGCCCGGCGATTAATCGCAGCAGGGTCGCTTTGCCGGATCTCGATTCGCGCATCACTGCCATGAATTCACCGGGCTCAACACTTAGGTCGTCGATGTCGACCGCTAGAGACTCCATTCGGGGGTATCGCAACTTGAGGTGCAAGGCCCTGATGCCACTCATCGAATCGCCTTTCTACGAGAGGACGCCTTGTAGGTTCTGCTTGAAGAAATCAATGCAGCGTTGCCAGGCATCCGGGCCGTGCTCCGGCTGGAAATTTGCCCCCTTGGGCTGCACGAAGCCGTGCTTACCGTTGGGGATGACAATTGACTCGACCGGCGCACCCGCGAGGGTCCTATTGAACTCTTCGATTCGTTCGGGCGGATTCTGCGGGTCCAGCTCGGGAAAGAAACTCAGCATGGGATTAGTGACGTTCGCAACGCTCAGGGGGCTCGGTGCATCGGGGACCGCAGGGTCAGGCTGCCACAGACGCGTTGGGTAAAAGAGCACTGACGGCCCGAATCCCACGCCCTGGGTAGCCGCCAGGAAAGCAATCCGGCCTCCAAGGCAGAACCCGGCCACTCCTACGGGTCCGTCGTCGATACACGGCTGCGACCTGAGGTGTTGCGCTAGCAGATTCATGTCCGACACGTGCCCGCCGTTGGTCATCCCCTTGCGGAGAAGCATGCCATCCTGTTGAGCGGGGCCTGACTCGTCGGTCATCATTCGCCCCGCCCGATGAAACGTATCGGGCGCTGCAACTACGAAACCCTCTGCAGCTAGTCCCCTGGCGATATCAAGAGTCCCTCGTACAAGGCCATGTGCGTCGTGCAACAGCACAATCGCAGGCCGTGGCAGATCGTTGTCCTCACGGTACGTGAACACCGCCATCTCGCCCTCGTCTACCGCTAGATCCATCACTTCTTCGATGATTGACATGTACCTTTGCTTGGAGGCCCCGTGAATGGGGACGCCTTTGCCAACGATTCTCGCATAGGTCTTGCACCCACGAAATCCCCAGCGGCGGCGTGGATAACCCTCTCAGATTCAGGTACCATTAACCTCGCTCCAACCGCCAGAGGAAGTTCTCAACGTAACGATGTCTACAGTCGTCTTTTGGTTGGTTACCGCAGCCATCCTTCTAATGGAAGGCGCCATAATAGTCGCCGCGCTGAGGATGCGAGTTGAGCCGGATCCGGCGCGAGGTATATTGGGCACGCGTCCGCTCGAGATCCTGTGGACTCTCCTGCCCCTTTCGCTTATAGCCCTGATGCTTATCCGCTCCTACAGCGAGTTTCGGGATGTATAGGGATCACCTACCAGAGAGACTGCGGATGGCGATATGGTGATGGCTTCATGGCGCGTGGTGCCGACGACGCGAAAAGCGGGATGGGTGGCGCTGACCGCGGCCGTGTTGACCATTGGGCTGATTACTTACGGATCTTGGGTTCGGGCCTCAGGGTCAGGACTGGGGTGCCCTGATTGGCCGCTATGCGAAGGCTCTCTCATACCCACACTTGAAGGCGACACGGCCATCGAATTCGGTCACCGTGTCTTTGCAGGGATCACCATGCTCTTGGTAGCGGCATCCGCCTGGTTCGCATGGTCAGGACGTGCTGCGGACGCTCTCCTCGCAAAAGTGTTGGTTGCCGCGTTCGGTCTGATCTTGGCTCAGGCGGTGCTTGGCGGCATCACGGTGTTGACCGAGCTTGACGGCACCGTTCGCCTTGCTCACCTCACCATCGCGATGATGACGCTTGCCCTGCTTACGGCAGGCGCGGTACGAGGTTTGGACTTCGAGGGTAGCCCCTATCCCGGGGTTCGCATCGCTTCGGTGTTCGCTGCTTGGGCGGGTATTGTCGTCATGGTTGGCGGCTCGATAGTCGGTTCAAATCTCAGCGGTGCCTGTCCCGGGTTGCCACTGTGTGATGACCGCAGCCCCCTGGATGCGACATGGGTTCACGGCCTCCACCGTACGTCGGCCACGCTCTTGCTGTTCGCGCTCATTGGGCTAGGCGTTTGGCTTCGCAATCATCGAGGGACGAAGTTCTCGATCGTGTTGAACCATACCGCCGTGCTGTTGATGGTCCTGCAGATTGGGATTGGAGTTTCCGCCATCTCGCAGTCGCTACCGGTATACCTGCGAGTCATGCACCTGGGTATGGCCAGCCTTATCTGGTGGGCCATCGTCACCCAATGGCTCCTCGCCATGAAGGGCAGGAGTTCCCGCTGATGGTCGCCATTGCACGCCAAATCGTCACCCTTTCGAAACCGCGGATCGTCGTGTTGTTGGTGTTCACGGGGGTTTGCGGCACCTACGCGGCTGCTGCCGGAGACCCCAGCGCGTCAGCTTTGATCGCAGTGATCGTTGCGGGGGCGCTGTCCGCTGCTGGGGCCAACGCGATCAACCAAGGCCTGGACGCGGACATTGACGCGATTATGAAGCGGACGCGGGAGCGGCCTGTACCTGCCCACCAACTACGCCCTTCACTCGCAGTTGCGATTGGGGTGTTCTTCGTAGCGGTAGCTGTTGCGTTGATGGGTATGCTCACCAATGCCGTCGCAGCACTCCTCATGTTGGCGGCAGCGGCGGTCTACGTCTGCGTCTACACCATCCTTCTCAAGCGGCGTTCGTGGAACAACATCGTGATTGGTGGTGCTGCGGGAGCGTTCCCTCCACTCATTGGAGCAGCAGCCGTCACCGGATCGACCGATGCTCTGGGGATCTACATGTTCGCGTTCGTCTTCTTTTGGACACCGCCCCATTTCTGGACCTTGTCGATCCTGCTGCGCGACGATTATGCCGCCGCAAACGTTCCGATGCTGGCCGCGGTTGCCAGCCAACGCGCCACTGCCGTCCAGATCACGCTCTACATTGGTCTGCTTCTTGCCATGGCCTGGCTACCCGTGGTTTCGGGTTTTGGGGGCGTTGGATTCGGCGTGGTCACGACGCTGCTCAGCGTCGAATGGCTCCGGCGGTCAAAGCTTCTGTTCGGCGAGACCACGCGGCAGCAGACGTTGTCTGCGTACAAGTTTTCGCTGCTGTATCTTGCAATCGCTTTCCTTGCGCTTGCGATTGAGCCCTCTTTGCCCTGGGCCTGATCCTGTGACATTTGCCGGGTGATCGATGGCAGGTTCACTGTTATGGTGCCACCGTGATTTCTCCAGTAATACTCAACGCCATTGCGTCTACTCCAGCTGGGTTGGTTCTGATGTGCACCACGAAAATAGGCCCGCCGATACTTAGAGTTCTCCTGGTAAAAACAGGAGAACAGTATACGAGCTAGCAGGCTTAGCAAGGAGCAAATCATCGGGGTGTTGAAAGAGGCGGATGCGGCGACTGCAACGGCTGATCTCTGCCGGCGATATGGGATTTCACTGGCGACGTTTTATAAACGGGAAGGTGCGATGCGGTGGCATGTGCCTGCTTGAGGCCGAGAACGGCAAACTCAAGCAACTACTGGACGGAGTCGGCATAGGACGACCACATGCTGCGGGAGCTGCTCCAGAAAAATGGATAACGCCTGCAGCGCGACAGGAGGCTGTGCACTGCATCTACGAGTGGTGGGACTTCAGCGAGCGCTGCGCCTGCAGGCTGACCGGCATCCATCGATCGGCGGCTCGCTATGAGCGGCACGGGGATGACGCACCGGAACTACGGTAACGGCTCTGCAGCCTTGCTGCGGAGCCGCGACGCTTCGGCTATCGGCGGTTGTTGTTGCGGGAGGAGGTGTTCTGCGTGAACCATAAGCGGGTCTATCGGCTCTACCGGGAAGAGGGACGGCCTGTCTGGCGCTGGACGCGTAAGTGGATGGCGAGCCTCGCTGGGATCCCTAGGTGGACACCAGGGCGTCGGAATCCACGGTGATCGATGGACTTCGTCTCTGATGCTCTCGCCAGCGGCAGGCGGATTGGGGTGCTGACCGTGATCGATGGCACTGATGATCAACCTTCCGAGGAAAAGGAAGAGGACGGAGAATAAAAAGAGGCGGCCCGAAGGCCGCCTCTTTGGATTTTCACCTGCACGTGAGACTCGTGATATTTAGATGCCGCTCTCGAGGTCCTCGTCGTCCGCGGTCGCAGTCCTTTCCTCATGGAGAACCGCCTCAAGACTCGCCTCGTCAGGGTCATCTTCAGTTTCGCTTTCACTCTCCGAGCCTTCGTCTTCGACGATTGCCTCGGGAGCGCTCGCCGCTGGCGCATCAGCCAGATCATCGTCCTCGTCGGCCAGATCCTCATCATCGTCGTCGTCTTCGCTCGGGTGGTCTCCGCCGATATCGAGCGTCGGGTGATCATTCCCTTCGTAGTCTTCGCCGATGGGCACTTCCGCGCCGGGGTAATCCATCATCAGGTTCGTGATGTCTTCAGGCTCGGGCAACTCTCCAGCGACTACGGCCGCTTCAGCTTGGGTGATCCCGAGCAGTTCTCGGCCCTCAGGTGACAGATCAAGTCTTGCCGGGATCAAACGACCGATGATTACGTTTTCCTTCAGCCCTCGCAGGTAGTCCGTTTCTCCCAAGATAGCTGACTCGGTCAGCACGCGGGCCGTCTCCTGGAACGAGGCCTTGGCCAAGAAGCTATCCGTGTTCAGCGAAGCTCGGGTCACACCAAGGATCTCCGGCTTGCTGGTAGCAGGCTCACCGCCTTCTGCCAGCACCTTCGCGTTGAGGTCCTGGAACCGGATGCGGTCGACCAATTGGTTCGGCAACATATCGGTGTCGCCGATGGTTTCAACGCGCACCCACTTAAGGATCTGACGAATGATTGTCTCTATGTGCTTATCGTTGATGGACACACCCTGGTTGCGGTACACCGTTTGCACCTGTTCGACCAGGTAGCGTCTCGTTGCTTCCACACCCTCGATTCGCAGGAGGTCATGGGGGTCTTTCACTCCTGACGTCAGCTTTTGTCCTGCTAACACGGAGTCGCCCGTGTGAAGCAGACGTTGGTCCGTCGCGTCTACCACGTGATCGCGGACTTCTACCTCGGCTGAGTCGATCTCGACGCCGCCGTCGACGACGCGAACCACGCCTGAAACACGAGCGAGGAGGTCAGTCAACTCTGGCCGCGACTCTTCTGCATCCTCCGCTTCCTTCGCCGCAGCTTTCGCCGCAGCAGCGCGAGGAGCAGCGATTGGCTCTCCTGCGTGGATGCGCCTTCCCTTCCTTGCGACCAGCTTGTGAGTCTCGGGGATTCCGTAGGAGTCGGTGAATGGGACGCGGCTTACAACACGAACCACAGGGGCCGTTGAGATCGGGGGCACAAGAACTTGAGCTGAATCTGCCGGCACCTCGAAGTCTCCAACAAGTTCCCCGCCCTCGAAGATGAGGACATCGCCATCAATCTCCGCAAGACGCGCTCGGCCCTTCGGCGTGCGTGCCTCGAAGAGCTCCTCCACGCGTGGTAACCCGGACGTGATGTCCTTACCCGCGACACCACCGGTGTGGAACGTGCGCATCGTCAGTTGCGTGCCTGGCTCACCGATGGATTGGGCGGCGATTATGCCAACTGCGTCACCGATGTTGGCGATTTTTCCGGAGGCCGGGCTACGACCGTAGCAGAATCGGCAGATCCCGCGAGGAGCTTCACAGGTAAGAGGGCTCCGAACGGAGACTTCCTTGATTCCCGCTGTTTCGATCGCGAGCGCCTCAGCTTCTTCAATCGTCTGCTGAGCGTCGATTAATATCTCTCCTGTCTCGGGGTGGGCAAGTGCCTCTGAGGCCACTCGCCCTACGATCCGTTCGTGGAGAGCGGCAATCATAACGTCTTCCTCAGACGCGTCTGCGTGGATCGTGATGCCACGATCCGTCTGGCAGTCCTGTTCAAGGACGATTACCTCTTGGGCCACATCGATCAATCGGCGGGTCAAGTAGCCGGAGTCTGCTGTCCGCAGCGCCGTGTCCGCGAGACCCTTTCGGGCTCCGTGAGTTGAGATGAAGTACTCGAGGACCGTAAGACCCTCTCGGAAGCTTGATTTGATCGGCAGCTCGATGATGTCTCCACGGGGATTGCTCATCAATCCACGCATCGCCGCCATCTGCTTGATCTGCGCCTCATTACCACGCGCACCGGAGTGAGCCATGACGTAGATACCGCCGAAGTCTGGAAGGTGCTTTTGAAGCACCGCATCCATTTTGTTGTTGACACTTTGCCAAACCGCGATAGTCCGGCTCTCACGCTCACGGTCCGTGATGAGCCCGATCTCATACTGTTCCTGCAGTGCCTCAACCTTCTTGTCTGCCTCCGCGATCATCTCGGCCTTCTCTTCGGGTACCTTGATGTCCGTGATGCCGATCGTCGTCCCCGAGACCGTCGCGTAGTGAAAGCCTATGGTCTTGATGCGGTCCAGGACGTTCGCGGTCACGCTGTTACCGCTGGTGTGGTAGGTCTCGGTCACGAGATCCTTCAGCGCTTTCTTGTCCATGACAGTGTTGTACCGCCGCAACTCCTCTGGAAGCGCCTCGTTGAAGATAATCCGCCCAGGGGTCGTCGACATCCATCCTTCGGGCTGCGAAAGGTCACGAATGCTGACCTCTGACTGGAGTTCCAGCAGACCAGCGTCGAATGCCATCATCACGTCTGCGAAGTCACGGTAACGCCCGCCCGTTCCCTTGGCGTTCTCTTTCACCAGGGTGAGGTAGTAGCACCCCAGAACAATTTCGTAGGTGGGAGCCACCAGCGGTTCACCGGAGCTGGGAGAGAGCATGTTGTACACGCTCAGCATCACATTGCGGGCCTCTTGAACGGCCTCGCGGGAGAGCGGCACGTGGACGGCCATTTGGTCACCGTCGAAATCAGCGTTGAACGCCGCACAGACCAGCGGGTGCAGTTGAATCGCGCTGCCCTCTACCAACACAGGCATGAAGGCCTGGATACCTAATCGGTGCAACGTCGGTGCGCGGTTGAGCAGCACCGGACGTCCCTTGATGACTTCTTCGAGGATGTCCCACACCTCAGGCCTCGTCCGTTCGACCATCCGCTTGGCGCTCTTGATGTTGTGGGCGAGGCCTTGCGAGACCAGCCGGTTCATAACGAATGGCTTGAACAGCTCGAGCGCCATCTTCTTGGGGAGGCCACATTCGCCCAGTGTCAGGCTTGGACCCACTACGATCACGGAACGTCCGCCGTAGTCCACTCGCTTGCCCAGGAGATTCTGACGGAACCTGCCTTGCTTGCCGCGAAGAAGATCCGACAGGCTCTTCAGCTTGTGATTGTGGCTGCCCACGATTGCACGGCCACGCCTACCGTTGTCGATGAGGTCGTCGACAGCTTCTTGAAGCATGCGTTTCTCGTTCCGGACGATAATCTCCGGCGCGCCGAGATCCAACAGGCGGCGGAGCCGGTTGTTCCTGTTGATCACCCGCCGGTAGAGGTCATTCAAGTCACTGGTCGCGAAACGGCCTCCGTCCAACTGCACCATCGGGCGCAGGTCAGGCGGCAGCACGGGCAGCGCGGTGAGCACCATCCATTCCGGCTTGTTGCTGCTTCGGCGGAATGCGTCAACCACCCGGATGCGTTTCACAGCCTTCTTGCGCCGTTGGCCAGAGGTGGTGCGGACTTCCTTCTCGAGTTCGGTCGCCACCGCGTCCAGATCGATTTCACGAAGGATCGCAAGGATTGCCTCTGCACCCATCCCCGCGTTGAAAACGTCCCCGAACTTGTCGTTGAGCTCGCGGAATCGAGTTTCGGTCAGCAGCATGAGCGGCTTGATGCTGTCCAGATCGTCCATGTCGCGCTGCATGGCGGCCTCGGCATCGGATTTCGCCGTCCCGTGGCCTGACAGCATCTCCGCGTGCTTAGCAGCGATTTCAGCGCGGCGCTCATCGTCTTCGGCGACTCCGTCGAGTTCGGCGGCGACTGCGGCCACCGGGCCTGCCCACTGCTGCTCGATCGCCTCAATCTGCTCAGCATGCTGCTGCTCGATTGCTTCGGCCGTGCGAGCGTGCATGAGCGGGTCGACTGACGTGACCACGTACTGCGCGAAGTACAGGACGCGCTCAAGGTTGCGAGGCGTCAGGTCGAGGAGCAATCCCAATCTGCTGGGGATCCCCTTCGAGAACCAAATATGGGCGACTGGCGCTGCCAGCCCGATGTGCCCCATGCGCTCTCGGCGAACCTTGGCTCGCGCCACCTCAACCCCGCAGCGATCGCAGATCACACCTTTGTAGCGGATCTTCTTGTACTTTCCGCAGTAGCATTCCCAGTCCTTGGTCGGACCGAAAATACGCTCGCAGAACAGACCATCCTTCTCGGGGCGAAGCGTCCTGTAGTTGATGGTTTCAGGCTTGGTCACTTCACCGTAGGACCATTGCTTGATTTGCTCTGGCGAAGCCAGTGAGATGCGGATCGCATTGAAATCGGTCGCCGATGGCATATGTGCAATCTCCTCGCGGGGCTCACCCCCGCCGCGTCAATTCGCTTACCGCGGGATGGAGCCTGATTACTCATGGTCTCCGTTATCGTCGTCATTTGCCGCCTGCCGGGCGTACGCACCCAGATTCATGCGGACCTCTTGCTGCGCTTCCACTTCTCCCTCTTCAATCGACTCGAAGTCGGCCTCCCAGGACGGAGTGGCACCGGGCGGAGTTGGCGCGACCTCGGGGGCCGCCTCTTCATCCTCTTCTTCCGAGTAGGTAAACCGGGGCGATGGGATCGCTGCTCGGTCGTCCTCGTATCGCAGTTCCACCGCGAGCCCGAGGCTCTGAAGCTCCTTGACCAACACGTGGAACGACTCAGGCACGCCGGGCTGGACGACGTCCTCACCCTTGACAATCGCCTCATAGGTCTTCACTCGCCCAACCACGTCGTCGGACTTGACCGTGAGCATCTCCTGGAGGTTGTACGCCGCGCTGTAAGCCTCCAGCGCCCAGACCTCCATTTCACCGAACCGTTGCCCGCCGAACTGAGCTTTACCACCCAGCGGTTGCTGAGTGATCAGGGAGTAGGGGCCGGTCGAGCGTGCGTGGATCTTGTCCTCAACCAAATGGATGAGCTTCAGCATGTAAACATAGCCGACCGTCACAGGGCTGTCGAAGGTCTCACCAGTCCGACCGTCGTACAGCAATGACTTGCCGATGATAGGCGGCGCCGAGTTGATCGCCTTCGCCACGAGCAGTGCAAGCTGGTAGAGCTCAGCCCCGCCGATGCCCGACACTTCAATCTGCTCTCCCGTGGTCTCGGTGTAGACGTCCGCGATATCTTCGAGCCATATCTTCAGGCACGCTTCCATCGCGGTATTGTCGCGGCCGTTGGTGAACACCAGGTCGGCGTTGAACCCACGTGCAGCGACCCACTCGCGGGCTTTCGCCCAGTCGGGCTCTGTGCCGAACGAACTCTCGTTGACCGCGCTGCCCAGAGCGCCCGCACGCTCCACCAACCAAGCGCGGGCCAATGAATTCAGGATGTCGTCATCGTCAGCGCCGTCAAACACTGGCGTTACCGCGCGGAAGTGGAGCTTGTGCGCGGCGAGACCCAAGTGAGTCTCCAGAATCTGGCCTAGGTTCATGCGTGACGGCACACCGATGGGGTTAAGAATGATGTCAATCGGGGTCCCGTCCGGCAGATACGGCATGTCCTCCACCGGCATGATCCGGGAGACGACCCCCTTGTTGCCGTGGCGGCCCGCCATCTTGTCGCCCTCTGACAGCGTCCGGGTCTGAGCGACCCACACTCGAACGAGTTTGTTGACGCCTGGCGCGAGCTCGTCCCCGTTTTCGCGTGTCATCACCTTGATATCGATGATCTTGCCGCGCTCTCCGTGGGGTACACGAAGGGACGTGTCCTTCACGTCCCTGGCTTTCTCGCCAAAGATAGCTCGAAGCAATTTCTCTTCAGCCGTTAGCTCCGTCTCACCCTTGGGCGTGATCTTGCCGACCAGGATGTCACCGGGGCCAACTTCAGCGCCCACGCGGATAATCCCGTCCTCGTCCAGGTTCCGGAGTGCGTCCTCACCCACGTTGGGGATGTCACGGGTGATCTCACCCGGACCCAGCTTCGTGTCCCTGGATTCCACTTCGTACTTCTCGATGTGAATCGACGTGAACTTCGAGGCACGGATAATGTTTTCCGAGACGATGATTGCGTCCTCGAAGTTGTAACCCTCCATCGCCATAAAGGCGACGAGAACGTTCTGGCCAAGCGCTAGGTCTCCCTGGTCGGTCGATGAACTATCGGCGAGCGGAGACCCGATTTCAACGTGCGCACCTCGGAAGACGATTGCTCGCTGGGTGAGGCAGGTGCCTTGATTCGAGCGGATGAATTTCCGGAGAATGTGCGTGTGCTCCTTGCCCTCGTCGTCCGTAATCATCACCCAGTTGCCGGTGACAGAGGTTACCGTCCCTGCCACCTTGGCAAGAACCATCTGTCCACTGTCCTGGGCGACGCGAGTCTCCATGCCCGTGCCGACCAGCGGTGCGTCAGGTCGCAACAGCGGCACCGCTTGGCGTTGCATGTTGGAACCCATGAGCGCCCGGTTCGCGTCGTCGTGCTCCAAGAACGGGATTAAGGCGGTCGACACGCTTACAATCTGCATCGGCGACACGTCCAAGTAATCGAGCCGCTCTGGCGCCTCAACCTGGTAATGCGATGCCGCCCGGCATTCGACCCGCTCCTCAAGGAACTGCAGCTTGTCGTCCATGGTTGAGTTCGCCTGCGCGACGATGTATTTGTCCTCTTCATCTGCGGGGAGGAACTCAATGTCATCCGTGTTCATAGACACGTACGCACGCACAGCCACCTCGCGAGCCGGCATCGTGGCGAGGCGCTTGGCAGCTGCGCCAGAAACCGCGTGACCAGCCCGCACCACGGGCTTGCCGTCCTCGTCCAGAATGCCCTCGCGAGCGATGCGCCCCTGGATGTCCGGGTTCGTGCTGTCGATCGTCTTGCGGATCTTGCGGTACGGCGTCTCGATGAACCCGTAGTCGTTGAGGCGGGCATAGGTTGCCAACGAGCCGAGTAGACCGATATTCGGTCCCTCTGGCGTCTCAATGGGACAGATGCGTCCGTAGTGGGAGTAATGGACGTCACGGACGTCGAAACCCGCGCGCTCACGAGACAGACCGCCTGGGCCCAATGCGGACAGACGCCGCTTGTGAGTGAGCTCGGCCAGCGGGTTGGTTTGGTCCATGAACTGCGACAACTGGGAACCGCCGAAGAACTCCCGAACCGCAGCCACCACAGGGCGGATGTTAATCAGAGCGCTCGGAGTCGCCTCTTCCTGGTCGAGGATTGTCATGCGCTCTTTGACCACACGCTCCATGCGGAGCAGACCCACTCGGAGTTGATTCTGAATCAACTCGCCAACCGCACGAACGCGTCGGTTGCCCAGGTGGTCGATGTCATCAGGCTGCGCGGCCGAATTGTTGATCCGAATCATCATCTTCAGCATCTCGATGATGTCTTCTTTGGTTAGCGTCCGGCTGTCCATGGGTTGATTGTGGCCCATGCGTCGGTTCATCTTGTAACGCCCCACGCGGCCGAGGTCGTACCGACGCGGGTTGAAGAACAGATTGTCAAGCAGCGTACGGGCGCTCTCCACACTCGGCGGTTCACCAGGGCGAAGCCTGCGATATACCTCTACCAGCGCTTGACTCTCGTTGGTGACGGCGGTATCACGGTCCAATGTCGTGCGGATGTATGGGTGGTCGGTGTCCGTGTCCACATCCGCAAACAAATCGATCAGGTCTTGCTCCTCGCCGAAGCCGAGTGCACGCAGGAAAGTAGTAACTGGTAGCTTGCGCTTGCGGTCAATCTTGACCGACATGATGTCGCGAGGGCTGGTCTCGAACTCGAGCCACGCGCCGCGGTAGGGAATCAGCTTGGAAAGCGAAACGCTCCGGCCGGTGCCTGGGTCGAGTAACTTGGTGAAGTAAGCGCCGGGTGACCGGACCAACTGACTCACCACCACACGCTCCGCACCGTTGATCACAAAGGTCCCCGCCGGCGTCATCTGGGGGACATCACCGAAGAAGAGCGTCTGCTCCTTGATTTCGCCGGTTTCCTTAACTTGGAGCTCGACCGTGATATACAGAGGTGCCTCGAAGGTAATCTCCTTTTCGCGGCACTCATCTTCGTTGGATTTCGGTGTCCTGAACTCATGAGCACCGAACTTCAATTCGTAGCGGTTGCCCGTGACATCCTGGATCGGGTTGATCTCATCGAGGACATCGCGGATGCCTTCGGTCTTCAACCGATCGAACGAATTGGTCTGGATCTGAATCAAGCTCGAAGGCTCGATGATTTTGGGAACCCGCGCGAACGATTTGGTCTTGGGCGTTAGGGAGATACCGGATCGGGACATCAGTGACGTCATATTGCGCTTGACTCCTCAGTAAGCAAGGGCTCTGAACGAACATAGCAATAGGCCTAGGCACAGCTAGACCAGGGATTATTATTTGGCTCGGGGGCTGCGGTGCCGCGATGCGACAGGCATACGACTCCTAGCTGGCCGATGATAGTGGCGTGTGCCTAGCATGTCAAGGCGCACGTACGTGCGCAGGCGGAGCATCGAATCGTTTGCTCAGGAACTCACGTCTTGCAGCGCCCGTTCGAGTTCGTCCAGCGTGGCGTACCCTTGGAACCGGTGCGTGATCTTCCCGTCCGTTCCCAGCACGAACACCCAAGACTCGTTTCGGTAGTCTGGCGTCTGGTCGATCCCCCCAAAACGGCGATGTGAGGGGAAAAGACCGCTTTGGTCAAATCCCCTAGAATCTCATGGGGATTGTCGTAGATCTCAACGTGTATGAAATCGGCCGCCCCGGCGTGAGCGTTCTTTAGGTCGACGATAGTGTCGACCTGGGGCCTAGACGTTGGGCTCATACAGAAGGCCGGAGAAGCGAATACAACCACCTCACCTACCGATTGCGTCGGCGTCACTGCTTCGAGCGCCGCCGGCTCGTCGACGGATTGCGCGACCTGCGCAGGAGTAACCGTAGGCGTTGGCGCGTCCAAAGCGTTGCAGCACGCCGTCAGCAGAAAGACTGCTACGAGCGCTGCACTGAAACGGCTGGACTTACGGTCGAGATTCAAGTTCAAGCTCCGACCGAACCGGCACGATAGACAAGATAGAGCAGTGGAGCTTCTGCTATAACCTACGTCAGACTGTCGATCGAGGTTTGCTGGCATGCCTCGGATTGGTGCACCTGCTAGAGGCAACAGCTATACTAGCCCTCTCGCGTATACCAGCGCGAACACACCTGTTTCGGAGCACTTTCCCCGCCCATGAGAGTTCCTCTTTCCTGGCTGTCAGAGTATGTTGATCTGACCCTTCCCCCCGTCGAGTTGGCCCATAGGCTGACCATGGCGGGCGTAGAGTCTACCTACGAGGCCGGCGCCAGCGCTGGTTGGGGTCACGTGCTTGTCGGCCACGTGCTTGAGATCAACCCGCACCCCAACGCCGACCGGCTACGCCTCGCCACTGTCGACATCGGCGGAGAGCCCCAGATCGTCGTTTGCGGTGCTCCGAACCTTGAGAGCGGTCAGCGGATTGCCTTCGCCCAGGTTGGAGCGAACCTTGTCAACGGCCACACCGGCGAGCCCTTGGAACTTACCGCAGCAAAGATCCGTGGCGTTGTTTCTGCGGGCATGGTGTGCTCCAGCCGTGAGCTGGGCCTGTCTCAGGAGCATGACGGCATCCTCGTGCTCGCTGGAGACGCCCCCATCGGCATGCCGCTCGCCGAGTACATGCCCGGCGACGTCCTGGACATTGAGATCACCGCCAATCGCGGCGATTGCCTATCGGTCCTGGGCATCGCCCACGAGGTCGCCGCTTTCACTGGCCAGACCGTGCGTGAACCCTCCTCTGAATATGTTGAAGGCGGCGCACCCGTGGGCCAAAGTGTCACGGTCCGGGTCGAAGATCCGGACCTCTGCTACCGCTACACCGCCGCCGTCGTACGCGGCCTCAAGGTGGGCCCTTCGCCACGGTGGCTTAGCCAGCGATTGGAGCAAGCGGGCCAGCGCTCCATTAACAACGTGGTCGATGTAACCAACTTCGTCATGCTTGAGTACGGTCAGCCACTTCACGCTTTCGACCTGGCAACAGTCAAGGATTCGACGGTCGTGGTGCGTGCTGCGAAGGATGGGGAGAAGTTCACTACGCTGGATGGCGAGGAGCACGTTCTGCGGCCGCCGATGTTGCTCATCGCCGACCCCGAGAAAGCCATAGGCATCGCGGGTGTCATGGGTGGACGGAACAGTGAGATGACCGACGCGACCACTGACCTTTTGCTGGAATCGGCGACCTTCAACGCCATCAACACCAGGCGCACAGCCGCCGCGATCAAGAACCGGACCGAAGCGTCGTTGAGATTCGAGAAGGGTCTCAACGCAGAGCTCGCGATCACGGCCTTGCGCCGCGCAACTGCACTGATTATCGAAACTGCGGGTGGTGTCGCGGACGTGGGTGTCTCCGATACCGCACCCAGCGAGATCGAACCCATCAAGCTTCTCTTCACTCAAGGCCACATGAAGCGCGTGCTCGGCACGAATTTCCCCCAGGTTGAGGTCGTACGTGTCCTGCGCGCGTTGGGGTTCGAAGTAGGCGCTCTCGATGAGGACAAGCTGCTGGTGAGCCCTCCGTACTGGCGTTCTGACATTGCCATTGAAGAGGATGTCATCGAGGAAGTCGCTCGGACCATCGGCTACGATGCTGTGCCAGAATCACCTCTCGCAGGTCAAGTACCAACCGCAATCGACCAGCAGGACCGGGTGATCCGCGAGGAGGTGCGAGACCTGCTGGTTCAAGGAGGACTTCAGGAGACCATCTCCTACAGCCTCGTGAGCAAGGGCCTACTAGAGCAGGTTGCCGCAGCAGGAGAGGGGCACGCCGAACCGCTTCGCACGGTCAATCCGATGAGCCGCGAGCAGGAGTTCATGCGCACATCATTGCGCGGGACTATCCTTCGGAACGCAGCCGCCGGTTTAAGACAACCTCCGGGCAGCGTGGCACTCTTCGAGATTGGTCGGATCTTCCTCCCGAGGGAAGGGGATCTGCCCGATGAGCTCGAGCACGCGGTTGGCGTAATCGCAGGCTCTCATGTCGACTCGTTCTGGGATAAGGGCGGTACGCCCAGCGGTTTCTACGAAGCTAAGAGCGTCGTAGAGTTCGTTCTGGGTCGGCTCGGTGTGAACGCCGCGTTCGAGCGCGGAGGGGATCCGCTCCTGCATCCAGGACGCACCGCGCGCGTGCTCGCGAACGGTACCGATATCGGCGTTGTTGGCGAGTTGCACCCGCGAACACTGGCATCGTTCGACTTCGCAGTCGGGACGGCTGCCCTGTTCGAGCTTGACCTAGGTAAACTGACGAGCGAGACCAAATGGATCCGGCATCAGTTCCACGCGTTCTCGCGGTACCCCAGCGCGGAGCGAGACATCGCGCTACTGGTCGACGCACAGGTTCCTGCGGACCGCCTCCAAGCCGTCATCGAAAGCAACGACCTCGTCGTTCGGATAGCGCTATTCGACCTGTTCGAAGGGGAAGGTGTCCTCCCGGGTAAGAAATCCCTAGCCTATCGAATGACCCTGCAATCGCGAGCTGGGACGTTGACTGCTGAACAGATGAACGAAGCCGTAGCAGACATCGTCTTGCGGCTCGAACGCGATACTGGCGCCACCCTCCGTACCTAGTACCCCTCTATAGAGGACATATGACCGAACACCACCATGGCCAAAATGCGCACCGCCCCAGAGCAACGGAGCATGCGCATACCCATCCACGACGGGCCGACCTGCTAAGCGTTGAAGAGGCGCTCGACCGCGTCTTAGGCCTTGTCGAACCGCTCAACCACGCTGATGTGCCACTCCTGGAGGCCGATGGTCTCACACTCGCTCAAGACATCTTCGCCCCGTTCGACATCCCCGCACTTCCCAATTCGGCGATGGATGGCTATGCGGTTGTCGCCGCAGATTTGGCTGAGGCTAGCGATGCTGCCCCGGTCACCCTCAAGGTAGCTGGGCAGGTTCAGGCTGGCCAACTGCCTACAGTTTCCGTATCGCCAGGCAACGTCGTTCGCATCATGACCGGCGCTCCCGTGCCCGACGGCACTGATGCGATCGTCCCCTACGAATACACCGACGAGGTCGAGCGTCATGCCGCGGGCATGCCGCTCACGGAAATCGCGATGCGGCACGCCCCGTTCGTAGGCGATCACGTTCGACCGGCCGGAGAGGACGTTGAGAAAGGCCATTTGATCCTATCTGCGGGCCGCGTGCTCGACCCTCCGTCCATCGGATTGCTGGCGTCTTTCGGATACGCCAATGCACCCGTTATTCGTCGCCCGCGAGTCGCGATCCTTGCGACCGGGGACGAAGTGCAGGACCCCAGCGAAACTTTGGAGCCTGGGCGGCTGTTCGACAGTAATACGTATGACACCGCAGCGGCAGTCCGGCGTTGGGGGGGAGAGCCCGTCCTTCTCGGCATAGCACGCGACAACATGGAAGACCTGCGTGCGAAGCTCATGCTAGGGCTTGATGCGGACTTCTTAATAACCTCTGCAGGAGTCAGCGCGGGTGCGTTTGATATGGTGAAGAGCGCCCTATCGGAGCTTGGATCCATCGACTTTTGGGCGGTACGCATGAGGCCCGCCCGGCCCATTGCTTTCGGCCTGCTACAAGCTCCAGGTGGCCGGCGCGTTCCCCACCTAGGCTTGCCTGGCAATCCGGCCAGCGCCCTCGTTGCGCTGGTTCAGTTCGGGCGGCCGGCGATCGCCAAGATGCGGGGCACGACCCCTGCACCTCTTCCCACCGTGATGGCAGTGCTCGACGACCCCGTCCGCAACACCGACGGTCGTCGCGTCTACGCTCGGGTGGCCCTAGAGCGCATAGATGGGCAGATCCATGCTAGGCTCACGGGCGCTCAGGGTTCGAACCTGCTCACATCTGTAGCTCAAGCCGATGGATTGGCGATTTGCCCAGAGGAAGAGCCGGCGCGAGAGGCGGGCGCTCAGGTTGTCGTTCAACTTTTGGACTGGAAAGACCACAGCGCCCTACTGACTGACCAACTCGACATTACGAAATAACCAAGGAGTGTCATTTATGACCACCGATCAAAGAGATGAACAAAAGACTGTTGATGTTGCAGGCAAAGAGGTCGAGCCTTCCTACTCTTTCTCTCCCGAAGTGATTGAAGCGCGGGGGCTTTCGATTCCATGGGTTGTCGGCGGGCGCCTCTGTGATGCCGCTCTGGCGAAGCTGAAAGAGGACGACGGCTGGCGATCGATGAGCTACAAGGGATTGCGCAAATTGTTCCGCGACAACTGCGCCGACCAGGATGGCTACCTTTCGCCGCAGGCACCGCTGCTGGAAACAGTCGTTCGGATGTTACTGTCAGCTAAGCGAGACGCCGTCAGCCTCTCCGAGGTCCACCGGGACGTCGCTGATCTCTGGATCACGTCGGCGTGGCCCCGTCACATCAGCATCGAGTCCATGCAGCGTGTTCTCGACAACGGCGTCGCGTACGGTATCGTCCGCGCGAACTAGGCTCCGCTCGTAGTCGGGTCAACGGAAATTCAAAAGGGGCGGCCATATCACGGCCGCCCCTTTTGAATAAAAGAATGGTGAACACCGAACCGTCTTGCTAAGCCGCTGCGGCGAGTTGCCCCTTAGCGGCCGCTGCAATAGTGCCGAACGTCGCAGTGTCCGTCATCGCAATGCTCGACAGCACCTTACGGTCCAACTCAATCTTCGCGAGCTTGAGGCCATAGATGAACTGGCTATAGGACATCCCGTGCTCCCGCGCTGCGGCGCCGATCCGGATGATCCACAGTCGACGCATGTCACCCTTGCGCTCACGCCGGTGCGCGTACGCGTAGCTCAGGGCATGCAGCATCGATTCATGTGCCCTGCGGTAAAGCAGGTGCTTGGATCCTCGGTGCCCCTTGGTAAGAGCGAGGAGCTTCTTGTGTCTCTTGTGCGCGGGTACTCCGCGTTTGACGCGTGCCACGGAGGGCCTCCTGATAGCGACTCGTCGAAATTTTCGACGTTCTTGCTTCTGTTACTTGTTGTAGGCGGGAATCAGCTTCAGAATCCGCTTGCGCTGGGTTGGTGAAACTGGCTGCTTTTCATCGAACTGGCTGCGTACAACCCTCGGTTTCTTGCGGCGCAGGTGGCTGGAGTGGCGCTTCATGCGCACCAGCTTCCCCGTTCCGGTGATTCCGTAGCGGGCTTTGGCGCCCTTGTGTGTCTTTATCTTCGGCATGTCACAACCCTAAGTCGTCTTCAGCCGGTTCCACCGGCTTGATTGCTGGCGCGGCCTTTGCCGGAGCCAGAATGATGCTCATGAAACGCCCTTCAAGCTTCGGCGGCTGCTCTAGCTTGGCCTCTTCCTGGAGGACATCGTTTACCCGTTTCAGCAGCTTGACTGCAAGTTCCGGGTGATCAATCTCACGCCCTCGGAACATCACCGAGACCTTCACTTTGTTCCCAGCAGTCAGCAGCCGGTGGACAAGGCGCTCTTTGGATTGAATATCGTGAATCCCGATCTTCGGTCGAAACCGCACCTCACGCAGAGTGTTCGTCTTTTGCGTCTTGCGCATCTCTCGCTCTTTGGTCGATTGCAGGTAACGAAACTTTCCGTAGTCCAGTAATCGACAAACGGGCGGCACCGAATTTGGCGCAACCTCAACCAGGTCGAGGTCGTGGCCGCGAGCCAATTCCAGTGCGTCTCTTGCAGACATGACACCCAGCTGGCCGCCATCTTCGTCTACCACCCGGACCTCAGGCACCCGGATACGCTCGTTGACGCGATATTCTTTAGCTATGTTTTAGTCCCCGTCTATGCAGAAAATCGAGTGCCACTACGCGACACCCAGCACCCACGGAATATAGCAGAAGCGGAGCCGGGGGTAAAGAGACCTCAGCGGACCACGGGCTTCGCGATTCGCCGTTCCGTACCTGCGAGCAATCGCCTGATGTTGTCGCGGTGCATCACGATAATCAATCCGCCTGCGCCCAGCGTGAACAGGAAGTACGCCATGTGCAGATCGAAGAACGTCATCCGGACAGCGAAAAGCACAATGACAGCCGATACTCCGAGCACCGAACCCAGCGATACATATCGGGTAACGGCAACCACCGGAATGAAAATAGCGAGACCTACCAAAGGTGCCAGCACTCCCAGAGCAGAGATGGTCCCCAGCCCCGTTGCGATACCTCTCCCTCCCTTGAACCCGGCCAGTACTGGCCAGATGTGCCCTGCGATGACGGCCGTGCCCACCGCGGCATGGAGCGATGCATCGTCGCTGACTACACGGGCTAGCATTACCGCTCCGAAGCCCTTCGCCGCGTCCGCTAGCAAGACCGTTATTGCGGCGGCTTTTCCAGAGGTGCGAAGCACATTGGTCATCCCCGTCTTGCCGCTGCCGACGGTTCGGATATCCACCCGCTTCGTCCACAACACCACATAAAGGCCCCACTGCACGCTACCGATGAGGTATGCGACAGGCACCAGCAGCCAATCGGTCACGATTGCTTCCTTGCCTTGGGGCGCACCTGCGCCTGCTTGGCGACCGCTTTTGATCTATTCTGGCCGATCACGTGTACTTTGCCCTTGCCGCGGAACTCCAACCGCAGGTGGATGCCTTCATACTCGAACGCCGCTCGAATGGTGTTCTCCAGGTAGCGCTCATAAGAGAAATGCACTCGGTTGGGATTGTTGCAATAGAAAACGAAACTCGGCGGCCCGACCGCCTCCTGCTTGACTCTGTAGATTTTCAGTGATCCCGTAATCTGCGCTGGAGGCAGATGGCGAGCAATCGCGCCCATCACCGCGCGGGTCAATTCGGTTGGCGACACCCACTCCATGCGCTTCTTGTGTACTTCGACCACCGTCCGCAGCAGGTGCTCGATCCCTTCGCCCTCAAGCGCCGAGATAAAGACCACGGGGGTACTGGACATGAACCTTAGCCTGTTGAGCACGCGTCGCCGGTAAGCCCGCTCGTCGCGTACGGTCGGCTCGTCCATCAAGTCCCACTTATTGACCGCGACCACCGCGCCCTTGAAGGACTCCATCACCTGGCCCGCGATGTGCAGGTCCTGGTCCGTCGCGATCTGCTTCGCGTCGATGACCAACACCGCGACATCGCATTGATCGATCGCCCGTACCGCGCGGAGAACGCTGTAACGCTCGATGCCGGGCACGATGGCGCCACGGCGACGGATTCCCGCCGTGTCGACCAGTACCGCTTCCTGGTTTTCGAACGTGAATGGTGTGTCGAGGGCGTCGCGGGTGGTTCCCGGTACCTCGCTGACGATCGACCGTTCCTCGCCAAGAATCACGTTGGTCAACGCAGATTTGCCCACGTTCGGTCGCCCGATGATCGCGATCTGTGCCGGCCGTTCAGTTACTTCAGCATCGTCTTCAGCCACCGCTGCGGGCAGCTGATCGGTTACTGCGTCAAGAACATCGTCTAGGCCCGTGCGGTGTTGAGCGCTGACCGGGATGGGAGTGCCTAACCCTAGTGCGTAGGCCTCCACCGCGAGCGCTTCTTGCTTTACGTTGTCGACCTTATTGGCAACCAGCACCGTTGCCTTCCCCGCTCGGCGCAGTTGCTCCGCAAGGCTCTCATCTGCGTAGGTCGGACCTGTGCGAGCGTCAGTCACGAAAATGACCGCATCTGCGCCTTGCAACGCTGCGTCGACTTGCCCCGCGATATGGGCTTCCATCTCCGTCTCGGGCTCAGGTACCAACCCACCGGTGTCCACGATGAGCAGCTTGCGGCCGAAATGCTCGATTTCACTGACTAGCCGGTCGCGAGTGGTACCTGAAATCTCGGAAACGATAGCTTCGCGTCTACCGGCTAAAGCGTTGAAAAGGCTCGACTTGCCGACGTTAGGGCGACCCACAATTGCGATCAGTGGCTTGGAGGCCGAGGTCGGCACGCGGCGAGAAATCGTCCCTATAGGTGTTGCGTCACTGGTCATCGGGGCTACGCTCCTGCTGCAAGCAGGCGGAGAACCGCCTTTTGTGCGTGGAGTCGGTTGCCCGCCTGCAGGTAAGCAACGGACTGGGGGTGGTCGAGCATCCCGGACGGCATCTCTTCACCGTAGTGCACCGGCATCGGGTGCATGATCAGCGCCCCAGGGTGCGCGCCTGACAGAAGCTCATCGTTAACTTGGAACCCTTGGAAATCGGCCTTGCGTTGGGCCAATTCCGCTTCCTGACCCATGCTCGTCCACGCGTCTGTGTAGATGACGTCGGCGCCATCTACTGCCTCGCGAGGATTGTCTGTAACTTGTGGCGCTTCTCCGCGGTTCGTAATCGACGCGATCTCGGCATCGCCGAATGCGTACCCGCCCGGGGACGCGATCGCGAACCGGCCGCCGGTTGCCGCGCACGCTAGCCCCAGACTCAATGCGCAATTGTTGGCGTCGCCGACGTACGCGATCTTGACCCCATCGAGATGCCCCAACTTCGAGCGAACCGTTTGGATGTCCGCAAGGGCTTGGCACGGATGCTCGACATCGGATAGGGCATTGATCACCGGCACCGACGCGCGCTCCGCCAAGCGCTCCAACGAGCGATGGCTGTTCACTCTCGCAACGATCAACGATACGAACTGCTCAAGGACTGACGCGATATCTTCCACGGGCTCACGGCCATCCATATCTATCTCGTTTTTGCCAAGGTAGATGGCATGACCACCAAGCTCGTGCACGCCCACATCAAAGCTAACCTTCGTTCGCAACGAAGGCTTCTCGAATAGCATCGCGACGCTGCGGCCTTCGAGCGGCCGCCCGCTGAACCGGCCCGCTCGGTACGCGTCGCTCCAGTCGAGCAGCGTCGCCACCTCACCGTCGGTCAGATCGTTTATGGAAAGGAAGTCTTGAGGCATAACTCTTTGCTGCTGGATTCCTGGCCTACCGAGGGCCTTGCGGGGACTCATACCCCTCAAATTGCCCCGTCAGGTTGTTGGTAACCACCTCTACGTAGGACGCCCACGCTTCGTCCGCGAGATCCTTCGTGGCCTGGAGTTCATTGGCTTCGATATCATGTCTTACCGCGCTGTGGTACAGCTTCGTGAGCTCATACCACTTGTCGTAGCGTCGTTCGCGCTCAGAATCGGGGACGATATCAGCCATGATGCTTCCTAGAATTGGCGCAAGAATCGGATGTCGTTGCCATAGAACAGCCGGACATCTTCGATTCCGTACTTGAGCATTGCGATGCGCTCGGGACCCATGCCGAATGCGAACCCTGTGTAGACCTCAGGGTCGTATCCAACGTTGCGAAGAACGTTGGGGTGCACCATTCCTGCTCCCATAATCTCCAGCCAGCCAGCCCCGCGACAAATCCTGCACGAATTGTCCGTTCCGTCGCAATTGAAGCAATCAATAGAGACGTCGACCCCTGGTTCAACGAACGGAAAATAGTCGCAGCGGAATCGCATCTTCCGCTCGCTGCCAAACATCTGCCGAGCGAATTCATGCAACGTATGCTTCAGGTTTGCGAAAGTGATGCCTTTGTCGACCGCCAGCCCTTCTACTTGGTAGAACTGGGACTCGTGGGTCGCGTCCGTAGCCTCGTACCGGTAGACCTTACCTGGCACGACGACCCGAATCGGCGGCTCGTGAGCCTCCATGATCCTCGCTTGCATCGGCGACGTGTGCGTGCGCAGAAGCGTCGTATACCGGCCTTCTTCGTCTTTGTTGGCGTCGATCCAGAATGTGTCGAACATGTCCCGCGCCGGGTGGTCCTTGGGAATGTTCAAGGCCTCAAAGTTGTAGCGGTCCCACTCCACTTCAGGGCCCTCTACCACCTGGAAACCCATGCCCCTGAATATCTCCGTGATCTCACGCAAGATAATCGTCGACGGGTGCAGACGTCCCGTAGCTATCGAGCGGCTCGGCAACGAGATGTCGATGGAATCGTCAGCCAGCGAGTCCAGCCGAGCGTTCGCGATCGCGGTCTGGCGCTCGCTAAGACGCTTCTCCAGGGCCACCTTGGCCTTATTGCCAGCGGCGCCGACGACAGGGCGGACGTCTGTGGGCAGCGAAGACACTCCACGTAGCACCTGTGTCAGCTTCCCCGAACGCCCGAGGTACTCCACGCGCCATGCTTCGAGGCCCGGCTCATCTGGTATCGCCTCGAGCTCTAGAAGCGCAGCGTCATGAAGGGATTCGAGCTCTTGAAGGTGGGTGTTTTCAGTCATGTGTGCTCAGCCAATGGTTTACCGCAAACAGAGGTGGGAGACACACAAAGTATAAAGTATTGGCTATCGCGCGTGGGAGGGGTTAACGATTACCGCTAGGCCGCTCCCGAACCGAAACGGCTCCCCGCGCAATCGCGCGGGGAGCCGTTTCGGTTCGGGAGAGGCGTTCAACCCGGCCATGTCATGCCAGAACGCGAGAACTTACGTCGCCGCGAGGTCCCCGCTGTCCTTCACCTTGATGATGAGGTGCTTGGCCTTCTTGGCGTCCAGCTTCGGTAGCGTCACCGTCAGCACACCCGCTTCGTAGCTGGTGTGTGCCTTCTCTGCGTCTACCGAGTCGGGGAGGCGGACCGACCGCTGGAAAGAGCCCGTTCGGCGCTCATTCAGCAGGTACGTCCCATCGGGTCGCTCGTCGTCCGTCCCTGTGTGACCGGCGATGCGCAACACGTTGTCATCGATTGTGACACTGATGCCCGCTGGCGTTACCCCTGGCAGCGACGCTTCGACGATTACCGACTCTCCGTCTCGCACCACGTCCAATGGGATTCGCCAACTCTCTGCGCGGGCGACAAGCCCATCGACTGCCGGCCGAATGTCCTGCGTAGCTCGTTGAATGGGTCCCACTGTTCTATAAATCATGTCGGTCCTCCTTGCTTCGCTAGATCTCGCACTATATGGTGCTTGTAGAAGCATAGGGAGAGATTTGAAAAATGTCAAAGAAAGTGATACGACAAGTATCAAGAAGCACTGAACCAGTCCTGCTAGAATACGGCGCATCATGCCTCTGCCGAAGTTGCTCATCGCTAGCAACAATCTTCACAAGATCGCGGAGTTCCGAAGGTTGTTCGTCGATTTGCCGTTTGGGCTGGTGACGCCCCATGACCTTGGCCTGAATTTGGACGTCGACGAGACCGGCGACACCTTCGAGGCGAATGCCCGCCTCAAGGCTCACGCTTTCGCTGAGGCTAGCGGATTGCCTGCCCTCGCGGACGACTCGGGGATCGAGGTCGATGCCCTGAACGGCCGCCCTGGTGTGCACTCCGCCCGGTACGGTGGTGAAGGCCTCGACGATAACGGCCGAGTTCAGCTCTTGCTGCGCGAGATGGCTGCGGTTCCGGACGACCAACGAGCGTGCCGTTATCGTGTCGTCTTAATGCTCGTGGGCCCATACGAGCCCGATGGATCAGAAGGCTCGGAAGACTCCACCGAAGGCCGGTGTGAAGGCCTGGTCGCCCGTGAAACATCAGGGGTGAACGGATTCGGGTATGACCCCGTCTTCTACATACCTGCCTATGGCAAGACCATAGCCGAGATTGGCCCTGACCAGAAAGACGAGATCAGCCATCGCGGCAAGGCGGCCCGAGCCATGGCGGAGGTACTCGCCTCGCGTACGGCCTAACGCGTCACGTGAGATAATGAGCGCAATGGCAGATCCCACAACAGCGATCCACGACGTCTTCGGGCGTGCGATTCAAGACCTCCGCATCTCCGTGACCGACCGGTGTAACTACCGCTGCCCGTACTGCATGCCCGCCGAGATATTCGGCGAGAGATACCACTTCCTTCCTCGCGAGCAAGTGCTCAGCTACGAAGAGATCGCACGCCTCACGCGGATCTTCGTATCCGTGGGTGTCAAGAAAGTGCGCCTCACCGGCGGTGAGCCCTTGGTGCGGTCGGACATCGAAGAGTTGATCGCTCAGCTCAGCGGCATCCCCGGTATCGATGACCTCACACTCACCACCAACGGGTACCTGCTCGCTGATCACGCTGAAGGCCTCAAGCAAGCAGGCCTGGCCCGCGTGACCGTGAGTCTCGACAGCTTGGATCCCGACGTATACGCCACCATGAGCGGACGCGGTTTCGACCCTTCCCGGACGCTGGCTGGCATCGAAGCGGCAGTGAATGCAGGCCTGGGCCCGATCAAGATCAACTCCGTGGTCGAGCGCGGTCTCAACGATCACACTGCGGTTGCGTTAGCAGCCTATTTCAAAGGTTCGGGCCGCATCCTGCGGTTCATCGAGTTCATGGACGTGGGGAATCTCAACGCGTGGGATCGAGCGAAGGTCGTTCCGTCCGCTGAGCTCATTGAGCGCATCAACGCGGAGACCCCCATCGAGCCTGTCGATCCTAATTACCACGGCGAAGTCGCGGAGCGCTGGCGGTACGTCGATGGCACTGGCGAGATTGGTTTTATCTCATCCGTTACGCAGCCGTTCTGCTCTGGATGTACCCGCGCCCGCCTCTCCCCTGAGGGGAAACTGTTCACATGCCTCTTCGGCAGCGACGGTTTTGACTTCAAAGAGCCACTCAGAGCCGGCGCCAGCGACGACGAAATTCGCGCTCTCATCACCGGCATCTGGAGCGCGCGAACGGACCGCTACTCAGAGCTCCGTTCGACCGAGGGCGCAGTCGCTCGCAAGATTGAGATGTATCAGATCGGCGGATAGCCCCGGTCGAGGGATTGCAGTGACCATCTACGACATCTATACCGACGGCTCATGCAGTGGTAATCCCGGCCCTGGTGGTTGGGGCGCCATCGTCATGGACGGCGTGAACAAGTCTCCGCTGTCCGGTGGTGAGGCTTCGACCACTAACAACCGCATGGAGATGCTTGCTGCCATTGAGGGCCTCTCGTCCGTCTCATCTGAATCTCACGTGACGATCCACAGCGACAGCCAGTACCTGGTCAACACTATGACCAAGAACTGGAAACGCAACGCTAACCAGGACTTGTGGGCTCGGCTCGACATCCTGGTCGCAGAGCGCGCCGTCAAGTGGGAATGGGTGCGAGGCCACGATGGACACTCACTCAACGAGGCTGCAGACCGGTTGGCGGTAGCTGCGATGAGCGGATTCAAATATGCCGGCGCCCGTTCCAGCACACCTGCTGGTGGCGCCCCGGCCCCTGAGCCTGCGAGCCTCACCCACGTCGACGCTGAAGGCAACGCCCGTATGGTCGACGTTGGCGACAAGCCAGACGCCGTGCGCACGGCGGTCGCGGGCGGCACTATCACCATGCACCCAGACACACTCGCCTTGATCCTTCAAGGCAAGGTCGAGAAAGGCGACGTCTTCACCATCGCGCGCATCGCCGGGATCAACGCCGCGAAGCACACCTGGGAGCTCATTCCGCTGGCCCACCAGATCCCGTTGAGCCACATCTCCGTGGATTTCGAGTCGGCCGCCGCAGCAGGCGTCGTCACCATCACCGCCTCTTCGCGCACGAACGCCAAGACCGGCGTCGAGATGGAGGCGCTTGCCGCTGTCAGCATCACCGCGCTAACCATCTATGACATGTGCAAAGCCGTTGATCGTGCGATGGTCATCGGGCAGGTCAGGCTGCTCGAAAAGCGCGGCGGCACTCACGGCGACTACACCGCTTAGCCGCTCTATCGCCCCTTCGGCTTCAGTTTCGCCCCCTGCATCACCGCGCTGAATGACTCCCGCGAGATCTGGAACAGCCACTCTCTGCGGATGTTTGCTACACGAACGCGGTCGTCCTCCGTTATCGCGAACCTCACGAACTCCAGCGGCACCGGCTCGGCGAACGGCAAGTAGTCATACCAGAAGTCCCGAAGCCCGTGATCCACCGCTGTCACCAGGCCGATGCCCGGAACGGTCTTGGCATATCCCGGATAGCTTGACGTGCAATAGAGGAGAACCATGTCGCCGATGTCCATGTTCTTGGGCATGTTGCGGTTACCGAAGCGACCGCCTTCAATCGTCACGTGGCTAGGCGTCGTAGGGTCTGCGTAGACAGCGAAGTAGCAGCGAGGTGACTCGTCATTAAGTATGGCCATGGTCTGGAAACTATCAGATTCGTGTCAAGAAATCCTCCCTCCCAGCGCTATAATCGGTGCCTATGACTCAGCAGGCCCGTGACGCTCTACTTGATGGACTGAATCCCGGCCAACGCCAAGCCGTCGAGCACGTCGATGGCCCCATGTTGATCGTCGCCGGTCCGGGTAGCGGCAAGACCCGTGTCATCACCCATCGGATCGCCTACCTGAATCGTCACGTTGGCATTGGTCCTGGCCGCATCGGCGCCGTCACGTTCACCAACCGCGCCGCCCGTGAGATGCGCAATCGGCTTGAGCACCTCCTGGGCGACCGGGCGCGCTACGTCACCGCTGGTACGTTCCACTCACTTTGCGCGCAGATCCTCCGGCGCGATGGCAAGGCCATCGGCTTGCCGCCCGAGTTCGTCATCATGGATGATGATGACCAGCTCGGTTTGGTGAAGAGGGCGATGGTCATCATCGAGGTAGACGCCAAGAAATTCCCTCCACGGGCCATCCTCAACGCGATCTCATCGGCGAAATCGCAGCTCCTCACTCCTGCAGCTCTTGCACAGCGTGCCACCGGCTACTACGACGAAATCGTCAGGCGCATCTTCATCGAATACCAGACGCTCATGTCCCGATCCCGGGGCGTCGACTTCGACGACCTCCTCTCTCGGACCATCGAGCTATTCCGCGAATCGCCAGAGGCGCTGGCGAAGTACCAAGAGCGATTCATCCACCTTATGGTCGACGAGTTCCAGGACACCAACATCGCCCAGTACGAGATCGCTAAACAGATCTCCGGGAAGTACCGAAATCTCTGTGTCGTAGGCGACCCCGACCAGTCCATCTACTCGTGGCGCAACGCTGATATCAGGAATATTCTCAGCTTCAAGAAGGATTTTCCGGGCACCGTCGTGGTCAATCTTTCGCAGAACTATCGCTCGACCTCCACCATCCTGGGCGCCGCCCGCCAGCTGATCTCCGCGAATCACCAGCGGCTTGATCAGGACCTGTTTACCGAAAACGAAGAAGGCGCGAAGGTAATCATCGCCGAGGCGTACAACGAAGAGGAGGAAGCGCAACTGGTTCTCCAGGAAGTTGAGCGCCTGACCCGTGAAGAGGACTTCAAGCTGCGCGACTTCGTCGTGACCTACCGCGTCAACGCCCAATCCCGCGCACTGGAAGAGGCCTGCCTTCGCTATGGAGTCCCATACAAGCTCGTCGGAGGCGTCCGCTTCTACCAACGTCGTGAGGTCAAGGACCTCGTTTCGTACCTACGCCTCCTCCAGGATCCGTACGACGAAGCAAGCCTTACTCGCGTCATCAACGTCCCGGTGCGCGGGATAGGAAAACGCACGGTCGATGACCTGATCGCATGGGCAGGTAGCCTCAGCATTCCGGCCTACACCGCGCTTCAGCTCCTCGCAGGTGACGGCACAGAAGCTGCCGATGGTCTCGACACCAGCCCGTTCAGCCCGCGTCAGCGCCACCAGCTCGTCGGGTTCCTCAAGCTCATCAACGACCTCCAGCAGTGCATGCCAGACATGGAACTCCCCGCGTTGATCGACGAAGTCCTCGATCGCACTGGGTATCGACGATCGCTTCTGGATTCGGATGAACCCGACGCTGAAGATCGCCTGGACAACCTCCGTGAATTCCGGGGAGTGAGCGCCGATTGGGAAGGGATTCCATCCAGCGAGTCGCTCCAGCCTTTTGTGGAGAATGCTGCCCTTGTTTCTGAGCAAGACACCATCGTCGAGGACGAACAGCAGTACCTCACTCTGATAACGCTCCACCAGATTAAAGGTCTGGAATACCCCGTGGTCTTCATAACCGGCGTCGAGGACGGAGTCCTGCCCCACGCCCGGTCCATCGACGATCCTGATCAGCTGGAGGAAGAGCGGCGTATCGCCTACGTGGGCATGACCCGCGCCCGCAAGCGTCTGTACCTCCTCCGTTCATTCCGTCGGCGGCTGTTCGGCGCCCCAACGGGCAACCCCCCTTCGCGCTTCCTCCGCGATCTCCCCGAACACCTAGTCGAAGCTGCTGCAACGCGAGCTCGGGCCACGGGTGGCGGGCTCGGCGCATCTGACCATCCACCAACGGCCACTGCGACGGCTGAGGCTCCTGCCGTCGATGCAGGGCCGCCGCCCTTCAGAGCGGGAGACAAAGTCACCCACTCGATCTTCGGGCAGGGGATTGTCGTGAACTGCCAGGCGAAGCCCGGCGACTACGAGATTACCGTGGCGTTCAAAGGGCAATCGGGCATCAAACGCCTTCTGCACAGCTTCGCCAAGCTTCAAAAGGTAAACTCCTAGGACGTGACCCCTGACGCAAATGCACTAAACGATGAACAGCCGGTAGCTTCCACTTTGAGTGGCAGTGTCAATCTGTCTATCGTGATGCCTGCTTATAACGAGAGCGCGCGGATTGCCCCCACGATCCGGGAGTACTTGGACCACTTCGGTCACATGTACGGCACGGCTTTTGAACTCGTAGTGGTGCTCAACGGTTGCCGGGACGACACCCGTGACGTCGTTGAGCAGGTGGCGCAGGGCAGTCCATCGGTCCGCATCATCGAATTCCCCCAGCCGTTGGGCAAAGGTGGCGCGATCTGGGAAGGCCTAGCCGTGGCTCATGGCACTAAGCTCGCGTTCGTAGACGCTGACAATATGGTGCGTGCTCCCGAAGCCGAGAAACTCGTGCGAGCGCTGGACACCCACGACGTCGCCATCGCCAACCGATTCGCCGGAGTCGAAGAGGGAGGTGCAAGCCAGCCTCCTCTGCGCAAACTCATCAGCCTCGGGTCACGTCTCTGGGTCCGCCTATTCCTCAAGCTCCCGTACGAGGACACCCAATGCGGCGCCAAAGCCTTCCGCACCGTCGCCTGGCGTCATATTGCGTCTGAGATACGGGAGCGCAGCTGGGCGTTCGACCTCGACGTCCTCGCCCACGTCAACCGCCTCGACCTCTCCGTCGCCGAAGTCCCCGTCCGCTGGCGCCACGTCGTCGAAGGCTCCAAAGTCAGGCCTTGGAAAGACGTTCCCCGTACCCTACTCGCCACCATCGGCATCCGCCGCCGGACCCGCCGCCGCTAACCTCCGTTCCGTCCCTACGCGCCTTCCCCTCTCCCCGGAGCGCCTAGCGACAGTCAGTCTGAGCGGCGGAGCCAAGAGATTCGAGGGCGAGCCCCGAACTGTTCATACCCGAACCTCCACCGAGCCCGGGAGAAGGGAAATGGGGCCATTTGAATCCACCCCCGGAGCACTCCCGACTCGCCCGCCAGAGGCAAATCGATAGAACCAAGCAAGCCAATCTCCAGCCGTCCCCGGCCGACAAGTAATCGAAAGCGCCCAACGAATGTTCAGATCGACTCTCACCATTCCCGCTCACCAACGAGCTCGTTGCATCTCTAGCGGAGTCTCAGCCAGCCCTTCACCTTCCACGTCAACAGCCGACCGCACAGCACGGCAAAGCTGATTACTTCCTTCACGTTCGCCTTCGACGAACCGGCCTTGCGTTCTCTGAAAATGATTGGCCACTCGGCGACTCGGAGGTTGCGCTGAGTCGCCAGCAGCTCTACCAGCCACTTGAAACCACCCGCTGAGTAACGAGTCGGCGTAGCCAGCAGCACGTCACGCTCAACAATGGCGAATCCAGTAAGCACGTCTCGTGCGCCTATCTGAAGTGCGACTCGGGCTCCAAGGTTCAGCGCGTAGCTGATTGTCCGCCGGGCGAAGGGCTGGTCGATGAACCCAGACCCTCGTGCATAGCGAGAGCCAATCACCACGGAGTACCCCTGTTCGGCACGGGCGAGCATCTGCGGGACTTCCTCGGGATCATGCGAGAAGTCCGCGTCCATGACACAAACGTACCTGCCGTTGGCGGCCGCAGCACCCGCGTAAACGGCGCTGGACAACCCTTGTTTGCCTGCCCGCGTGATTAACGTTATCCACGAGTTTGTGGTGGACATGGCCTTCACAATCGCGGCTGTACCGTCAGGACTGCCGTCATCGACCACAACCACCTCGGTGGTGGTCGGCTTGCAGACTTCGAGGATCTCGTAAATGAGTCTCTCGATGTTGTCCCGCTCGTTGTAGGTGGGGACCACGATCGACAGTAACGGTTGGTTGGGTTCGGACATCGGCTAGCCGGCCCACGCCGTTGCTTCGTCGGCGTTCCGCTCAAGCTTGGCCAAGAAGGCGGTTAGGGGGCCGCTGTGCCAATCGAACGAGGGCGCTGCCTGGACCAGCAGGCGCTTGAGCCCTGGTACCCCAAGCAGGCGGTGCATCTGCTCGATCAAAGGGTCCGGCAGCTTCTCGATCAGATTGCGCAGCGCTGCTCCCTGCTTGATCTCCGCGTCGAGGAGGTCACGCCACTGGCGTTCATAGGCTGAAAGACGTGACGCCGATAGATCGCCCGCCTCGATAGCGTCCGCCAGGATCGGGGCCGCGAGGTCAGCGCTGAGAAGCCCGAAGTAGATGCCGCCGCCGCTGGTCGGCTTGACGAGCCCGATGGCATCCCCCACGCCGACAATGCCATCGGAGACAGTGTGGCTGGACGTACCAATCGGAATCGCCCTGCAGCGGTAAACGTCGCGTACGGTGCCGACGCGGCCTTCGGCCTGGAGACGGCCTACGTGGCAATCCAGGTGATTCATCGTGCCACGGCGGGTCATGAGGCCGGTGAGTGCGAGTCCCTGCTTCCAGGGCACGAGCCATCCGAACCCTCCTTCGCCGTAGGCCTGGCCCGTGAAGACTTCGAGTTCGTCCACGTCGGTCGCTTCCGCGACCACCTGACAACCGCTCAGAAGGTCACCCGGCGAGCCCAGCCCGGCTTTACCGGGGAGCTTGCCTCCGAATCCCGTTGCAATCACCGCCGCCCGGGCACTGATCTTAAACGGTGCGCTGTCACGCTCAGCCCGGGCTTCGATGCCTGCTCCCATCCAAGTGAGATCAGTCACGTTGGTCGATGTGATGAACTCGGCGGCAGCGGCAGTGGCGCGCTCCACGAAGAGTCTGTCCATCGCGGCTCGGTCGAGGACGTGCGCTTGGGTGCTCTTACGCTTGATCGTCGCCCCGCGGCCCGACGGCGAACGGAGCACGAATGATCGGATTGATTCGATGATGAGGGAGGATGGCAGCTGGTAGCGCTCGAAGCACTCAGCGCTGACGATCCCGGTGCAGTGGGCGGGTGTGCCTGGCTCCGCGTTGCGATCTACGATCGCGACGTGGAGCCCTCGCTTCGCCAGCACTTCCGCAGTCCGCGCACCCGCTGGGCCTGCGCCTACAACGATAACGTCATATGTGGTGTGGGTAGGCATCGGGTAGGGGGCCGCCTGGCATGTGTGATGGGGACGGACAAGATTATAGGGATGGTGTAACACCGGAGCATAGAGTGTTGGAATGCTTTACCCTCCCGACCGGCCTGATAGACTTTGGCTTATGGCGTCGATTCCCGCTCTAAGGACGGCATTTGTGCTTGCCGGTGGCAAGGGGGAACGGCTTCGGCCGCTTACGGATGATCGCCCCAAACCCATGGTCGAGGTGGCCGGAACCCCAATCCTCGTGCATCATCTGAAATGGCTCCGGGATAACGGCATCGATCGTGCCGTTATCCTCACGGGCTACCTCCACAAGGTCATTGGCGACTACTTTGCGGTGCCACGCATCGATGGGTTGACGGTGAAATGCATCGCTGAAGAGCGTCCTCTGGGGCGTGGAGGGGCGTTCAGGAACGGCTTCGAACTCTCAGAGTGCACAGACCAACTGGTCATCGGCACCAACGGCGACGTGATCACAGACCAATCGATTGCGCCGCTATTGGATCTGCACCAAAGCTCTGGAGCGTGGGTCACGATACTTTTGGCTCAATTGGTAAGCCCCTACGGCATCGTCGGAGTTGACGACGCCGGGCAGGTAAGCAGTTTCGTCGAGAAGCCTTCGTTGCCCTACTGGATCAACGCAGGGGTGTACCTGCTCGACTCAAGCGTATTCGGTCGCTTCCCCGCCGAGGGAGACCACGAGACCTCGACGTTCCCGGACCTCGCCCAACAGGGGCGTATCGCAGGTTTCAAAAGCACCGCGTTCTGGAGTTCGGTCGAGTCGCCGAAAGACCTTCGCGAGGCGAGCGACAGGCTCCAAGCGCTCCGGCGCGCCTAGGCGCAGCGAACGCCATCTGCTAGTATCGGACTCACGTTATGCGTAACGTCCAGACCTCTAACCCGGGGTCGTTTTTCATCGGGGTGTAGCGCAGCCCGGTAGCGCGCGTCGTTCGGGTCGACGAGGCCCCCGGTTCGAATCCGGGCACCCCGACCATCTAGCATCAAGACCCAGCCGAACATCGGTTGGGTCTCTTGCTATTTCTTGGACTGTCTCGTATAGGGGCGTCGACGATGGTTCCGTTGTTCGCCGGGAATGCCTGACATGCAAGGTCATGTCTGCAGTCGAACCTAGTCCAGTGCGCAGAGCAACCTTTGGGCTTCATCGCCAAAGGCGTTGGCCTTTGGCACGACGGTATCAGCGAACTTCGTCCTGTAGACCTCTCCGTGATAGGCGGCATAGGGATCTACGCCTTCGCCGGCCTCGATGGCCTGCCGCATCAGCAGGCGCCGGACGACGATGATCGCCGTGTCGCTAGTGCCGAGATGCTCCTGGGTGCGGTCAACGATTGGCCCCATGCTCTCCTGAACAGCCATGTCCTGCGCTTGAATGCCCTCGATGCCCGTGAATGAATCGGCTTTCTGAGCGTCCCGGTCGATGAGGTAATCGTTCTCAGCGTTCCTCGCGGGGGAGTAACTCGTCCCGATCGCGGGGCCCGCGAAATCCTCAGCGGCTTGGATATCGGCCTCCGTCAGTGGATGCATCGTGCTCCACGTGAACGTGATGGCCCAGCAATGGGTATCGTCGATCGGCACCCACGCGAAACTGTGGCCGTTTATACCGGGAACATCGGAGGGCGCTTTGAACAGGTTGTAAAACGGAGTCAGCCAGTGAGTGAATCGCCAGTAATACCCGTCATCGCCCACGTCTCTACGCGCACCGATCCGTAAGCCGTAGTCCGTGGCTGTCGAGAAGAACTTCGGGGCCTTATCAAGTGAGTGGTAACGAGTCCTCATATCAGGAGCATTCTTCGCCCGTTCCATCCATTGGGGATCGCGGCGGTAGGATTCGAGCCGGGCGTGGAGGAAGTTCGAGTGAGCTGAATCGATCCCGCCTTCGAGCGCTTGGACCCAATTCGTATTTTCGATCCGTTTCGTCACATACCGGTGGTCCTCCGGTAGATTGAGCCAGTCCATTTTCGGAAGGTCTGGAATCTTGTCCTTTGGGCCGAGGTATGCCCAGATAACGCCTCCACGGTCTTCGGTCGGGTAGGCCTTGATGCGGACCTTATCCCTGAAGTTAGAATCCTCAGGCTCTGACGGCATGTCCACGCAGCGCCCGTCCAGATCGAATTTCCAACCGTGATACACGCACCGCAACCCCTGTTCTTCGTTGCGGCCCCAGAACAATCCTGTTCGCCGATGAGGACACGCCACTTGCACGAGCCCAACCCGCCCGTCGGTGGCACGGAAAGCGACTAGGTCCTCGGACATGAGCCGAACTCGCACTGGAGGGCAATCAGGCTCAGGCAGTTCGCGCGACATCAAGGCGGGGACCCAATACCTTCTTACGTAGTCACCCATGGCCGTTCCTTGGCCTGTTTGGGTGAGCATTTCATTGTTGTGAGCGCTGAGCATGTCCGACTTCTCCGTTCGGGCTTCTTGTCTTCGAGCATTGATTAGCTGACGGTCTCGCTCCGCGGACTAAATCGGAGGCATGATAAATCCGAACATTGAATCCGGCCATCGAGCGGCAATGAAGTGGCGAATTGATCCGCAAAAACCTTTGAACGGTCGAGTCCGAGGGCAGCTGAAAGTGGCTTGGCACAGGAGTATACGCCGCCGTCAGGCTGATCGCTGGACGAAGTGCTGGTGTGGTCGGTTGCACCGTAATGAGGATCGACCGGGACGCCGTACCCATAGCAAAGTCAAATAACGAACCGGATGATATGCTTTGCATCGCGATTCGTCGCTCACCGTTGTTGAGGGGAGTTCATCACCGATGAATTGAGAAACGAATGCGGAGTTCCTCACGCAGAGCAACGTTAAAGGCGTGGGCGAGGAGACTGGGAATGCTAAGCACTGAAGCGAATGACCGTCTGGCACGGGTTGGGCCAGGCACCCCAGGTGGCGATCTCATGCGTCGCTACTGGGTTCCGTTTCTACCGGTCGCAAAACTGGACGAAGACCCGGTCCAGAAGGTACGCCTTCTGGGCGAGGATTTAACCTGCTACCGCGACCGATCAGGCAACATTGGCTTGATTGGCGATCGTTGCCTCCACCGTGCCGTAGATCTGAGGTGGGGCATCCCAGACGAGCATGGCTTGCGGTGCCCTTACCACGGGTGGCTCTATGATTCCGCTGGCGTATGCGTCGAAGCACCGCTTGAAGCCCGCACCGACATGTTCGCGGATCGGTTGCGCCTGTCGGCCTACCCCGTTGAGGAGATGGGAGGGTTGCTGTTCACGTATATGGGCCCCGCTCCGGCGCCTCTGCTGCCGCCATGGGATCTTTTTGTCTGGCCAAACTCAGTGCGTCAGATCGGCTATGCAGTGCTAGACGCGAATTGGCTCCAATGCCAGGAAAACACCGGTGATCCGACCCACGCAGTGTACCTTCACGGGTACCTCTTCAAGTACGCGCTAGAGAAGATGGGCGACCAGGAGCGCTTGGCCAACATGACCGACAGGTTCATGCAGGGCGGTGTCGGCATAAAAGATCTCTACGTCCACGAAACCGAATACGGAATGGAAAAAGGAGTCATCTTCTCCAAAGAGCTTGGAGCGGAGAGCGACCACAGCTCACGCCATTCGACAGTCATCTTCCCTTTCTACACGGAACAGAACGCCGCGGGAGCCCCTTGGAGTGAGTTTCAGATAAGGGTCCCGATGGACGACTATCACACCTATCACATCTCCTATAACTGCTACGCTGCTCCTCCAGGGGTTGAGGCTCCCAAGCAGGACATCATCCCTTACTACGAGGTCCCCATCTGGGACGAACAGGGCAAGCCCGTCTTGGACTGTGTGCTCAACCAAGACTTCATCGGCTGGTGGTCCCAAGGCCCACTGATGGATCGTAGCCAAGAGAACTTGGGGCGTACCGACATCCCCGTCGTGTTCCTGCGTCGCCAGTTGGATGAACAGATTCAGGTGGTAGAAGACGGTGGCGATCCAATGAACGTCTTCCGTGACCCGGCATCGATGCCCGGGATCCTCTATGGAGGAGGTGGGCTCGCCGAGGCCTGGCAGAAACCCGATTGGGCCAAGCACAACAATCTCAGCGGCAATACTCGACTGCAGTACCACAAAGGGGGGGCTCAGTGGGACTCCGACCGTTATGGCCCGGCGGTCCCTCTCGTTGCGGAACTGCACCGGCGAGTTGAGGAAGCGCAGAACGAGGCGCTGACGTCGTCGTAGTTGGCCCATGGAGTTGCCGCGAGGGCATAGACTGATACGCCCTAGGATTAAGATTGATGTCCTGGGGCGTATTACTGTCATGGGTTCCGGCCTTTCTTAAATTGGTGAAGCTTGCGGTCTGCTTCTGTACCCGTTAGATTTCCCGTCACATTCGAGCACGGGAAGAACCAGCGCCCTAGCGAGCGTCGATACCAGTCTTCCCCGCGTGGAAAAGGTGAACGTGAATGCAGTATCGGAACGTAGCTAGCACGGGGATGCGCATCTCGGAAGTCGGTTTTGGCAGCGGCGACAATGCGGGATTGATGGTGAATGGCAGCTTCAAGCAGCAGGTCGAAGCTGTCGAAAAAGCGCTGGCTGCGGGCATTAACTACTTCGACACTTCACCTGACTACGGGAAGGGCGTGGCCGAAACCAATATAGGTAAGGTCATGCGGGAGATTGGGTTTCGCCCGTACCTGGCGACTAAAGTCGAGATAATGCCTAATGAGTTGGATCACGTGGCTGACGCGGTCGTCGAATCCGTTGACGAGAGCCTCGATCGTCTCGGCGTCGACTTCGTAGATATTGTGCAGATTCACAATCCTCCAGGGATGGAAACTGACACGACTGTGCCTGGTTGGATCCACCTGGGACTGAATGATTACCTGGGCTCGAACGGTGCGCTGGAAGGCTTGGAACGAGTGCGGCGCGCAGGCAAAGCTCGCTTTTTTGGGTTTGCCAACGAAGACGCGAACGCTGAGGCGGTCCACACCCTGCTGGAAACGCGAGAGTTTCACATGATCAATGTGTGGTACGACCTCCTGAACCCGACCGCTGGGATGAACAAACCGGACGGATTAGACATCCAGCACGACTACGGACGTCTGATCGAACGCGCCTATGAGCTCGGCGTAGGCGTTGCGGTGATTCGACCTCTCGCCGGTGGCGTATTGACTGATCACGCCGTCGCTGGCGGCAAACGACATGCGCTCGCTGGGGGCGGGCTCACGAGAAACGCAGACGCCTACCAGGCGATGGTGCAGCGCGCGCTTCCGTTCGCATTCCTTTCCAAAGCCGACCAAACGCTGTCGCAAGCTGCATACCGATTCATTCTTCAGCATCCTGGAGTCACGACAGTGCTCGGGGGTTACTCCGAGCTGGCACACCTCAAAGAAGCTGTGGAATGCTCCGGCGCTGCGCCCTTGTCCGACGAAGACATGGCGTACATGGAAATGGTTTGGCGATCAAACTGTGGACGTTGGTCGACCAAAGAACAGTTCATTTCTGGTCTGTGAGAATAGCCGGCCTACGATTCGAAGCCATCGAGATGCTAAGTGCAGCCATGGGCCGGTGAAGAGCACCGGCAGGTTGGATTTCGTGGCGAAAACTTATGTTTTCCAGGTGTAATAGATGTTAGAAGCAACAGGCGTAGCCCTTTCCCACATCGCGTCATGGCAAGTGCTACTGGCACTCGCCGGCGGGACAATTGTTGGCGTGTTAAGTGGGGCCCTACCCGGTGGCGCGGTGCCGACCTTGGTGGTGCTCTTGGGTTTTGCGTACGGCATGGATCCGTTCATCGCCTTGCCGCTGGCCATAGGCATGGTTGCCACCGTCCCCACGGGCGACACGCTCCCCGCAGTGCTCCTCGGCATGCCGGGCTCTACGTCAGGGCAGGCGACGATCCTCGACGGCAACCCCATGGCTAAGCAGGGCAGGGCCGGTGTCGCGCTGTCAGCTGCTTACTTCGCATCGATGATAGGGGGAGTCGTTGGTGCAGCATTCTTATTCGCGACGATCCCTATAGCCCGCCCAGTGGTGAACACCTTCGGCGCGGCCGAATTCTTCATGCTCGGGATGGTCGCTATTGCAGTGGTCGGCGTCGTTAGCAGCGGAGCACTGCTCCGCGGCTTGATGGTGGGTGCGATAGGGCTCTTGATTTCCACCATTGGGTTCGACGCTGGTAGTGGAATCCCTCGTTCCACGTTCGGCATCGACTACTTATGGAATGGTGTTCATATCGTTCCTGTAGTCATCGGTCTCTTTGCGCTGCCCGAGTTTATCGATATGGTGATCAGCGACCTCCCCATCGCACGTGGCCGGAGCTCGGATCTGATGAAGCAGGCCAGCTCTGGGCGTCGAGAGGGGATGATTGAGGTACTGCATAATTGGCCTTTGGTCTTCCGGTCCGCCGGCCTTGGTGTATTCGTGGGATTGCTGCCTGGCATTGGTGGCTCGCTAGCGCAATGGCTCGCTTACGCGTCCGCTCGCCAGACGGTTCGCGGTGGCACCAGCACGTTCGGCCGCGGCGATGTCCGAGGAGTGATAGCGCCTGAGTCCGCGAACAACGCAGTGGATGGGGGCTCCTTGGTTCCCACGCTGTTCTTCGGCGTCCCTGGAAGCGTGGGAATGGCCATCTTCTTGGGATTCTTAGTGATCCTCGGCCTGCAACCTGGGCCTGCGATGCTCGACGAGCACCTGGACCTTACCCTCACTATCGTGTTCGCACTTGTACTGGCGAACGTATTTGCTACGAGCCTGGCATTGAGTTTCACCCCGTGGCTTGCAAAGATAGCGTTCGTTCGGCCGAACGTCCTCGTCCCGTTGGCCTTTGCCATACTGAGCCTTGCGGCGTTTCAGGCCAACTTCCAGATAGCCGATTTGTTCGTCATGTTGACCTTCGGCTTCCTGGGCTTCTTCATGAAAACCTACGGCTGGCCGCGGCCTCCCATCATCATTGCGGTGGTCCTAGGCGGCATTGTGGACAAGTTCTACGGAATTGCCAGTCAAACATATGGCTGGGGGATGTTTGGCAGAATCCCGGTGTTGGCAATCCTCACGATTGCAATCGCGACGGGAGCGTACACGGTTTACGTCCAACGCAAGGTGACTCGCCAAGCGTCTGCGGTTGGCGACGTTGACAATGCGCAAGCGGGCGCGCAAGAAGGTTCGTCTTCTGCCTCCGTAATCTCCCCGCGCCCTGCGGCCCCGGCCAAGCCCCCGTTTACGGCCAGGCTACGGCCGACGGCCAACGGGGTTTTCGTAACCATTGCGGGGCTCGGGTTCTTCTACTTCTTCGTCATATCGCAATGGTGCGGTTCGATTGGGTTCTGCCAAGGCAACGATTGGCCGCTGACAGCATCGCGACTGCCGTTCCTTGCAAGCGTCGCGGGCCTGATAGTCGTGTCGCTGTATGCTCTGGTTCATCTGATCCAAGGACCATCGACCAGGAAGCAGAAGATTATGGATATCGGTCGGACAGAGACCACTGATCCGCGTTCGGCTGTTCTCAGGAGAACGGCCAAAGCGGTCGGCTCTACGATTGGTTTCGTCGTGTTCATCTGGCTCCTAGGCTTCCAGATCACGATACCTCTCTACATATTCTTCTACCTTTGGGTCTTCGGCCGAACCCGCTGGTGGCAGGCTCTGATAGGCTCAATGCTGTTCGTGGCTGTCCTGTACATATTCTTCGGCAATATTGTGCACGTGACATGGCCTGACCCGGTCTTGGGAGCGATAATTCCCGATATCCTAAAGGGCGAATAAACGTTCTTCGTGGACACCGTGTTTAGACGGTGATAGCCTCCGGCTGGCCGTCAGTGAACCTGCGCGGCTTCGAATGCTTATTGAAAGACAAGGAGTAATCGTGAGGAAAATTCTTCCTAACCTACGCCTCGGGGTAGTCGCGGTGGTCGTTGCCATTGCCGCACTTTCCGTCATCCTCGCCTCGTGCGGGTCAGATCCGACGCCGACCCCTCGACCGACGGCGACACCAGTGCCGCCTGCGGCTACGCCAACAGCACTCCCTCCGGGCGTTACACCTCCGGCGCCGACCGCGACGCCGCGCCCGACCGCGACGCCACTACCCGCACCGACGGCAACGCCGGCGCCAGTTGATTTCGCGGGTAAGACGGTTCGCATTACCGTTGGCTACTCGCCAGGCGGTGGATTCGACACCTTCGCTCGTATCTTCGCCGTCCACTTGAAGGACGCGTTGCCCGGTAAGCCAAGCGTCGTCGTGGCGAACCTGCCCGGGGCAAATACGTTGGTCGCAGCCAAGTCGGTTATCGACAAGAAGTACAGCGAAAAGAGCGTGGACATCGTCCTGGTCATCGCGACGCTGATTCAGAGCGCAATCTTGCAAGGCATTGAAGGTTTCGATCCCTCGGACGTCACGTATCTTGGCGTACCTGACTTTACGCCTAGCGATCAGACGTGGTGCGTGAGGTCAACCGTCGCCAGTTCGTTGGACGAATTCCTGGACGCTGGGCGGACGTTTACTCTCGGCCAGATTGGCCAGGTTGACACGTACGCTACGACCTCCAAATGGGCTGTTCAAGTTGGATTCCCGCTTGAGCAGGTGTTCGGGTACTCGGGCACGTCCGATATGAATGCCGCGTTCAACCGTAAGGAGATCGAAGTAACAGCCACCTGTCGCGAGTCCGAGGCTCGTCTGAATCCGGAATGGGCCGGTGGCTTCGCCACACCGCTGTTCTACACCAAAGTCGAATCGCCGTGGATTACGAAGGGCAAGGCCGAGGGCAAGTGGCCATGGGTTGATTCATACATGAATATCGCCAAGGACCGCCTCAATGCCACCCAGACCGAAGTTGACGCCATCAGTGCCTTGCTGGATATCTCGTCAGCCAGCCGTGTTTTCGCGATGCCGACCAAGACTCCAGATCCGATTATCCTGGCGATGAGGAAGGCCTTCGCGGAGGTCGTTGGCAGTGATGCCTTCATCGCAGACATGGAATCCCGCGGTTACGACGTGGGTCTGAAGACCGGTGAGGAGTACTCGGAGATTATAGAGGGCGTTGCGAAGCTCCCGACAGACACCCTCAATGTCATCAAGGGACTGTTCCCCGCGAACTAGTCGCTTCTAATCAGATCTTATGAACACCAAGAAAGGGCCTTCCCAACCGGGAGGGCCCTTTCTTTTCATCATGCCTGCGAGGTTCGTGCTTCCCTGCGCGAGTCAGCCTGGACGAGCATAGGCGCGAATCACCCGGGCTCCTGCTAGTCGTACCACTGCCCGGTGATCTCGCGCACGCTGGGGTAGGCCGGATCATCAATAGTGGTCTTGAACGGCGGGAATAGGCAATCGATGATGAGCCCCGGACCACCGGCTGGTCCCTTAGCGTTCTTGATCTGGTACTGGAGCAGATCGACCTGCTCCTGCAATTGGCTAGCAACGTCCAGCAACGCCTTCGTCTCCGCGCTTCCCGAAGTCAACTGATCGCGAAGTAAAGCCAAGCCTTCGGCCACCTCGTTCGCTGCATTCGAGCGCACTTCAGCCGCTCCACCGTGCCACTCCCCCCTGGGATGCCACGTGATGAACGGTGTCATCTCACCAGCCCACCGGAATGACAACTCCCCACTCTCATGGCTGTGCCGGACCCCGGGCTCGCCAGGGAGCTGCATGAGCGCGGTGACCAACACTTGATCAGTCTCCAAAACAGAGAAGACCCTCCGGCGGGCCCGACCACTAATTTCTAGTCCTCGCCAGCCCTTCTGTTCTTCGGGCAGCGTGAATGGATTGATCTCAGGGGCCATATTGCTTTCCTCCACTCCCAGATTGTGAACACGCCATGGCGCCGCTAACGCTGTTGTAAGGCTTTTCGCTTCGCCAGCAACCGGCTGCCAGTACCGTCGCATCGGGTTGCCCATGGGCGTGCCTGACCCCCCCCACGCGTGATTCGCTCGTTTAGCTCTGCGCCCAACATATTGGAACCTCCCGGAACGACACGATTCTAAGGCCAACTGCCGTTCCATCGTACGGGGCGGCCTCTCCTCGCCTTGAGGGCCCATCGTCCTCGATTCGAGGTCGAATCCTGCACTCTGTTGCCCACTACCACGCGCCCGCGTTACCCTGCCTCTGGCTGGTGAAGTCTGTGATAGGCCGGAGGGACGAATGAAGGACGCTTGGGATGCAGATGGTCACGTTGACGAGTGGGAAGGGACTTTTTCAGACGAATACCTAGAGCCGAAGTTCCGCGACCGACGCCCTACGGTGGTCAACGCTGATCCTGAGGGAACTTATTTCTCGTGGAACATCCCTGGTAGAGGCTTGTTTCGTGTAGGCTCGTCCCCCTCAAGCAAAGGTGGGGTTAACGCCCGCGAGAACTTGCTCCTCGCGCGTTGGCGGGGAAGCATGGAGAGTGGCGAGTTCCGTTCAGCCGCTGCGCGAGCGGAAGTGCTGGCCACGGAAAACACGTACCTCCAAGTGAATTATCCAACGTTACTACTCGCGCACCCGCTGACGGGCGATGCTGAACTCAATCAAGCCCTAACTCGCAGTTACAACAACTGGATCTCAGATATCAGTAACCAGGACTCCGACCGCTTCAAATGGGTGACGGTCATTGATCCCGGTGATCCTATGGCTGCGGCGCGAGAGATAGAGCGCACCAAAGAGATGGGCTCCGTGGGCGTGATGGTGTTTGGTGTCTACGAGGACAAAGCGATAGATCACCCGGACTTCGAGCCGATTTGGGCAGCAGCCCAGGACACGGGTTTGCCCCTAGCGGTCCACCCTGGACGTAGCGCGATGGCACTCTCCGATACGTATCACGACTTCGCCGAGCATCAGTTCCATTTCTCCGTGCTCATGGGCTTCAAGCGGGTGATGGTGTCGGGCATTCTCGATCGTTTCCCAGGCGTGAATGTCGGATTCTTGGAGACGGGATGCACTTGGGTTGATTTCATGGTTGAGCAGGTCGACCTCGTCGTCCACGATGCTCAATTCAGAGCTGAGTTAGGTGCGACTCGCGCTGAACATGACGCGTTGATCGCAAAAGGGCTTCCCAAGATGACTCCGGATGAGTACATCAAAGCAGGTCGCGTGTTTCTCGGATTTGAGGTCGACGAGGCGATGTTGCCCTACGTCATTGATCGCTGGGGAGCGGATTGTTGGGTGTATGCGAGCGACATTCCGCATGGCCACCGCATCCTGGACTCGCCGAGCTTCTTGATGGGACGCGCTGACGTGCCGGAAGACGCGAAGATGAAACTACTCAAAGACAATACAGCCCGTTTCTACGGGCTTGAAGTTCCGAAGGAGGCCCCAGTTGGCGGAGTCGTCTAAGAGATTGCAAGACAAGGTCATCATCGTCACCGGTGCCGCTCGACACTTGGGCCAAGCCTACTCTGTGCGATTGGCTCAAGAAGGCGCGAAGCTGGTCATCAGTGACGTACTCGACTGTTCGGAAACCTCCGCGCTTTGCGAAGCAGAAGGAGCTGAAGTGCTTGTGCTGGGCGTGGACGTTACCAGCGAAGAGGCCACGCTCGACATGGCCTGGCAGGCCCACGAGCGATTCGGGCGAATAGATGGCCTGCTGAACAATGCCGGGCTGATGACCAACATCACCGGGCCGTCGATCATGGACGTCGACCCTGAGTGGTGGGATAAAGTATTCGCAGTCAACGTCAAGGGTACGTTTCTGTGCACTCGTGCGGTTCTTCCCTACATGCGCGATCAGGGTGGCGGCAAGATCGTCAACATCGGCTCTACAACCATGCTGCGCCCTTCGAATACCGTCAACTCCAGCATGCCGCATTACGTTGCGTCTAAAGGCGCCATCATGGCGTTCACCAGGTCTATTGTCCGTGAGCTAGGGCAGTACAACATCAACGTAAACACGTTGGCACCAGGCGGTACAGAGCAAGAAGTGACCCTTGAAGGCCCCGATGCTCCTGCAGAAGAATCCCGCGCCTTCGGTCGGCGAGGCGTGCCGTCGGACCTGACCGGCACGGTAGCCTACCTGTTCTCACCGGATGCAGACTTCGTGACGGGCCAACTCATTGCGGTTAACGGTGGCAAAGAAGTCTCGTAGGGCCCGGCCCATAGACGTGCCCCCTTCTCCTCATGGCCATACCGGCAGCCCTCGCATGCCCTTGTCACATCCCGGTGACCTTCCGCCGGGTCGTAAAGCCGCCTTGTGGGAGCTAGGACGATTGGAGTTCCTTCGGCTTTCCAAGCATCCTGCGAGCGTAGGGCATTGATCGGTAGCTGTACTGCTTAGGTTTCGGGTAGCAATTGTGGCCAGATGTTGACGGTTACTGGTGGGGCGGTGATACTTCGCCCGTGTAGTCGGAGGTGAGGAGAGATACCAGGTTTGGCCTTTCTTGGGTAGGTGCCCCTCCCGATTCCGACCTAAGTCGTTGCTTTTCTGAGCGCCCGTAGCAAGCGATGACGGTCGGTCGACAACCAGTTGGGCTGTTGGTCTGTCCGTGGACTAGAGGAAGCTCCAGGCAGCCTGGGATACGAACGGAAATCAGGTTCGCGATTCAGAGACTTTGGATTCTTGGCGGAGGATTGATTGATGGCTGACAACCTACGAGGGGCCGCGGCAATAATGGGGATCGGTGAGTTGAAGCCGGCGCGCACACGTCCCAACCGCGATGCCATGAGCTTACTGGCGGAGGCATCATATCTGGCGATTCAAGACGCTGGCCTTACCAAAGCGGACATCGACGGAATGATCTTTGATCCCTCACTTGCGCAAGGGAGCGGAGGGGGTTACAACCCGCAGATGGCCGAGTACATGGGAATCTACCCGACTTGGGCCACAGGCTGTGACGCTCAGGGCGCTGCCGGGGTCGCGATGGCATTGCAAGCCGCAGCCTACATACAGGCAGGGCTCGCTAAGTACGTCTTGTGCGGTATGTCTGCTGCAATAGACCCAGAAGCACGTCGAAGGCCTGCCGGGTCCGGAATGACCGATACTTCTACCACCGAATTCCAGGTCCCGTTTGGCCCTACCGTTGGAGCTAATGGCTGGTACGCCATGATCGCCAAGCGGTACGAGGCGTTGTACGGCGCGACCGTTGAAAAACGCGCCAAGGTGTCCGTGGACCTCCGGTACAACGCGAACCACAACCCGATGGCTATCTGGCACGACACTCCCATCACCATCGATGATGTGGTCAACTCGCGCATCGTCTCCGACCCTCTCCACCTGCTCGAGTGCGTCATGCCCTGCGCGGGTGCATGCGCATTCATCGTCGGCCCTGCGGACGCCGCCAGGACTGGACCGCACAAGCCTGCCTTCATCTTGGGGGGTGGCCTAGGTATCTTGCGCGGCAACCTCACTCATGTAGGTGAGATCACCGTCAGCCCCGTTGGGCGAGCGGCCGACAAAGCGTTCGCGATGGCGGGGTGCAGTCGCGACGACGTTCAAGTGATGGAGATTTACGACTCATTCACCATTACTGTGATGTGTGAGTTGGAAGAGTCCGGGTTCGTTCCCAAAGGTGAGGCTGGAGACTGGATCCAGGATCATGACCTCACTTTCAAAGGGGATAAGCCCCTGAATACCCATGGTGGCCAGCTTTCGTATGGGCAAGCATCGACGGCTGGCGGCTGTGCTCAAGTGACGGAAGCAGTGAGGCAAATCCGGCGCGATGGGGGAGACCACCAAGTACCCGGCCCTACGGATCTCGTCTATGTAACCGGATCGGGTGGGTCTTTCTCTCAACAGTCCGCGCTATTGCTCGGTAGTGACGCGACTCTGTAGGAATCGTAACTCCGAGCGTGAACTGCATCTCAAGGGAGGTCACACCGTGACTGAGAACGAATACAAGAAACCGTTACCGACGCCGAGCTACAACAGTCAACCGTTCTGGGACGCTGCCAAGGAGCACCGGCTCGTATTTCAGCGCTGCACGCTCTGTGGGACGAACGTGTTTTACCCACGGGACATCTGCCCAGGCCCTGACTGTTTCGGCGTGGGTACATTGGAGTGGGTAGACTCCTCAGGCAGGGGTTCGGTCTACTCCTTTACCATCTCCTATCAGCCCGCTAATCGTGCGTTCGCTGATGACGTGCCCTATGTGCTCGCCATCATTGAACTCGAAGAAGGTTGGCGAATGAATACCAATATCGTCAACATCGATCCCCAGCAGATAACGGTTGGGATGCCCGTCGAGGTATTCTGGGATGACGTAACTCCTGAATTCACCCTACCCAAATTCCAGATCGTTGGTTGATGAGCGACAGTGTCCAGTAACCAGACGGTAATGGAAAGAAGACACCGTGGGCTGCGGCCGAACAATGGTTCTGGCGTCGGCTCACCCTGGAAGGCACGAACCGTCGGTCTCATCATCCTGGCTGTGATCTTCGCCGTGCCGGCATATGGCTATTACCGCGTTTATGTCCAACCCGCGAGCGAATGGACAGCCCGCATCGATGGAGACGTCATAACCACCATCAGTGATATCGCAGAAAGGCTTCAGGCCGTTTCCTTACTCAACGAAGCGCAGGGGGCAAACTCCCCCACCGATAACCCATATGAAGCCCAGCGAAGCATGGTAGAGGAAGAGCTTATTTGGCGGGCTGCGCAACGGCTCCAATTCGCCATCACAAATCAGGCCGTGGATGAGGCGTTACGTGACCGGTTCCTCCCCGAGGGAGCATCGGCCAGCGCGACATCCGAGGAGCAGCTTGAAAGAGAGTTCAACGAGTCGTATTCTCGCTTCCTCACTCGTGGGCGGCTATCTGACGAGCAATACCGACGCCTGGTTCGGATTCAGATTTACCGTGAATCCTTGAAACAAGAGCTGGCCTCGCAGATTCCCGCAGCGATGGAGCAGATGGAGATATCCTGGATACTTCTTCCCCCCGACTTTGAGGAGGAGCAAGCTGTCCTCACGATCCTGGAAGAAGAATCGGTCTTCGAGAATGTCGCTCAGCAATTGAACACCGAGAGTTACTATGCCAACTCAAGCCGGCCCGGCTATGTTGGCTGGGTACCAATGGGAGCGTTCCCTCAACTGGATCCATATCTCTTCCGGGAACCTCTGAAGGACGATACTCTTGTGGGGCCCGTGCCCACGCGAGACGGGACCTACATCATCAAAGTGCTCAGGGGCGCACAGGTACACAAGATCGAAAATCCGAAAATGGTAGAACTGCTTAAGGAAGCAGCGCTCCTCGCTTGGGTTCAAAACGAATGGGATACGCACGCGGTAGAGCTCCGCTTTAGCTCGAAAGACTACGATTGGGTTCTCGATCGCGTGGAAGAGAACATGCAGATTGCTAATTAGATTCGCAGGGTCGTCCAGCGGCCGCCTAACGTTGCTTTCTTAGCGGCTGGGACCGACGGAAATACATATGAATCGTCTACTTGAAATCAATGATTTGCGCGTGGAATTTTCAACCGACGCCGGAATGGTGCGGGCCGTGGATGGCGTCTCCTATGGCGTTGACAGAGGAGAAACACTCGCCATCGTTGGGGAATCCGGTTGCGGCAAGAGCGTTAGCGCCTTGTCGATTATGGGCTTACTGCCGAAGCCGGCTGCTCGGATTCAGGGTGGCGAGATTCTCTTCAACGGTACCGATCTTCTAGGCCTTGACAATGGGGCCATGCGACATATTCGGGGCAAAGAGATTGCAATGGTCTTTCAAGAGCCCATGACCTCGCTCAATCCACTTCTTACCATAGGACTTCAACTTACTGAGGCGCTACAGCTTCATATGAACATGAACTTGAGCCAAGCTCAGACCCGTGCCCAAGAACTGTTGGAGCGGGTCGAGATATCGGAAGCCCAGCGTCGCCTCAAGCAGTACCCGCACCATCTCAGCGGCGGAATGCGACAGCGTGTCATGCTGGCGTTGGCGCTTGCCTGCGAGCCCAAGGTGATCATCGCCGACGAGCCAACCACCGCTCTGGATGTGACGATCCAAGCGCAGATCCTTGAACTGATGAAGGACCTGACGCATGAGATGGGCATGGCGTTGGTGATCATCACCCACAACCTAGGGATCGTCGCCCGCTATGCAGATACCGTTAACATCATGTACGCCGGTAAAGTCGTCGAAGGTGGTGCTGCCAAAGACATCTACGCAACTCCGCGCCATCCGTACACACAAGGACTCATGAAGTCGGTTCCGCGCCCTGACCTTCCACGGGAAGCAAAGCTCGTGCCGATCGAAGGACACCCCCCTGATTTGAGCCAACTCCCACCAGGGTGTTCTTTCCACCCGCGTTGCCCATACGCGGTCGACATCTGCAGGCAAGAGGTCCCGCTCCTGTTGGAAACAACCCCCAAGCATACTGCAGCATGTTGGCTCGTTGACGAGATTGGGACCGCAGTCTAATTCGCGGTTCTCTTAACTGAAATAGAAGGGGATCCATGTCACCGCAAACCGCAAATATGCCTATCGAATCATCTGGAGATGACAAGGGCGATGTTCTGTTGGAAGTCCGGGGACTGAAAAAATATTTCCCGGTTACGGCCGGCGGATTCTTCCAAAAGGTTGTCGGCCAGATAAAAGCGGTCGACGATATCAGCTTTTTCGTCCGTCGAGGCGAAACATTCGGCCTGGTCGGTGAGTCTGGATGTGGGAAAAGTACCACTGGGCGCACCATTCTTCAATTCGACAAGCCTACAGCGGGGGAGATTCGATTCGAAGGAACCGACCTTACCCAATTGGGCTCAGAACAGATGCGGCAAATGCGGAAACGCATGCAGATCGTTTTCCAAGATCCCTATAGCTCACTCAACCCGCGGATGACCGCAGGGATGATCGTCGGCGAGCCAATGACGGTCCACCATACCGTTCACAACCGGGCTGAGCTCCGTGAAAGAGTCAGGGATTTGTTCGAGTTGGTGGGGTTGAACCCTGAGATGGCCGAACGCTATCCGCATCAATTCAGTGGAGGCCAACGGCAGCGCATTGGTATCGCGCGTGCCCTTGCGCTCCGTCCTTCGTTCATCGTGTGCGATGAACCAGTTTCAGCCCTGGATGTGTCGATTCAAGCGCAAGTCATCAATCTGTTCGAGGAATTGCAGGACACTCTTGACCTGACCTACCTCTTCATCGCCCACGACCTGTCGGTTGTAAGACACATCGCCGACCGCATTGCCGTGATGTACCTTGGGCACATCGTTGAAGTAGCGCCCGCAGAAGAGCTCTACGCCCATCCGTTGCACCCGTACACACAGGCACTGCTCTCAGCAGTACCCATCCCGGATCCCGTCATAGAAGCTAGTCGAAAGCGCATCATATTGAAAGGGGAAGTCCCGAGCCCACTCAACCCTCCATCAGGTTGCGTGTTCCACCCGCGATGCCCGATCGCAGACGCATCGTGTGAATCTGCAGTACCTGAATTGATTGAAATCTCCCCCGAGCACTGGGTAGCCTGTTTCAAGGCCTAGATGTCCCCGAGCACGTCTAAGGGCTCGACTTGAACCGTACGATGCCAAGGGCTACTCAGTTTCGTACGGTGGCTCTGTGACCAGGCGGGTCAGGACGTCGCCCCAACTACGGTCAACTATCGCGATTTCGTTGGCTCCTTCCAGCCTCACGTAGTGGTTGAGACCATCCGGCGTCGTTATTCCCAGATCTAGCGCGAACATGTCCCCGCTATCGAGCCCGATGCGAATGGTGTTTGAAGGTGGATCTAAGCCAAAGCGGCCTAGGTCTGCCTGGTCGATCTCCAAGAGGCGCTCGTACTTTGGTCCTTCGAGCAACAGGGTGATGCCCCCCCAGCGATACTCGGATACAACCGCACGTGAATGATCGTCAAACACCCAGGAACGTTCCGGGCCATCCCAGACAAACTGTTCAGTATTGCCCATGTGCGTGATCTCAACCAATGACATATCGCGTGCGCGAATGTTGTACAGGAACGTATCGGAAGAGACGGATCCGGCATCCTGGGCAGATTCCTGCACGAACGCATAACCTCCAACGATTGCCAAGGCAATCAGTAGGGCCACTACCTGCTTAATGCCCAAGTGCAATCCGGACCGGCGACAGGGGTCGTGTCAGCAGTAGAACCGTTAGCGTTCGCCAACCTATTCACCCTAGCGCCTCCGCCACCAGACAACGGTGCCTGCGATCGATATGAGGACTGGCAATAGTAGCCAGCTGATGTAACGCACAAACGCAAATTCTTTCGGCGTCATCGCCATTTCGCGGAAGACCACGGGCTTGGGTCGGACGGAAATTAACGTGTCCTCTGAAACCATGTCGCCGATGACATTGAGGAACAGGTCTCCATTCGAGAAGGCATAGAAATATTTATTCGATATGAAGTCGGAATCCCCGAACACGGCAACAGTCCCAGGCG
>CAUZFB010000012.1:0-57916 GCA_963579135.1 Dehalococcoidia bacterium | reverse complement strand
GTGCGGGCGGCACCTACAACATCCCTAACACGCTGATCGAGATCGACACCGTTTACACCAATACCGTTCCCCGTGGCCACTCCCGCGCGCCTGGTTCGCCCCAGGCAACCTTTGCGGTGGAGTCTCACACCGACAGCATCGCTCGCGAGATCGGCATGGATCCGCTGGAGTTCAGACGCAAAAACGTCCTCCACGATGGCGACACCGACCCGTCGGGCAAGGCATGGCAGGAGATCAAGGCCGAAGAGACCCTCAACGCGGCTGCGGAGGCAATCGACTGGGGCTCGCCCAAGTCCGGTCCCTACGTCGGCCGAGGCCTGGCGATGTTCGACCACAATTCGGGGCAGGGCAACAGCAGCGCGACCGTCAGGATCGAGCCCGATGGCTCAGCTACCGTGCTGAGCCCGACGTTCGATCAGGGCGCGGGCATCCACACTCTCCAACGCCAGATCGTCGCTGAGGAACTCTCACTCACGCCCGATCAGGTGCGTATCACCATCGTGGACACCGATTCCAGCGTCCCCGATTCCGGCGTGGGCAACAGCCGCACGACCTTCCTCGCAGGCCAAGCCGCCAAGGGCGCAGCCGAGGCCCTCCGTACCAAGCTTTTGGACCTCGGCGCGGGCATGCTCGAATGCACGGCCACCGACCTCGTTCTCAAAGACGGCCGCGTCGTCAGCCAGGGCGCCCCAGGTCAGGCCAAGTCAATCACGCTCGCCGAATTGGTCGCCCAAGCAACTGCCGCCGGGGAAGCCCCCTTCTGTTTCACCGAATTCAAGTCCTCAGGATCCGACATCACGTCCTTCGTCACCCAGGCAGCAGAGGTTGAAGTTGACCCCGAAACCGGCCAAGTCCAGATCAAGAAGTTCATCACCACCGTTGACTCCGGGACCATCCTCAACCCCATCGGCCACCGTGGCCAGATCACCGGCGGCTTCGTCACGGGTCTCGGCTACGCGCTCATGGAAGAGATGCCCGTCGAGGATGGCCGCGTCACCACCCTCAGCTTCGCCGACTACAAAGTCCCCACCATCGCTGACCTCCCCGAGCTAACCACCGTCTACCTCCCGGAGGTACCCTCAGGCCCCGCCCCCTATGAAGGCAAGTCCGTCGGCGAAACCCACAACCCCCCCGTCGCCGCCGCCCTAGCCAACGCCGTCGCCGACGCCATCGGCACCCACATCACCAGCCTCCCCCTCACCGCCGAAAAGATCCGCGCCGCCCTCTCAACGTCATCCTGAACGATAGCAAAGTATTTCCCACCATTTCCCCACCTCAACGAATGCCCCCCCCCTGAACGCCGCACCCTGTTTCCTGAGCGCAGCGTGGCCGACGGACCTTTCACCGCTCCTCCTCCCCCCAATCCTGACAATCGCCTCTACCTTCGCGCACATCACACCCCGACAATGCCATCATCGATGACGAGTGGTTGGAGAGAACGGCCCAAGTGTTGAACGCATTCCAGCATGGTCGCCAGCTAGCCCCTTAGTTCGGGCTGGACCCGCGAGCCGACCTCCGCCCGGTGCTCCATGAGCTCGGCGTCGAGCTCATCCTCTAGTGCTTCGACGGTCGCCTCCACGAGGTGGTTATCGAAGGTCATGCCGGTATCGACGATCGTCTCGGCGACGCCTGGACTCGTTGGCTCACAGCGCACGCCCTTGGGAACCATGTCCTGCACGTTGGCCCGAGCCTCTACCTGGAAGCGGGGCGGTGAGTCAACCGAAACAAAGTCGAACGCCAGGCCGAGGAGTTTGCCGCCGGCCTCCTCGTTGGCCTCGCACTACGGCGCCCAGCTACCGCCAAGTGCCTCGCCCGGCGCCTAGGAATCCCCGAATCCAAGGCCGAGTTCACCCTGGCAATTCTCGCCGCGCCCTAGACTCGACGTTTACCCGCTCCGGCTTCAGGAGCACCGCCACCCGGCCCTCGCCCCGCATCACCCGGTCGTACTCGTCCCAGTCGCTGTGGGAGCCCCCCGCCGCTGCGAACACCGCTCGCAGCAGCAGTCGAAGCTCCTCCGGATCCGTGTACTCCGGCCCCCGCACCTCAGCCTGACCCTTAACAGTTGCGAACTTCCGCCAGTCCGGCTGCACCGTCAGAACCGTGCAATTCGTATTGCGCGCCAGGTTCCGGCGCTTCGCCGTATCCCCTCGGACAACGAACGCCATCTGGCCCTCGTACGGTCCGGCCCGAACAATCGTTGCCTGAGCGCCACCAGACCTCCCGATCGTCGTCACTACCGCCGAATGCTCAGACTCCAAGAAAGGAATTGCCTCACCGAATTTCATACCCACCTCCTACTTGCTTACGTCTCGTAAGATGCCCCAGCCCAACAGGGTGGTCCGGTGCGCAGCCCGCCCGCAGCCGCTACGATACCCCAAAAGCACCAGAGGTCCGCACTTGTTCGAAAGCCTAGTTCTTGGAATCGTCCAGGGAATTACCGAATGGCTCCCCCTCAGCTCTCAGGGAGCTGTCACTGCCATCGGCTCATCCCTCTTTAACCTGACCCTCGCTGACGCCATTTCGTTCGCACTCTGGCTCCATCTGGGTACCGCCGTTGCAGCTGTCATCGCATTCCGCCGGGAGATTCTTGATCTCGGCCGTGAAGCTCTTGGCGACCCCCTGCACCCACCGCCCCTGCTTCGCTTCGCGGTTGCCGGCACCACCGTCTCAGCGATCATCGGCGTGCCCGTGATCCTCGCCCTCGACGATCTCTCCGCCGTTATTGGCGCCGGCGCTATGCTCGTCGTTGGCCTGGCGATGCTTTGCACCGCGATTGTCCTTAGGACGCACCCCCACGGTGGCACCCGCGTGCGGGGAGACCTCTCGCTGCTCGATGCCCTCGCGTTTGGGATCGTCCAGGGCTTCGCTGCCATCCCTGGTCTGAGCCGCTCAGGCCTCACGATTTCCCTGCTGCTTGGCCGCCGCTTCGACCGCGCTGAAGCCCTCGCGGTCAGCTTCCTCATGAGTATTCCCGCTTCCCTTGGCGCTGCCCTCTTCGTTGGCTTCGACCGCGACGGCGTCGGCCTCACCGAGGGGTTTCTCGGTGCTGTTGTTTCTGCAGGTGTCGGGTTGGCTAGCATCAAAGCGCTGCTCGCCGTCGCGCATAGGGTCAACTTTGCAGCCTTCGTCGCCGTCGTCGGAGTTGCCGTCATCGCGGGCGGCATCGTTCAGATTGTCTGGTTCTAGCCGCTGCGGTCGGTCTTGAGCGTGTCCCGAAGCTCGCCCAGCTTCCGGTACCAACCTGCAATCACGTCCAGCGAGAACGCTGCATTCGCCGCGCTCGGATTCGGCGCCACGAACACATGGTTCCCACCGATCCGCTCCGCCTGCTCACCCAGCTTTGGCTTCAATCGCAGCTCAAGCGAATACCGTGCGAATGCCTGATATCCGGTAAGACCGTTGAAACAAACCACCAACGGTGCATGTTCTTCCAGCTTCCGCAGGGTCCGCGGAGCCCAGTACCGGTAGTCAGCGGCCTTCAGGTTGGAGGCGGAAGCGCTCGCCCGCTTCACCACGTCCGTGAATCCCACTCCCGCGTCGTTCAGCCACGCCTCGTCTCCGGGAATCAAGTCGCGGTTCATATCCAGGATCCCAGACCTGGAAAACGCCCGCCAGAATCGATTGCTGGACGTCGCAAAGTACTTCCCCACCGAGGCTGAGTAGGCGCCCGGGTTGATGCCCACGAACACGATGTCGAGCCCGCCGCATAAGTGGTCGGGCAGAGTCGGATCACCATCTCCAGGGTGGACAGTCGTCATTGCGAGAGCAGTCCCTGGGCGTTGCCACCCAAGAACATCGCAGCGTGCGCGGGCCTCAGATCTGCGATCGCCAGCTCCGTGACACGCTTGGGTCTCAGCAGAGGGAAGTCGGATCCAAACAGCATCCGGTCCGGGCCTACCGCGCTTGCCACCGTTGAGAACACGCCCTGGTCGTACAACAGCGGTGTGGCAGCGGAGTCGAAGTAGACATTCGCCAACGCCTCCCGCACCTCTGGTATGTGAGCGTAGAAGGGTAGGCCGCCGCCCCAGTGCGCCGCGACGATCCGCACGTCGGGAAACCGCGTCGCCAACGCCAGCAGTTCACCGGGATGAGTGTCACCCTTGCCTGCGTATTCGTGCCCCACCGGCTCCGACCCATGGATCACCACCGGCAATCCTTCTTTCGCTGCCAACGCCATGATGCCATTGAGTTCGTGATCGGTTGCGAGTTTTGTCACTTGCGTGGTGGGATGTAACTCCCCGATGCCCCTCGCGCCAGCCGCGACGCACCGCTCGACCTCGCGAACGGCTGCGTCGCCCCACGAAGGATCGACGCTACAGAATGCGATGATGCGCCCGTGAGAGGACGCTGCCGCTTCGAGCAGGTAATCGTTGGATTCGCGCGCAACGTTTTCGTCCGTCCAGCCGTAACCGAGAGCTACCGCAATGTCCACGCCGTCGTCGCTCATGGCGGAGAGCAGCTCGTCCTTTCCAACCATCTTCGCTCGCGGATCAGCAAACAGCGCCGCAAACGTCTGATCTTTTGCCGCGATCGCCTCCCGCCGTTGGCCGAATGACAGGGGCAGCAGGTGCGTGTGGAAATCGATGATCAATTTTCGGCCGGGTTCTGCTCATCCTCGCTGAACTCGCTGTTGGAGAACACTCCAATCTCTCGCCCCTGATGCACGTGCACGATGAAATCATCGCGCGTCAGCCCGACCGCATCCAGCAGCTCATCATCCAGATCCTCGATGAGGTCCTGGATCTCTTCTTGCGTGTAGCGCTCCGAGACACACAGCGTCGCGTGGATCAGATTTCCGGCGTAGTGGACATCGAATCGGCCCTGAGGCTGATCCTCGTCCAGGATTGTGTAGCACTCTGAGTACGGTGTCCGGCACTCCCTCTCGAATCTCAACATCGCCACTCCTCCTGGGCGGTTAGCGCCGTATCTGACCGTCGCCTCGGGCGACCCACTTGTAACTGGTTAATTCACGTAATCCCATCGGACCGCGCGCATGCAACTTGTTCGTGCTGATTGCGACCTCCGCACCCAGGCCCAGTTGTGCTCCGTCATTGAAACGGGTTGAAGCGTTGACCATCACCATTGCGGCGTCGACCTCATCCAGGAACCGGTTCGTCGCTGTGTAGTCCTGGGTCAGAATGGTCTCTGTGTGGCCTGATCCGTGTTCCGCAATATGCTCCAATGCTTCGTCAAGCGAATCGACCACTCGTACCGACAACACCAGAGCCAGAAACTCCTGGCCAAAGTCCTCTGCTGTGGCGGCCTTCACGAATTCGTCGTTGACCGGGCCTATCAACGAAAGTGCTCGTTGGTCGCACCGCATCTCGACTCCCGCTGCGCTTAATTTCGTAGCCACGAGGGGCAGCAACTTGGGCGCCAGGGTTGAGTGCACCAATAGCGTGTCCAGCGCATTGCAAACCGTGGGCCGTTGCACCTTCGCGTTGAACACGATATCCGCCGCATTCTCTGCGTTCGCGGTCGCGTCGGCGAAGGCGTGCACAACACCGATGCCACCTGTGATGGCGGGAACCGTCGCTTCCTTCGCGACGTAGTTGATCAATCCCGCCCCACCCCTAGGAATGATGAGATCGAAGTAGTCGTTGGCCTTGATCATTTGGTCAACGACCGAATGATCGGTGTCCGCAATCTGCTGGACGATTTCCGGGCTGATTCCTGCTTTGTCCAGCGCGCCGCGCACCAGCGCGGCGAGCGCGTTGTTGGAGTGCACAGCTTCCTTACCACCGCGCAGAACGACCGCGTTCCCCGACTTCAGGCACAAAGCGGCGATGTCCACCGTCACATTGGGGCGGCTCTCATAGATAGTCCCTATCACCCCTAGAGGCACCCGTCGTCGCTCGACGCGTAGTCCGTTAGCCAACGTGCGGCCGTCGAAGGTCTCGCCGATGGGGTCGGGTAAGCCCACGATTGTTCTCACGTCGGACGCCATCCCGTTGAGGCGATCCTCGTTGAGCATCAGGCGGTCGAGTAACGCTGGGGTCAACCCGGAGCTGCGTCCCGCCTCCATGTCCAGAGCGTTCGCTTCGAGGGTGGCCTGTTGCTGATTCTCAAGGGCCGCCGCTATAGCCTCGAGCGCCATATTCTTCTTGTCCGTGGACAGATTACGCAAATCGCGGGTAGCCGCTCGCGCTGCTTCAGCCTTGATAATCAGCTCGGATGTCGTGGTTGCCATGATGATCCTCGTGTTCCTACAAGACCGCCATGTTATTCCGGTGGATAGCTTCATCTCCGAAGCTATGGCCGAGCAAGCTGGCGATGTCCGAAGACTTCGCGCCTTTGATCGAGGTGAGTTCGCCGGAATCGTAATTCGTTACTCCGACGGCAATCCGTTGGCCGCCCTGCGCCGTCACTACAACGACATCCCCGCGTTTAAACACACCGCTGACTTCTTGTACGCCGGCGGGGAGCAGGCTGCGCGATTGATCGCATACCGCCGCCGCTGCTCCATCGTCGATAACAACGATCCCACCACTGTCGGCGGTTCCGCTCAGCAGCCAGCGCTTGCGGCTCTCGACATGCGTTGCGGTGGCAGGAAACAGCGTGCCTCTTGCCTCTCCCGACGCCACGTTGATCACCACGTCAGGCTCATGACCGCGCGCGATAACTACGCTCACCCCTGTCGACGTCGCCAGGCGTGCGGCCCGCAGCTTGGAGCCCATGCCCCCGCGCGTGGTGCTGCTGCGGTGCTCTTCAGCTAGCGCCATCGTTGCAGCGTCGACCTCGTCGACCGTTTGGATGAGTCTAGCGTTCTGATCGCGGTGGGGATCAGCGGTGTACAACCCGCCAACGTCGCTAAGGATGAGCAGAAGATCAGCATCAATGATGTTTGCGACTAGTGCGGACAGGGTGTCGTTATCGCCGAATCGCTCTTGGCTGATCTCCTCAGTGTCTACCACGTCGTTTTCATTCACGATGGGCATGACCCCGTTGGCCAGCAATGCCTCGAACGTATTCCGGACGTTCAGGTATCCATAGCGGCTCTCGACGTCTTGGTGGGTGAGCAGTGCCTGCGCCACAACGATGCTGTGCTCGGCGAACAGCTCTTGGTACGCGTGCATGAGTCGGCTCTGACCAACGGCTGCGAGCATTTGGCCGAGCCCCACGCCCTTAGCGTCGTGTGATTTCGCCAGGACCTCGCGTCCAGCAGCGATTGCTCCTGACGTAACAAGAATCACCTGCGCGCCAGCTGCCTGGACCTCTGCCATCTGACCAACGATCGCCGCCATCGCCGCTCGGTCCAGCCGGGTGCTGCTGGAAGTGAGCACGTTAGTACCCGCTTTTACGACGATGCGCTCATAAGCCAGGGGGCCGCGCGGAGGTTTGAATGATGTTGTTCGGGTAGTCATGATGCGTGTCGCGTTAGGGCCGCCTGACGTGATTCCCAGATTTTACTTCAATTAGATCCCTTCGACAGTAAGGCTCTCGGTACTTTGCTTCCCGTCATTGCCTGCAGAAGGGTCTGACGCCTCGTGGGCGGTGTGGTACCGCCAGAGTGTTTGGGCAAGAGCCCGACTGAAAGGGCGTCGAGTGCTGGTGACCGGCGTATTAGAATACGAGCGTCGCCAGTGCGGCGAGGGCATGCCACGAGTTCCGCGGCCGGCCTCTTCGCGTGCCCTTAGCTGGCGCAAACGAGGTGAGGTTCTGAGTCTCCAAGGTTTGATAGAAGTGCTGGACCGGGTGCCAGCGTACAGCGAAGCCCTCTCCAAGTTGGGCAGCGGTGTCGGGCAGACCGCTACGCTTCCAGAAGCTGCGAAACCCTTCGTGCTCGCTGCACTGGCTAAGCGATCTTCAGGTCCAGTGGTAATTATCTGTCCGCACCCCGATGATTCCCGACGTATGGTGCAGCTTATCCAGGCCTACGCTGGGGATGACGCTCCCATCTACCATTTCGCCGAATCTGAGGTGCTTCCCTACGAGCGCTTATCGATTGAGGCGGGCACCGTCCACGAACGCCTCGCGGCCCTTGGCGCACTTCATGGATTCATCGATGATGACGCGGCGCAGCCTCCCATTATCGTGACGTCCGTCACCGGGCTCATGCAGAAAACCATCAGTCCGGATCTCATGCGGTCTACAACCCATATCCTTCGCGCTGACGACAAGATTTCGATCGATGAGACGCTCCACAGATGGGTCGCGATGGGCTACACCGTAGGTGCACTGGTAGAGGAGCCGGGTACTGCCGCACGCCGAGGAGACATCGTGGATATCCATGGCCCAGGTCATCGCGATCCGGTGCGCATCGACCTTTGGGGCAACCGGATTGATACCGTCAGGGTTTTCGAATCAGTCTCACAACGATCGACCGACCATATCCCGTCTCTGCGCGTCTTGCCGGCGGCTGAGTTGCTCCCAAGCCACGCTGATCATGCCGTTGTCGAATCCGTGGTGCGTGGACTTGACTTCAGCAACACGACGACCGGTGAGCGTGATCGGGTCAACGACGACCTCGCAGAGCTGCTGTCTGGCATGTCGACCGACGCCGGTGCGCTCTACACCGGGTTCATGCTGCACCACACGCTGCTCGACCACCTCCCGTTTACGAACAATGCGGTTCTGGTTGTTAGCGAGCCGGCGGAAGTCGTAGAAGCCGCACGCCGAGTTGAGGCGGGCGCGGAGAAACTGCGGTTGGCTAAGCAGGAGCGTGGTGAACTTCCCATCGGGTTCCCGTCGTGCCTCGTACCCTGGGATGATTTGGAAGCATCAATCGCTTCATGGAACGCACGCTTGGACCTCACGCGTTACCACCGTGGCGACGCGGGTGGCGGTTCGGCCGTCGCTCTGCCTTTTGGACCACCGTCCTCGTACCAGGGTGTGCTCGAAAGCCTCGCTAACGACCTGACTGGTCGCCGGTCGCCCACGGTGATCACCACCCAACATTCGCGACGGCTCGAAGAGGTGATGCGCGATCAAGGCATCGCGGCTCGCGAAACGCGGTCTCTTGACACTGCCCCTAAACAAGACGTGGTACATATTGTCCACGGTACGCTTGCCGGGGGATGGACGCTCCATGAGCGCTCCGACGATGACGCTCCTCTGCTGACCTTGCTTTCCGATAACGAAGTTTTCGGTACTGCGAAACGCAGAGTTACTAGGCCCCGTCGTCACTCGACTCGGTTCCGCGCGACCACGGTGGAAGAGTTGAACCCGGGTCAATATGTCGTCCACGTCGACCATGGGATCGCTCGGTTTGTGGGTACCATCAATCGTGGAGGAACAGAAACTCATGACGGCGACGGGGCCACCGGCGCTCAAACGACCGCCAGCCGCGAGTACCTGGTGCTTGAATACGCGGAAGGCGACCGCCTTTACGTCCCTATGGAGCATCTCGACCGCATCTCGCCCTACGTCGGTGGCGACGAGGCAAGCCCTTCGCCCACTAGACTTGGGACGCAGGAATGGACGCGTGCTGTCACCCGAGCGCGGGAGTCAACGCAAAAGCTGGCGGTTGACCTCTTGGCGCTCTACGCCCAGCGGGAGATGGCTCAGGGGTACGCCCACTCCTTCGATACTCCGTGGCAGCAGGAGATGGAGGACGCTTTCCCGTTCGTCGAGACCCCCGACCAGGACGTTGCGATCAACGACGTCAAAGAAGATCTTGAGAGCATCAAGCCCATGGACCGCTTGGTGTGCGGTGACGTTGGATATGGCAAGACCGAGGTCGCGTTAAGGGCCGCGTTCAAGGCCGTCATGAGCGGCAAGCAGGTCGCGTTACTTGTCCCTACCACTGTGCTCGCGCAGCAGCATTTCGTCACCTTTACCGAGCGTCTTGAGCCGTACCCCATCACCGTTGAGATGCTCAGCCGTTTCCGCACGCCCAAAGAGCAGGATGAGATCATCGCTCGCCTTACCTCGGGCGAAGTGGATATCGTCGTTGGCACTCACCGCTTGGTACAGAACGATGTGGCGTTCAAAGACTTAGGCTTAGTCATCATCGACGAGGAGCACCGGTTCGGTGTTGGTCATAAGGAGCGCATGAAGGAGTTGCGGCAAGAAGTGGACGTGCTCACCCTCACCGCAACGCCGATCCCGCGCACTCTGCATATGGCCCTTGCGGGCATACGAGACATCTCAACCATCGAGACCCCGCCGGAAGAACGTCTCCCCATCAAAACCTACCTCGCAGAGACCTCTGACGACCTGATCCGTGAGGCGATCTTGCGCGAGCTCGACCGCGAAGGGCAGGTCTACTTCCTCCACAATCGTGTGAAGGACATTGATCTGGCCGCTGACAAGATACGCACGCTCGTACCCGAAGCTCGTGTGGTGGTTGGCCACGGCCAGATGCACGAGGATGACCTGTCGCATGTGATGGAGAGATTCGCTTCCGGTGATGCCGACGTTCTTGTGTGCACGACTATCATCGAATCAGGGTTGGATATTCCCGCGGCCAATACCTTGATCGTTGACCGCGCCGGAAACTTCGGCCTGGCCCAGCTCTATCAGCTTCGCGGCCGTATCGGCCGTAGTTCGCAACGTGCATACGCCTACCTGCTTGTTGAGCGCGGGCGTCGACTCACTGAGCAGGCGCAGCGTCGCTTGCAGACCATCGTCGCAGCCACTGAGCTTGGTGCGGGGTTCCGGATCGCGATGAAGGACTTAGAGATTCGCGGTGCCGGGAATATTCTCGGTGCCGAGCAGAGCGGCCACATTCACGCTGTTGGATTCGATTTGTACACGCGCCTCTTGAGCCAGGCTGTCACCGAGCTCCGCGCCGCCACTGGCGACGGCCCCGCGTTGGAACCGGATGCTGGCGATCCTGTCATCGACCTCGGCTTGCCCGCGTCTATCCCGGAAGACCTCGTACCGCATATGCCAACGCGTATGGCCATGTACCAGCGCCTGGCTAAAGCGCAGACTCCGGAAGAGATCGACGAGCTACCGCGAGAGTTCGAAGAGCGATTCGGTCATCAATTGCCCAACCCTGTGCATCACCTAATCTATGGCGTGCGCGTGAAGCTAGCCGCGCGCGAAGCGCGAGTCTCGTCTATAGTCCGGCGGTCGGACCGAGTCACGCTGAGATTGATCGATCAGGTAGGTGGCGCCCGCATCCCGTTGGAACGGGCGTTGGGTCACAAGACGTCGGTCGGAAACCAGCAGATACACATGCCCGTCGCGGGAGGGGATATCCCCTGGGGGCAAGCGCTACTGGAAGTGCTCGCCCTGCTCATCGAGTTCCAGCGGCGCGTGCCGGAGATGCTGGGAGTCACGGGCTAAGCGAGAGGCCTATAGCAGCCTAGTTGTTGCTACCGCCGCCGGTGCCACCACCGCCGCTGTTGCCGCCGTTGTTGTTGGAGTGAGGGCGCTGGCCTCGTCGTCCCGATCCGCGTCTATTAGCCCCACCGCCGCCAGGCCGTTGGCGCGGCGGATGCTCCTCAGGTGGGAGCACGGTGGGGCTCGCAGACCCTCGCAGCGCGTATAGGATCTCTGCTTCGCCGGGCTCGAGAGCGTCAGCTTCCTCTTTCAGCTTGAGAATCGTGAGCATTAACGCCTGGTTTTCCTCTGCAAGCTCACTGAAGTAGACCTGATATGCCATAGAAAGTCCCGTCTGTCGCAAGAATGGTGGGGGCAGCGGATGGTGCGCGAACGCGCTTGCTGCCCCTCCAGACTACCACACCTCCGTTACCATCCCTCGCAACGTGAGGGGCTAAGCGCGGGTGTTCAGTCCGTGCACGTAGGCCGGCACTTCGCTGAGGCTTCTGACGATCGCATGTTCCGCTGGAGCGGCACCCTCAGTGTCCCTTTGCAAGTAAACGGCCTGGAGCCCTGCGGCTGTTGCGCCGAGCACGTCAGACTCGTAGCCGTCGCCTACATGCAGTGCATCGCTGGCCTCGACACCAACCTTGCGAAGTGCTGCCTCGAACACCGCCGGATGAGGCTTGGCGACCCCAACCTCAGCGCTTGATACCGTCGCTGTGAAGATCTCTAGTACCCCGAGTTGCTCGAGGTTATCCGGAAGGTCGGCGCCCATGTTGGAGATCACGCCTAGACTGAATCCGGCGGTTCTCAACTCCTCCAGTGTCGTTCGTGCATCCGGGTACAGAGCCAACTCTTTGGGAGTCGAACGGACCCGCAACCAGATAGCGTGCGCCATCTCCAGCGAAACGTCGTACCCAGCCGTTGCTAAGAGCGCGCGTTCGTACTCGGCGAGGAATGATTCTCGCTGTTCGGGCGTTCGAGACGCCAACCGTTGCACCGCGTTCTCGCGGTCAAGTAGAGCGTTAGCCGTGGGGTATGCCCGCTCGATTGCGTCCGCATCCACCTCCAACCCCTCGGCTGCAGCTGACTTGCGTTGTATGTCCCTCGCTGCGGGCTCCCACCCGACCAAGGTTCCGTAGAAATCGAAGAAAACTGCTCGTATCATGCCGCCGTCAACGGTACCATAGGGGAGGAACTCATAACCCTGCTACGTCAAACTTTTTAGCGGGCATTGGAGTTGGTGCTAACCGCCCGATGCGTTGGCTGCGGCAAGGGCGGCACGTACCTGCGCGCCTCGTGCATCGAGGGGATGGACGTGCCGAACCCCCAGTACCATCGCGACGATCGAATACGCTTTTGATGGCGCGACAGCTGCCGCCGCGTTGAAGGCTGCGGGCGCGCAAGAGGTGAATTGCTACACGTTCGCAAGAGACATCTGGAATCTGCTTGTTGCCTGGGCTGTGCCGCCGATAAACTCCAAGTGCCACGGATTGCATGTCCGTGCTGGCCTGTGATGGTCGTCGCCGTTATGTGCGAACGGCCACACTGAGCCCTTTTCCCTAATGACACGCAGGAGGATGCCAGAGTGGGTGCATTGGCCGACCACGACCCCGAGATTGCGCGCGCGATTCAGATGGAGACAGAACGACAGAGGAACAACATCGTCCTCATCGCTTCCGAGAACTATGCCAGCGCAGCCGTCATGGAGGCGCAAGGCTCTCCAATGACCAACAAGTACGCCGAAGGCTATCCGGGACGCAGGTACTACGGCAGTTGCGAATATGTAGACATCGCAGAGCAGCTCGCCATCGACCGCGCCAAAGAACTGTTCGGCGCTGAACACGTCAACGTTCAGCCTCACTCCGGCGCATCCGCAAACATGGAAGCGTACGCCGCTCTCTTATCCTTGGGTGACACCGTAATGGGGCTTCGTCTCGATCAAGGCGGCCATTTGACCCACGGTAGCCCGGTGAATTTTTCCTCGAAACTCTACAACTTTGTTGAATACGGGCTCGACCCTGAGACCGAACAACTGGACTATGACGTTATCGCGTCTCTCGCGCGGGCACACCGCCCCAAGGTCATCGTCGCTGGCTACACCGCCTACTCTCGCAGCATCGACTTCGAGCGCTTCGGTCAGATTGCAGAAGAGGTTGGTGCCGTCCTCATGGTGGACATGGCACACATTTCGGGGCTGATTGCGGCGGGTGTTCATCAGTCCCCGGTGCCGTATGCCCAGGTCGTTACCTCCACAACCCACAAATCGCTGAGGGGCCCACGTGGCGCCTTCATCATGTCCACCGAAGCTCAGCGCCGGAACGTCGATCGCGCAGTATTCCCTTATGCGCAAGGTGGTCCGCTGATGCATGCCATCGCCGCAAAGGCCGTCTGCTTTGGAGAGGCCCTGCGCCCTGAATTCAAAGAGTATGGGCAGGCGATTGTGTCGAACGCTAAGACGCTGGCGTCTACATTGGAAGAATCTGGCCTTCGCATCGTCTCGGGCGGTACTGACAACCACCTTATGCTCGTGGATTTGCGTGCGCTTGAGATTACCGGGGCCGAAGCTGAGGAATGTCTCGGACGTGCCGGTATCACGGTCAACAAGAACGCGATCCCCAATGACCCGCAACCTCCGCGCGTTACCAGCGGCTTGCGGCTCGGGACCCCTAGCATCACCAGTAGAGGCTTTCGTGATGCTGAGAGCCGCCAGGTGGGCGAACTCATTGTTAGAGCGCTCAACCACCGGGGTGACGAGACAGTAGAGAGCGAAGTTCGAGAAGCGGTTCTCGCCCTAACGTCCCGGTTCCCTGTCCCTGGATTGGACTTTTAAAACGCATGCCTTGCTCTGCAAGGTATGCCAGCATTGAGGCTACGGAGTCTCGCTGATATACTCGTCGTTCGTGCGGCAGAATCAGGCGCAGGCGCAGAAGTAGCAGCGGACGGAGAGAACATTGAGGCAATACGAGCTCGTACTGATGCTCGAAGCGGATGTCGACGAGGAACGGGTCGGCGTGGTCATGGATCGCGTGCGCCGGTTGATTGGCGACCATTCCGGAGAAGTCGTGGACGAAGATAGCTGGGGCCGCCGGAAGCTTGCCTACAAGATTGGCAACAAAGCCGAAGCCAATTATCACCTGGCCCACCTGAGCATGGAAGCAGAGGGATCCCGAGAGCTTGAGGCTGGCCTCAAACTCACTGGAGATGTCATGCGCCACCTGCTGATTCGGCAGGACTAACGACTGATATGGCTAATCTGAATAAGATGACGGTCATCGGACGCGTTGGAACCGACCCAGAAATGCGGTACATCGCCAACGGAAACCCGGTTACCTCTTTCAGGATGGCCGTAAATCATCGTTACAACAGCCAAGATGGTGAACGTCAGGAAGAGACCGAATGGTTCACCGTAACGGCGTGGATGCGGCTTGCTGAGACGGTCAACCAGTACCTGAGCAAGGGCCAACTTGCATATGTGGAAGGGCGTTTGCATAGCAATACCTACCAAGGTAACGACGGGCAACCCCGATTCGGCAACGAGATCATCGCGAACCAGGTCATTTTCCTAGACCGGGCTGGCGGTGGTGAGCAAGGTAGTGCGGAGTTTGGTGGTGGTGGGTCGGCTGCGGTCGATTCCCGTGAAGCCTCTACTCCAGATGACCTGCCTTTCTAGGGCGGCGTAGGCCGCTCCCCCAGAGGTCTGGGGTCCAAAATGCTCGGCCCCGCGAGGGGCTGCCCCGAGAGGGCTTGAAGGAGTTCCGGTTATGCAGAGCACCCAGAAACGTCGTCCTGGTGGCCGTCGCTTTTTCCCTCGCCGAAAGGTATGCCAATTCTGCGTCGATAAAGTAACCATCGACTACAAAGACGTTACCCGTAACCGTCGACTCATCTCTGAGTGGGGCAAGATTGAATCCCGCCGCAAGACGGGCACCTGCTCCCCCCACCAACGCCAGCTGGCACTTGCCATCAAGCGCGATCGCTTCCTTGCGTTGCTGCCATACACCGGGGGGCATTCGCAGATTGAGCTTTCCCGCCCCGACCCCAGAGGTGACCGTGGCCGTCGACCGTTCCGTGATGCGCCTCCCCCGCCGCAGAGTGCGGCTGAGTCGCTGGGGGGTGATGCCCCTGCCGTTCAGGCTTCTGTAGCGCCTGCTGCTGTAGCGCCTGCTGCTGAAGCGCCTGCTGCTGAAGCGCCTGCTGCTGAAGCGCCTGCCGCGGAGGTTGCTCCCGCAACCGAGGATGCTCCCGCAACCAAGCCGGAGGCCGCTGTCGAAGACAGCGAACAGTAGCCGGGCGCATGCGACAGCGCAGGCGCGCCGAACGAGGGGGCTCCTCCCAACTTAGAGATCTCTCCCAGCCGGTCGTAATCCGAAGGGACGTTGAGAACAAGCAACGCCAGCTCCTGCTTGTCGGAGCGACGTTCGTTGTCATCGTCGTGGTAGGGCTGCTGGCTTATGGATGGTTCGATACGTCGTTCCAACCTCCGCGAAAAACCGTTGCCGAGATTTCCGGGGATCCGATCAAGCTGGCCGACCTTGTCCCGTATTCCGCGCTTGAGTCCTTCGACGCCGGCGGCAGGATCAGTCCATCGGCGGGCCTCAACAGCAAGATTCGCGACACTGTGGTGCGCAGCTACGCATCCGAGCTTGGCGTGGAAGTAACGGCCGAGGAGATTGATGACGTCGTTATCAGCCAGTTCGATGCCATACCGCCTGGTGCGTCCGAACCTGCTGACACTCTCTCCGAGGCTGGCCGCATCGCGTTGGGTGCGTTCCTCGGTGCCTTCCAGGTAACCGAGAATGACTACCGCGAATGGCTTGCAGGCCGGATCTACGTATCCGAGCTTCAGAGCCACTTTAGCGACGCAGCTCCCCAAGCGGCTGAACAAGTCTTCGTTGAGTGGATTGTCACCGCATCCACAGTAACCGCGCAGGCGGCAGTCGATCGGATTATCGCGGGTGAAGAATTCGCCGATGTGGCGGACGACCTCACCGACGACCTTACCATAGCACGCGTGGGCTCTGGTCCTGGCGGTGTCGTGGGCTGGGTGCCCCAGGGTGCTATTGAAGAACTCGATTCGATCCTCTTCGCCGAAGATCTCGTGCAGGACGAACTGATTGGACCATTGGTTACCGGCTTCGGGAGCATTGTCTTGCGCGTGACCGATGGCCCGTCCGAGCAACCCGTTGACCCCGACATGCGAGAATCCCTGGCAGCTAACGCCTTCCAGTCATGGCTGGACGCCAAGGTGCAGGAGGCGGTTCGCGAGCAGCGCGGCCTCACCCTCGACGATGCCGAGTGGGTCATCGATCAGATCCTCTAGGTACGAGCGCATATGGCTGACCACATCTCGATCGGGCTGATGGGCCTCGGTGTCATAGGCACTGGGGTTGCGGCTGCGGTCCACGAACAAGCCCTCACCCTTTCCCGCCGCATAGGCGCGCCTGTTCGCGTGGATCGAGTGCTTGTCCGTGATGTGCGATTGAGGCGCTCGGACGTCTCCGAGGACCTTTTGCTGACCGCGGACCCTGATGACATCCTCAAAAACCCGAAGATTCCCTTGGTGATTGAGGTGATGGGCGGGGAATACCCGGCTTACGACCACATATTGGCAGCCATCGCCGCCGGAAAACACGTGGTTACCGCCAACAAAGAAGTCATGGCCAAGCATGGTCCGGCCCTTTTGCGAGCCGCCGCGGACAAAGGCGTCATGCTGCGGTTTGAAGCCAGCGTCGGCGGCGGTATACCCATCATCGGCCCGCTACTCGATGACCTCGCGGCAAATGATATTTCAGCCGTGAACGCCATTATCAACGGCACCACCAACTACATGCTCACGAGGATGGCCACCGACGGTCTCGACTACGGGGTGGTACTCAGAGAGGCGCAAGCGCTAGGCTACGCGGAGCCCGACCCCGCAGCAGATGTCGACGGCGTGGACGCCGCGTTCAAGCTAGCGATTTTGGCATCGTTAGCGTTCCGAACGGTCGTGCGTGATACTGATGTATTCCGAGAGGGGATCAATCGCCTAACGCCAGAGGACTTCCGCTACGCGGAAGAGCTTGGTTACGTCATCAAGCTCCTCGCCACCGCGCGCCGGACCAATGGTCGAGTCCTGGCAAGAGTCCACCCCGCCTTCCTACCGATCAGCCACCCGCTAGCCAAAGTAGACGGCGTCTACAACGCCGTGGAGCTTGAAGGTGATCTCGTTGACTGGGCGATGTTTCAGGGCCCGGGTGCAGGTGCCCGCCCTACGGCAAGTGCGATTCTCGCCGACGTGGTCGCGATCGGACGAGCTATTATCGGAGGCGGGCGGGCTACCCAGCCCCCGCTCTTTGACGAGGCCTTGATCGTCGAGACCGTGGATGACTTGAAAACCAAATACTACATACGACTCCGGGCATCAGACCGTCCTGGGGTTATGGCGCAAGTGACCCGTGTGCTTGGGGATCTTGACGTCGGCCTCGCGTCCGTTATCCAGAAAGAAGTCGGCGAGAGTGGGCAAGCAGCCGAGATTGTCATAACTACTCACATCGCTCGCGAAGCCGCTGTTCAGCAGGCACTCCAGCAACTGAAGGCACTGGACTCCGTTGACGAAGTGAGTAACCTCGTGAGGGTGGAAGAACGTATTGCGTAGCGGTCGTTAGATCGTAGCGAAGGTGTCCAATGGGTGAAGGTGTTCTGAAACGATACCGGGAGTACCTGCCGGTAACAGTAGATACGCCCATGCTGAGTATGGGTGAGGGGGACACCCCTCTGGTGGAATCCCGCAGGCTTGGCAAAGAGTTCGGCATCGGGCATTTGTTCTTCAAGCTTGAAGGGTGCAACCCCACCGGCTCATTCAAAGACCGAGGGATGGTCGTCGCCGTCGCGAAAGCGCTGGAAGCTGGCCACACGACTATTCTGTGCGCCTCAACAGGCAACACCAGTGCGTCTGCCGCTGCATATGGCGCCGCAGCAGGCCTCGAGACCGTTGTCCTCGTGCCTGCTGGCCAAATTGCCGAGGGTAAGCTCAGCCAGGCCGTTGCTTATGGTGCGCGTGTCATCAAGGTCACTGGCAACTTCGACGCCGCTCTGGACATCGCCCGCGAGCTTGCTGAGGGCTACAACATATCACTGGTTAATTCCGTCAACCCGCACCGGATTGAGGGCCAGAAAACGGCCGCATTCGAGATTATCGAAATCCTCGGCGATGCCCCGGATAACCTATTCATCCCCGTGGGCAACGCCGGCAATATCACCGCCTATTGGAAAGGGTTCAAAGAAGCAGACGCCGACGAACGGGCATCTAGCCTGCCGCGAATGATGGGCTTTCAGGCCGAAGGATCGGCGCCTATAGTCGCTGGCCATCCCATCGCGGACCCGCAAACCATAGCCTCCGCCATCCGCATCGGAAATCCTGCCAGCTGGTCTTCCGCGGTGGCTGCCCGTGACGAATCGGGAGGTTCCATCGGCACCGTGTCGGACGAGGAAATCATCGAAGCGTATAAGCTTCTCGCACGCACGGAAGGCATCTTCTGTGAGCCTGCATCGGCGGCATCCGTCGCTGGCGCCATCAAGTCCGCGAGGGCAGGCATGGATTTCAGTTCCAACACCATCGTGTGCATCATCACTGGTCATGGACTCAAGGACCCATCGGTTGCGTTGGCGCTTGCGGACCGCCCGCTGGAAGAAGCCCCGGCTGATGCCCAGATCGTTGCCGACATGCTTGGCGCGCAACCCAAACCGTAGTGGGAGATAGAGGAGGAGGAGTGGCGATAGATTCTCAACGCGTCGAGCAGGTGATTCGAGACCTGCTCGAGGCAATAGGCGAAGACCCCGACCGCCAGGGATTGCGGGAGACCCCCCGCAGAGTCGCGAAGATGTACGAAGAGATTGGTGGAGGCACGCAGGAAGAGGCGGTAGACGTTCTTGGTACCCAGTTCGACGAGGACCATCAGGAGATGGTCATCATCCGCGACGTGCCCTTCTACTCGATGTGCGAGCACCACCTACTGCCCTTCTTTGGAACGGCCCACGTCGGCTACCTGCCTAAGGGCAAGGTCGTGGGGATCAGCAAACTCGCGCGAGCGGTCGATATCCTCGCGCGCCGGCCTCAGGTGCAGGAGCGGCTAACCTCCCAGGTAGCGGACGCTATAATGACCGCCCTCGGCCCTGAAGGTGTTGCCGTCGTGATTCGTGCAGAGCACCTTTGCATGGCCATGCGTGGAGTGCGGAAGCCGGGTGCCTCTGTCGTCACTTCTGCAACCCGTGGAGACTTCAGGGATTCCGTCGCAACACGCAGCGAGTTCCTCAGCCTTCTGCAAGAAGGGATCCATTGAGCGGCAATCTGGGAGACGCCATCGCCGCTTCCGGCCCTCTTTGGCATCAATTGCTCAAGCGACGGTCTTGGTCCTCCATCTTTCTAACGCCGGAGTGGCAAGGGATCTGGTGGCGGAGATTCGGCAGTGGTAACGGCGGCTTGCGGTTGCTCACCATCGGTCCGGAAGATGCGCCCTTTGGCATGGCACCGATGGTTCTCGATGGCGATACGCTGAGGTTCCTCGGCGATACGGATCTCTTCGATTACCACGACTTTATCGACGTTGCACCCGGCTTCCATGCCGCCTTCGTGGAGCGCGTAGCCGGCGAGCCATGGAAGACTATGGACCTACGCTCGTTGCCCGCGTTTTCACCGGCCATGCGCGAGTTACCTGACGCCTACCGCGCTCTCGGCTATCAGGTCACCATCGAGGATGAAGATGTCGTCCCCGGTGTCGAGCTCCCTGCTACCTGGGATGAATTCCTCGCGACGCTGCGCAAGAAGGACCGCCACGAGCTGCGGCGCAAGTTGCGGCGTCTCGACGCCGCTGGCGAGGTTCGTCTCGTCGAGACCTCCAAGGAAACACTGGTGCCTGATTTCGAACTCTTCCACGAACTCATGGCGGAGAGTCGAGAAGAGAAGCGGGACTTCATGCTCCCCGAGCGCGAAGAATTCTTCCGCGAGATAGTCGAGTGGTCATTCGACGCCGGCTTCCTTCGGCTGCTCTTCCTCGAACTGAACGGCGAGCGGGTCGCGACCACCATGTCGTTCGACTATGCCGGACGTCGCCTGCTCTATAACAGTGGATATCGGCTTGAGCACGGCCCCCTCGCCGTTGGTCTTATGCTCAAAGCACTTTGCATCAAGGACGCGATTGAGCGCGGCCTCACCTACTTCGATTTCCTGCGTGGCCCAGAGCACTATAAGTATCACCTTGGCGGGCAGGACATCGGCCTCCACCGAATCATCGTCAACCGCTAGCTTGTTCTCCAGACGTGAATGCCAATGAACATCCCTCAGATCAAACGCATCGCCATGGTCTCTGTACACGGCTGTCCTATGGTCACGCCTGGGATGCGTTTCGCCGGAGGGATGAATGTGTACCTCCGCGACATCGCCCCTGCCATCGCAGCAGCGGGAGTCTCCGTCGATGTCTACACGCGCAGCCACCACGCTGGCGGTCCCGAGATCTTCGCGATTGGCCCCAATGCTCGCGTTATCCACCTTCCAGCCGGTGACCCGGAGTTGGTTAAGTCCGAGGTCGTCCCTTACCTTCCGGTGTTCCGCGAACGGATGCTGGAGTTCGTCGTGCGAGAAGGGTTGGAATACGACCTTGTCCACAGCCACTACTGGCTCTCCGGCAGCGTCGCGCAATCGGTCGCTGCGCAGTGGGGACGCCCTAGCGTCGTCAGCTTTCACACTCTCGCCGCCATCAAAGAGCGCGAGGGCTCCGAAAGCGAACCTGAACAACGCAAGGTCGCAGAGGCACGGATGGCGCGGGGGGCTGACCTCGTTTTCGCTTTTACCGATCAGGAGCGTCGAGAACTCAACGAACTCTTCGGGATTGAAGACGACCGCATTCACGTTGCGCCTGGGGGAGTGGACCTTTCACTGTTCAGGCCAACTGACAGGCTCCAAGCCCGAAAACGTATGGGCTTCAGCCCACACGAAAGAATAGTGCTTTTCGTTGGTCGCACTGAGCCGTTCAAAGGCCCGGACGTACTCATCCGCGCCTTGCCCTACATGCGCGATCGGGCGAATACTCGCTTGATTCTCGTTGGTGGCTCAGAAGGCGAGCACAGCTTCGACTGGCTGCGAGTCCTCGCCACAGAGCTCGGGGTCGCCGACCGCGTTTCCTGGCATACGGCAGTCCCCCAGCAACAGCTCGTCGATTTCTACGGCGTTGCTGATATCACCGCCATGCCCTCATTCCACGAAAGCTTCGGGCTCGTTGCGTTGGAGTCGATGGCCTCCGGAAGGCCTGTGGTCGCCTCAGCCGTCGGCGCATTGGCCACCCAGATCGTTGATGGACAGACGGGTTGCCTGGTGGGCGCCCACGATCCGGTCGATTTCGCCTACTGCATGGACGAGCTATTGGACAACCCGGGAGTCCGGGAAACGATGGGACAAGCAGCCGTATCCCACGCTCGGGCCTTCACCTGGACGAGTGCTGCGAATCAAGCCCTCGCAGGTTATCGGCGTGCCGCGCAAGGCTTCGCTGAGCGCGCCTTGCTCTCGCGCTAGTCGAGTGCCATCTCGTACCATAAAGAGCGCCAGTCGAGCGTGAACCCTACGCTCTCGTAGACGTGGACTGCTGGCGCGTTCTCGGCATCCACCGTGATCTCCACCGGCGCTGCTCCAATGCTGATCAAGTGGTCGATACCCGCGGCAGTTGCCAACTTCCCGAGTCCCTTGCCTTGCTGATCGGGCAGCACTCCCACCATCCCCACGATACCGGGTGAGTCGGCACGTTCTTGATGTGCCCAACAGTAGCCTAGGTCCTGGCCGTCTATCGACACGATCAGCACCGGGTCTGGCGCGTTTGTCGGCAGCTCGAATATCCGGTATGAGACCTCCCCTTCGCTGTTCGGAGCGTAACCCCAGCTTTCAGTGAACGCCGTGTTCTGGATAACCGTAATCGTGCCTACGTCAGCTCGCGTCGCCAACCGGATCGTCGTTCCGAGTGGCAACGCTACGCCGGTTGGCTCATCGCCTGGCCTCAGCAGGTGAAGGTGCGTCCGGATAACGGACATCCCCGCCGCGCCGCATATCTCACGGCGCTGTAGATCGCTTTCGGGCACGTCCAACTGCAGAACGCTCAGACCAAACTCTCGAGCTTTGCTTGCTGCATTAGTGAGCAACGCACCGAGCGCCGCGGCACCTTCCGCTTCGGCGATTAGTACCCCGCGAGACAGCCCTTGCTCCACGATTAAGTACCCGAACCCGGTCGCCTTACCGCCCTCCTCTGCAAACACGCACTCCTGTTCAGGCGCCAGGTTGGATTGCTTGAGCCAACGGCCAACATCCGACTCCTCCGCGTGCTGGAGCGTTGCCAGCAACGCAACGTCGGACCACTGGAATGCGCGGATCGTGATATGGGGAGAGGTCAAGATACGAACTCCATACGCTGAGATAGGCGAGCCTGAGACGCGGCCCGGTCGAGCCGGTATCATCTTACCAACCGATTATTGAATACGACGGGTTCTCACCGCCGGAGGTTGAATGGAGACGATCGAAACCCCAGAACGAGCTATGCTTGTGATTCCGCATCCAGATGACGGCGAGTCAGGATGCGGTGGTACAGTCGCCAAGTGGACTCGCGAAGGCTGCAAGGTGCTCTATGTCGTGTGTACCAATGGAGACAAAGGTTCCTCAGACCCAGAAATGACCAGCGAGCGCCTAGCACAGATCCGTGAGATTGAGCAGAAGAAGGCTACCGAAGTGCTTGGTGTGGATGAATTGGTCTTCCTTGGTTACGGGGACGGCGCGTTGGAAGATACCAGCGTATTCCGTGGCCAGATCGTTGAGCAGATCCGCCGGTTCCAGCCTGACGTTCTCTTGGCTATGGATCCACGACGCATGTCACACAGCCACCGAGACCATCGCATATCGGGACAGACCGCTCTCGACGCCTCCTTCCCGTTCGCCCGCGATGTGCTCCACTTCCCGGAACACCTCGTGGCGGGCCTCGACACCCACAAAGTGGGCACCGTACTCCTATGGGGTTCTGAAAACCCCGACGTCGTCGTCGACATCACCGACACCGTAGACCTCAAGATGCATGCGTTGGCAGCCCACGAGAGCCAGCTATCCGCCGACATGACGCGGATAGAGCAATTCGCCAAACGGCGCGCGGCAGATGCGGCTGCTGAAGCTGCGGATTACGGCTACAACTACGAGTACGCCGAGATCTTCAGGCGGATCAACTTCCGCAGGTAATGACCCCCCGTCCAGCGTGACGGTATCCTGCCTGGCGGCGTCGCAACCACAGATTTGAATGCGCGGATCCTAGAGTGTGGAGAAGACCCGGTCGTGAGCCAATTTACACAAGAGAGTCCAGACCGACAGGTCCCCTGGATGCCTGGGGAACGTTTCGAGCTAGCTCTTGATAGCCGTGCAGGCGCTATCAACTCGTCGGCCGTTGGCGAGGACAAGCTAACTGTGACCACGCGGCGCGTTATTCGACTGGGCTTGCAGGGTGGCGTCCGCACCACAACGATAGTTCCCCTGGACCGACTCACGGCCGTCGAAATTTCAGACGTTGAGCGCGACACCAGTCGCCTCGCTAACGGACTGATTGCTCTCGTCGTCGGCGCCGCCCTTGGTTGGGGTAGCTGGGTGATCTTCTCGGTCGCTCTCATCTCATTCGTACTCGGCGGGGTTCCTATTCTCGTGGCGTTCTTCCTGATCGCGGGGTTCGCATTCCCTGACGAGGACGGCGCGCTGCTCCTGTACGCCAACGGACTTACACTCCGCCAGCCCCTGCGATCCTCCGAATCGCGACGGGATGCCTACTTTGTCGCCCGTCGGTTGTACGAATTGATGGCGGTAGTCGCACCCGCGACGGAAGTCCCGGCCACCGCACCAGAACCGCAGGAGACACTGGGTCACGCAGCACCGGGCCTCCTTGTTGATCAATCGCTACCTCCAGCGAATGCTGGGGTGACTGGCGCCGCCTCCAACCTCGCCTCCGTGCTCACTTCACGCTTTGACCCCGCCGCCGAGCCTATCGGATTCACCGACGTTACCGAGTGCGTGGCGCGGTGTGTGGCGGCTACCGAACGCGCTACATCCTACGTCTCCCGCCAGATTATTCGGGACCCGGCCAGTGAAGACTTCAGAGAAGGCGACTACGTCTGGGATATGGAGTTCGTTGCCCCTGACCGGTTCCGCGTTTCGCAGACGGGTTGGGCATCGTCCGGTGAAGTGCGCGAGCGCTGGGTCTCCATTGGCAGAGACTTCTATCGCCTTGCGGGCACCTGGCAGAAGCCTGAAGATCCATCCCGCTTCGGCGTTGAGCGGCAACTAAATTCCCACCTCACGGTGGTCAAATATCTTGACGTACTCCGGGAAGGCTACCCCACGGGCTATGCCCTAAACGTCAGCGACGGCAAGCAATACCTTCAGGTACGCTACGAGCCACTCGGTCGAGAGTCCCTTGCCTCAGTTCTCGCCAATCCCTCACCTCCACAGGGCGTCCTTGGCGCCGCAACGATCTGGATCGACTGCGAAACCGACCTCCTCACCAAAGCAGAGGTGAGAATCACTGAAAATGGGAATGAGCGTCAGCTTCTCTTCCAGCAAGCCTTCGCGTCCTACGACGGAGAGTTCGCTATCGAGCCCCCTGGAATTGCGACCGGCCCTGAGTCGATCAACTAAGCGGTCGCGCTTCAATCAGCGCTGATCGCGTTGTTCCCCGCGTCACTTTCGCCCAATCGGCGATCCGCACGCCTGCTACCCAAGCGATCCTTCCCCCTGCGACAACCAACGGTAGGCTGTCTCGTTGGGAACGTGGGACCTTCGCGTTGACCAGCACGTCCTGCAGTCGAACCTCCTGTTCCATCCCCAGTGGATTGAACCGATCACCTTCAATGCGACTGCGAACGCAAACGTTATTGCCTAGGGCGTTTAGGTCGAGCCTAGCTCGCCAGACGTCATCGCTGATGGTGCCCATAGGCCCGATTCCCGCAGTGATCGCCCACATACCGAAGACCGCCTCCCCAGGTATGTGCAGCGTCGTCGGCTCGAATTGGCCCATCGTGAAATGGTCCGTTGACAACGAAGCAGCCTCATGCTCCACCCTAAACGTTGCCCCTCTCCACAGGTTTACCCACCCGCTGCCGCGTACTATCGATCGCTTTATGGACTCGATTTGCGCCCGCGAAAGCGCAGCCCCTCCGCCCCGGAGCACCGCCCATGCTGACTGCAATACCCGGGCCAGCAGCGGCGAGGGTAACTCCCGCAGAACGTGTACGGGCCAAGCGATGGTGGTAGGCTCCCGTCGCTCAATCTCCGCAACTGCCTCGGTGGCCAATCGGGTCAGCAGATCGTCGTCTTCCTGCGCGGTAACGGCGAAAGCCGCCAGCGCGCCAGCGACATCCGGGTTGATCTCTGCTAGCTCGGGGAGGATCCGCCGCCGCACGCGATTCCGTGCGTACCGCACTGAGCGATTTGTACCGTCGGATGCCGCCGTCAACTTCCACTCAGCGCAGACCGTTGAAGTGTCGGCCCTCGTAGCGAGCAGGATTGGACGGAGCAGTGCGAGCCGTTCGCTGCTGACTTCGCGTTGAGAAAACTCACGGATCGCCCCCGCACCGCGTAGGCCGGTACCCCGGCTCAGTCGTAGTAGCAGCGTCTCAGCCTGGTCGTCCTGCGTATGGGCCGTCGCTACCGCAGCCGCGCGGTGCAGCCTCGCTACACGTCCGAGGAACGCATATCGCGCATCCCGCGCTGATGCCTCAGATCGCCCCGTCTCCGCCTGTTCATGTTCCAGGGGGACCTGAAGCTCTCGGGCGGTCCGACGTACCAATGCCGCTTCGCGGCGCTCGGCACTCTTGCGCAGTCCGTGAGAGAAGTGTGCGATGACGATTTCGCGTTTGATCGATTCGCGAACCGTCGCGGCTGCCAGCAACATCGCTAGCGAATCCGTGCCTCCCGACACGGCCAGAATCAGAGGGCCGGTGCCTAGCGCGCCACCATTCCTTCGTACCGCTCTCAGGATGAATTGGCCGAGCCGCACCGTCGCGGGCATCTGGCCTCGTCGTTGAGGCGCCATCGCTTCTCGCTGAAACGCCATTCCCATGGTGCTACTCGGCCTGCGGAATCGACTCGACGCGTACGCCTGAGATCCGCACGGCCTGCATCTCCGTAATCGCGAACCGTAGATTCTCGTAGGCAATCTCATCGCCGACCTCTGGGACCTCCCCCAATTGCTCCAGCAAGAACCCCGCCAGCGTCTCGTATTCGCCTACTGGAACCGCTAGCCCCAACCGGTCATTGACCTCTGCGATAGACATGCTTGCGTCCAGGTCGAACGTTCGCTCGTTAACCTCCACTACCTCTACCGGTGCGACCTCGTCCTCGCCCCCGACGCGACCGACGATGTCTTCCACCAGGCGCTTGAGAGTGACCAGTCCTGCGACGCCGCCGAACTCATCCGCGATCATAGCGATTTGGTCTCCACTCGCCCGCATCTCGTCGAACAGATCCTGGATCCGTTTCGTCTCCGGAACGAACATCACCGGTCGTACCCAGGCGGTGGCAGGTGCTGCCTGGTCGGCTCCGCCCGCAAGCAGCCGCATCACATCCTTCACCGCCACTAGGCCGACCACATTGTCTACATCGCCTTGGTACACCGGGAACCGCGTGTGATGATTCCCACTGTAGAGGGCGAGGAACTGCTGGATCGAGATTCCTTGCTTGATCCACACGATTTCCGGGCGCGGCGTCATGACCTCACGCACTAGGCGGTCGCCGAATGCCAGCACTCGGAGAATCATCTCGGCCTCGCCGAACTCGACTGCCCCTTCCTCATGTCCGAACGACACCATCGCCTTGATCTCTTCCTCTGTCACAGTGGATTGCGACTGGGGGTCGGACCCCAATAGCTTGATCACTGTGTTGGAGATGCCTTGCAGCAGGAATGACACGGGGCGCAGAAGCCAACTGATGCCCACGATGGGGATCGCCACAGCGATTGATGCACGCTCGGCGTGACGGGCCGCCGCAGTCTTCGGGATGGTCTCGCCGAAGATCAGCAACACAACCGTCACCACAGCAGTTGCTATCAAGATGGACTGGCCCCCATCGCCGAACACCGTGATCGCCATCGCCGTCGCCAGCGCGGCCACAGCCGTATTCGCGAGGTTGTTGCCCAACAGTATCGGAGGCAGCAGGCGATCGGGCCGCTCAACCAGCTTGGCGACGCGCGCTGCACCGGGAGTCCCGCTGCGGGCTAAGTGGCGAATGCGGATCCGTTGAACGGAAAGGAGTGCGGCTTCAGATCCTGAGAAGAACGCGGACAGCAACGTGAATGCGACCAGGAGGACAGCACTCGCCGTCCCCACTTCAGCAATCATCTTGAGACCCCTTTCGACGGCAAACCATGTTGTCCCTGTCGTTCATGAACGGAATGCCAGCGATGGTAGCACAGGGCCATTGTCCAACTCCCCAAGCGGGCATCGCGAGCGTGCAACACCCTCCGATGTGCTAGCCTCGATTGGCTATGTTAGTGCTTGGAATCGAAAGCTCATGTGACGAGACCGCAGCAGCCGTCGTCGAAGACGGCTGCCGTGTTTTGTCCGATATCGTCTCCTCACAGGTCGCCCTCCACGCGCGCTATGGAGGAGTCGTGCCTGAAGTCGCCTCGCGCCAGCATCTCCTTCAGATTGTCCCCGTCCTAGAAGGCGCACTTGCAGAAGCCAACGTCACCTTGGATGACATTGGCGCTATTGCAGTCACCCAGGGGCCGGGTCTCATGGGCTCGCTCATGGTTGGCGTCAACACCGCAAAAGCCATTGCCTACGCCCGGGATTTACCGCTCGTGGGTGTGCATCACCTGGAAGGGCACACCTACGCCGCTTGGCTTGGCGGCACAGACCCCGCGCTGGATCCGGGTTTTCCCCTCATCGTGCTTATTGCATCAGGCGCCCACACGGACCTCATCGTGATGCGAGGCCATGGTGATTACGAAGTCGTTGGCCGTACTCGTGACGACGCAGCAGGCGAAGCGTTCGACAAGGCTGGTCGCATCCTTGGCCTTGGGTACCCTGGTGGCCCCGCTGTTCAGCGAGCCGCCGGCGGGATTACTCCGTCGTTCAAACTTCCCCGTGCCTGGCTGGGCGGTTCCCTAGATTTCAGTTTTTCCGGGCTCAAGACAGCCGTGCTCCACAAGGCTCAAGCGCTCGGCGTGTATCCATGTCCGGACGGCGGCGCCGACACCACGCTAGTCGCCGAGATTGCAGCCGCGTTCCAGGACGCCGTTGTCGACGTCATCACCACGAAGGCTATTTCAGCTGTCGAGCGCTACGGAGCGAAAGGCCTCGTGCTGGGCGGAGGCGTGTCCGCCAACGGCCCGCTCCGCGAGGCGTGTCGGCGGGCACCTGTTCCCGTGATCATCCCCGCACCGAAGCTGTGTACTGACAACGGCTCCATGATCGGTGCCGCAGGCTACTATCGACTCACGCGCGGCGTGACGCACGGAATGCGGCTGGACGCAACACCAAGCTTGGCCTTGGTCTAAACAACAAGTCCGAAGTAATAAGAGTGAGAAAAAGATAAATGTACGTTGGAAGAATCGTAGCCGTCGGGAAGAATGCAGCAGGAGCGAACACCGTCATGTACCGCGTTTCCAGCCGATCATTCCCTAATCGACAGGCAGTCGACAACAACGGAACGCTCGCAGTGCTACCTCGCCCGGGATTCGAGACCGACGTCAACAAGAATCCCTACATCGCCTACAACGCCCTGCGTCTAGTAGGTGAATGGGCCATCGCCACCAACGGTAGTCACACGGATCCGATCGTGGAAAAGGTCGGGCTTGGGATGCCGATCCGCGAAGCCATAATCCTATCGCTGCTCGCTCTCGATTACGAGAAAGACGACTTTGATACGCCACGGATCGCCGCGGCAGTGCCACGCCTTGGAGATGCCGGGTGGCTCGCCATCGTCCGGAAGAACGCATTGGTTGTGCGCGAGGTCACCTTGCAGGCAGGGCAGGCCCAGTACATCGCGACGTACGAAGCTGACGACGTACGCGACAACCAGGTGAGCGTCTTCGACGCAAGCACCGCCGCAGGCGCAGCAGAGTTCGTCGTTTCGGGCGGGTCGTTTGCGGATCTGGAAAAGCCCGTTACCAGTGCGGCTGCGCTGACCGATGGCCCAGGCTTCGCTCTGGGAACATTCATCGTCGAATCATAGGCTCGGATTGTCTAAGTGTAGCCGGGTTTTTAAAGCACCCGCACCAAGCGTGTGTTGGGAGGCGGAGGCTCGGTTTCCTGGGGAACCGGTTTGTCGCTGATCGTCCGAATGTTCGGTAAGAATGACATAGGATTGGTCTGAGCGATGTACCCCGCGTCGTGGAATACGTCGATTGGAGCGCCCTCGTCGAGGTGCTTCCGTATGCGCTCCGGCGTCATCCGCCCGCTTAGTACAATGCTGACGTTGCGTGCGCCTATCGCGTCAAGCCGGCGCCGTACCTCCATAAGGGTCTCTGTGTCCACGGAACGGCCGCCTGGTATGCGAGCGATACGAACACTGTTCAGGTGGTCCCGCATCGCCAGTGCTACCTCGACGGCCTGTTCGGCGGGGTCCTTCCGCGGGTCGACGTAGGCGATCCGCTGCACGTCAGAGGCCACCGCGCGATCGAACGCATACATGGCCTTTACTGGGTCGCCCATCAGCTGAACCAGCGCCCCGGACACCGTAGCGACCGGAGGGCTGTTCGCGAGGCGTGCCCCCAGCACCGTTGAACCGCTCAGACACCCGCCGACAACCGCTGCGTAGTCCATCACCGGTGCCACTGAAGGGTGCACGTTGTGCGCCCCCACGTTCACCACGGGAATCTTCCCCGCTTCTACTGCCAGCTCATGTGCCGCAGTAGCCCAGCCCGAGTGGTGCGCCAAGATCCCGCAGATTGCCGTCTCGTATAGGCCGAAGCTGGAGTACGGGGCTCTTACCTGCAAGCAGACTTCACCGCTTGCAATCTGCTGCCCTTCTTCCACCGCCCAGATTTCGCGATTCCCCTCAGACGTGACCTTACTCAGGACTGCCCGGACTTCCATCGAGCCGCATAACGTCCCGGCGCTGGTAGCGGAAAACTCCATCACCACCGTCGGGTTGATGCCCTCGTTGCGGAGGACTCGCTGTGTCCTGTGGAGGTATACGTCGGCTGTATCGCCGGTGATAACCGACGGTCGAACTTCGAATGCGGGGTTACGTTGTGTCATCTGTTGGCCCGTACAAAGGGTGTCATGCCTCGCCCATTATCTATGTTACGTTTGCCGTTGGCACGCTGGTTCATTCCCGTAACCCGGCGGGCGGGTCGACTTCTGGGATACCGCCTAGCCTTAATCTCGCCAGGCCCTTCAGATCTTCCATCACCGTCTGCGCAATCTTCACCCGTGTGTCAGGATCCTCTTCCCAGGAAACCGGAACCTCGAGCATACGAAAACCGCGCTTCTCTCCGATGATGAGGAGCTCAGTATCGAAGAACCAGTGGTTGTTCACGATTGCGGGAACAATCACGTGCGCCGCGCTGCGACTGAGCGCTTTGAAGCCGCACTGCGCATCTCGGAATCGCGTTTGCATCATCCCTCGGATGATCATGTTGTACGCACGCGAGATCACCTCACGCTTCGGCGACCGCGTTATGCGCGCACCCTTTGCCAGCCTGCTCCCGAACGCCACGTGATAGCCATCGTCGACGATTCCATTCACCATCGCGGGGAACGCATCCAGACCTGTCGAGAGGTCTACGTCCATGTAGCTCACCACGTCCGCGTCACTTTCTAGCCAAGCCTTTCGCAACGCTCGTCCCCGCCCTCGAACGTCGAGATGCACGTACGCCACCTGCTTGGGATGTGCCTTCGCCTCAGCCATGGCCACATGCAGGGTCCCATCGCTCGACCCGTTGTCGGCGACCACGATTCTGCACTTGTGCTGGGGTAGCGACTCATTGAGAAATTCGCGCAATTGCGCGATACAACCGGGGAGTGAGTGCTCCTCATTCAGTACCGGTATCACCACGTCAACGGATGCCACGTCTACGCCCCCTCAGCGACCAAGGCCTGATGAACAGCGAACGGATCGGCTGCGACGACTGCCTCCGCAAACATTTCCATCCCGCCTATATCACTGGTTCTTGTTTCAAGATTACCTCTATCTACTATCCTCACCACCACCGGGAACCCGTCCCAGGATTCCTCCGTCTCATCGACAGGTGGAAGCAACATCCCCACATTGAAGGACCGCACACCCAAGGAATCGCGGTAGACGCGAAGCGTATCGAAAACCGCAGCCCCCAACGCTTCGTCGGCTGTGTCAGCAATCAAGATGCACTCCTTCTCCTTCACCGGGGTCAAACTCGCAAGAACGCTCACGCCTCCCACATCATGAGCGAGCCCTAACGAAGCGTGGATCCTCACCAGGTCATTGAAGTACGAAACGCCGTTCGCGTTCTGGTAGCGTATCGCGTCCGTTCGCAAACGCTCAATCTTCGCGTAGTGACGGCCACGAGTGAGCGAAACCTGAGTGTGCCCATGGACGATGGAGCCGCCCGCTCGCCAGAGGCAATTCCACATGATGTAGGGGTACTTGGCTGCAGCGTCATCTTCATGTGCCGCGTGTAGCCAATCGTGCGCGAGCGTTAGGTGTGCAACGACGGATTCACGCGTGAACGCCAGCGGATCAGGCTCTGAGAAAACGATGATGCTGTGCAACGCGTCATACTTTGCGATGTTCGCTGCCGTTACCCCATGATCATTGGAGAGCCTGCCGAACGTGTCTTCGGGCGTCGCTTCAGTAGGGCGCGCCCAAGGATCGTCTCCTAGGCCGAGCTCCGATTCATTCTCCACCTGCAGCACCGCTCGCACAGGTCGGCGGGCTCGGAGCTCGTTGAACAGTGTGCCCTCGCCCGTAACCAGATTGGAAACACGAACGATACGTTGCTTCTCGACAGCCGCTAGCTTACCGAAGGTACTCTCGATCCAAGGAACCATTGCACTAGGTGCGCGGAGACGCCCTTCCGCCGCGGACACCTCATATACCCGCTCGAAACGTGCGCGATCAGCATCCTCTAACGCGCCAACTAAATCGGGCAGTTGAGTGATGGTATTGGAGGGGTGCTGAGTAGCCAATGGCTATCGCGGTTACTTGCCCTGAGGCAGAGTTCGTTCGAGCGAGAGCTTGTCCATCTGCAGTTGGACCGGAATCGGGTAATTGCCGGTGAAACAGGCATCGCAGAACTGGGAGCCGGTGCGGTCGTTACTGACCGCTTCGTGCAAGCTTTCCATGCTCAGGTAGCCCAGCGTATCCGCATCGATAATCTCACGGATTTCCTCCACAGTCCGGCCGGACGCGATGAACTCGTCCTTCGTTGCCATGTCCACGCCGAAGTGACAGGGGTTCTTGATCGGCGGCGCGCAAACTCGGATATGCACTTCCACCGCTCCGGCCCGCTTGAGCAGTCGAACGATATGTGGTGTCGTCGTACCACGAACGATGCTGTCGTCGACCACCACCACCCGCTTGCCCGCCAGCACTTCGGGTAGCGGGTTGAACTTGTTCCGAACGCCTAGATCGCGAAACCGTTGGTCCGGTTCGATGAACGTCCTGCCCACGTACCGATTCTTTACGAGTCCCAGTTCGAACGGGATACCTGACTCCTTCGCGTACCCGATCGCCGCCGAGTTTGCTGATTCAGGAATCGAGATCACCACGTCAGCTTCCACCGGGTGCTCGATCGCCAAGGCCGCCCCCATGCGCGTGCGAGACATGTGGGTTAGCTGTCCGTCCAACGTCGAATCAGGGCGGGCGAAGTAAATGTGCTCGAAAACGCAGTGAGCGACGCGTTCGTCAGGGAGCGGATTGGGGATACTGAGTATCCCGTCGCGGTCAATGACCACCGTCTCGCCCGGCTCAATCTCGCGTACGAATTGCGCGCCGATGTGATCCAGTGCTGCGCTTTCTGACGCGATTATCCAACCGCCGTTCGCATATCGCCCCAGGCACAGCGGTCGCACTCCATGTGGATCCCGGATACCGATCGTCGTGTCCTTCGTTGCCACCACCAACGAATACGCACCCTTGATGGACTTCATCAGATAGGCCACGCGCTCGCCCCATGTCTCACCGGGAGCCCACGCTAACAGGTGCGTAATCACTTCGCTATCGGTACCAGTGGTGGTCGTAATCCCCCACTCAAGGAGCCGCTCGCGCATCTCTTCCGCATTGACGATGTTGCCGTTGTGCGCTAACGCTATCTCGCCGGTCGGTCCCTTCGCCACGATTGGCTGTGCGTTCAGCGCGCCGGAAGACCCTGTCGTTGAGTAGCGGGTGTGACCGACGGCGATATGCCCCGGCAAACGCTCAAGATCTTCCTGCCTGAACGCATTCGAAACTAAACCGACATTCGTGAAATTGCGAAGTACTCGACCATCCGCAGCCGCGATGCCAGCGCTCTCTTGCCCGCGGTGTTGCAGTGCGAATAAGCCGTAGAACGCCACCTGTGCGGCATCACTTTCAGTGGCTTGTGGGAGATGTACTCCAATCACACCGCACGCATCGTGCGGTTCGTCGGACTCGGTAGGAGTAAATCGTGGAGAGTCGTCCAAGGTATCTCCCCGCACGCTAGTAGCGGCTGCCGGTGATCGCTGCAGAACACTACCATTGTACCGCGCCGACCGCCAAGCCATGTGACGGGCCTTGCGGAGTCATATTCGTGTTCATGTCCTCGTCACGCTGTTCGAGTCAATCGGCAATCGCGCGTAACGCAATGAAAAACTCGCGGTTGCCCTCCTCGCCTCGCAGCCCCGACCTCCGCACCCCTAGCAGCCTCACGCCGGAATGCTCCGCAGCCCACAAGCAGACCTTTCCGACGACGTCCGCATGGACCACCGGGTCGTTTACCACTCCCTTGCGGCCCACTTGGTCCTTCCTCGCCTCGAATTGCGGCTTGACCAGCGCTATCACCAACCCGCCCGGCTTCACGTGCGCAAACGTTGCCGGCAGCACCAAAATCAGCGAGATGAAGGACACATCCAGCACGGCGATATCTACCAACTCGGGCAGCGGGTAGGGCGCGCGTGCATTGGTACGCTCAAATAACGTTACCCGTGGATCGTTGCGCAAGCGCTCAGCCAACTGCCCGCGGCCGACATCCACGGCATAGGTCCTCGCCGCTCCGTTCTGCAGCAAGCAGTCCGTGAATCCACCCGTCGACGCTCCCACGTCGAGTCCGACCATGCCTTCGACATCGACCCCGAACGCCTCCAACGCGCCTGCCATCTTCTCCCCACCGCGTCCCACGAAACGCGGCCGCTGGCGTACAGATAGCACCGTGTCCCCAGGCAACGGCTGCCCCGCATTCTCGATGCGACGTGACGCGGACGACACCTCACCCGCGAGGATTAGCGCCCGTGCATGCGCCTCGCTGGTGGCCAATCCTTGATTGAGCAGTAATTGCGCTGCTTTTACTCGCTTGGGCTTATTGTTCGGCGGTGACAAAACACCTCATCCTAGACTCAAATATACGTAACTCCGCCGTGTCATTCGCCAGGCGATTCCACCGGCGGGAATCGTTTGATACTGAGGCGCGCTCGTTTGACACCCTGCTCGTGGGGTCAGTATAATTCGCGCCTGGGCAACCGCCCAAACGAGGGAATGAGGCCTGTGTCGAAACGAACGTGGCAACCCAAAAAACGCCGTCGACAACGTCGGCACGGATTCATGCACCGCATGGCATCGCCAGGCGGGCGGAGAGTGATTGCCTCCCGGCGGCTCAAGGGAAGGCATCAGCTGGCCGCATAGCTTCCAGCCTGACCGATAAGCGGCGACGCCGTCAGTCTTTACAGCAAGACCAGCGACTCCGTCGTAAAAGCGAATTCCTTGCCCTCCGCCAGCGCGGCAGATCTCGAGCCCATCCACTACTGGTGTTGCGCGCGGTTCCTAATGCTCTCCACAACACCCGCTTCGGGTTTGTGGTGAGCAAGCGAGTATCCGCGAAAGCAGTCGATCGTAATCGAGTGAGACGCCGCCTGCGAGACATTGTTAGGCGGGCACCGATTCGAGAAGGGTGGGATCAATTGCTGATTGCTCGAAGACCGATTATTGACGCGGATTTTCAAACCATCCGCGGCGTGGTGTTGAATCTCGAGAGGCGATTGGACCTACTGGAAAAGCGGGGAGACGGCCTCAAAGATGAGGCCGCAGAGGGGAAGAGCCGGAAGTGATGCGGGGCATAGCGCTTCGGTTGATCCGGTTTTACCAGCACTCAATGTCACCCTATTGGCCAGGCTCCTGCCGGTACTCGCCCACTTGTTCGCACTACGCGGACGAAGCGATAACGACCCACGGGCTCCTCAAGGGCGGCTGGTTGACAGCCAAACGGCTAGGTCGCTGCCAACCGTGGGGTGGTGAAGGATATGACCCGGTTCCCGGAACCGGCAATCATGTTCACGGATTAGACGATCATCCAGCGTCAGCCCGATAAGTTCGGGGGCGCTGTTCCCGTGTCTGTGGAGACGGGACAAGGACCTATTAGTGTGAAACGCTCTGGCTCAGGTTTTAGCCGTCGGCTAAACATGGTTGTGCTCCTGTCGCTCGTAGCAGTCGTCGTACTGGCTGGCTGTGCGGGTCGGCGGGGTGTCGGCGCCTCCGAGAGTTGGTCAGGCGTCGTCGCGCAGCCTGAAACCGACTCCGTTTTCGTCGGCACACGCGACGGTCGTGTACTCGAGATTCTCCTTGTCCCCACTAGCCGTGGCGGCATCCAGCCGCGTGTTGGCCAGGTCTTTGATGCCCAGGAGCGTGAAGAGGGTGGAGACAAGTCACGCGTCGGCGTTGCCTTTTACGGCACTCCCACCCTTGCCGATGGACGCCTCTACGTAGGTAGCTACCAAGGCTTCGTCTACTCACTGAACGCCTCCGGTGACGCGAATGCTCTCGGCGACGTCGGTTCGTTTGAGATTGAAGGCAACAAGCTTGCCAAAGGCATCTCCGGCGATATCGTCTACGCAGAGGGTGCCCTTGTCGTTGCGGCGGCAGAGGACACTCAGCGCGGGCGGATGTACGTCCTTGAGGCCAGTGAACTCGACGCAAACGCTCGTCAGGACCGCATTGAGCGATGTCGCTACCCCTCGGGCACCACCGGCGGAGTAGGCCGCGTGTGGTCCTCGCCGATTGTCGTCGACGGTGTCGCCTACTTCGGAGACCTTGATCATTTCGTCCACGCTGTTTCTATCGAAAACTGTGAATCGGTATGGAGCGCCCCAGTTGAGTTGGGCGGAGGGATTGTCGCCGCACCGGTCGCCATTGATGGCTCGCTCTACGTTGGCTCATTTGATGGAATCATGTACGCCATCGACATGGCCACCGGTACCCAGCATGAAGCCTTCGAGGCTGAAAGCTGGTTCTGGGCCACCCCTGCCACCGACGGCAACCGTCTATACGCCCCGAACCTTGACGGCGTCCTCTACGCCTACGACGCCGCCGCTGGTGCCTTGGTGTGGGAGTACGACCAAGAAGGCTCGCGCGCCGAGATGCTCGCCATGCCTGCCGTTGTCGATGGCAACATATTGATTGGGTCGGATGGCGGTGACGTAACGCTTCTGGACGCCGACGGTTCCAGGATTGCCGACTTCGCGCTAGCCGACGACAAGGTGCGTGCGCCGCTCACGGTCAACGGCAACACCGTCTTCGTACGATCGCTTGAAGAGGTCATCACCGCATTCGTGGTGGCTGACGGCACTATTGAGAAGGACTGGGACTTCAAGGTCGAAGGGTTCTAGGCGAGGGGAAACCGAGAAGAAATGTTCGATTTCGTCATCCTCGTCTGGAACGAGGTGATCACCAAACCGATGACCAACACCTTGCTGATGTTGTACGTCTTCCTAGGCAGCAACCTCGGCCTGGCCATCATCGCATTCACCATCCTGGTTCGTGGTGCCACGTACAAGCTCGTCGTTCGTCAGGTCCGGCAGACCCGCAAGATGCAAGACCTCGGCCCCCGCATGCGCACCATCAACGAGCGGCACAAGAACGACCCGAAGCTTCGCCAGCAAGAGATCATGAAGGCCTACAAGGAAATGGGCCTCAACCCCATCGGCTGTCTTGGTCCGATGGTTGTCCAGATGCCAATCTTCATCGGGTTGTTCTGGGCTATCAACTTTGTGGTGCCGTTCACCCCGGAGAATCTGGCTGGACTCGCCAGCAAGCTGTACTCTTGGCTTCCCGTCCTTGACACCGTCGTGCCGGTTAACCGTAGCTTCCTGGGAATGGATCTCGCCGTCCAGGCGACGCAGTCCCGGAATATTCTCGCGTTCTTTTTGGTCGGGCTCTCTGGCCTCACCATGTACGTCCAACAGAAGATGACCCAGTCACCTTCGATGGACCCGAAGCAAGCGGCCCAACAGAAAACAATGCTTCTCATGTTCCCGGTATTCTTCGGGTTCCTGAGTCTTATATTCCCGGTCGGATTGGTCCTCTACTGGGTGACCTCCAACTCCATCGGGATCGTGATGCAATACTTCATTACTGGTATGGGTGGTTTCAAAAAACCGGTGCCTGCTGTTGCGCAACAGGCCTCTGGTTCGAGACTGGGTCCCACGCTCACCGAAGCCCTGCCGGACAAGGAGCTTGGCGCTGATGGAAAAACAACCTCTGGAACGAACGGGGAAGACGGTCGACGAAGCGATCGAACTAGCGATACTCGAGCTCGGCGTAGGCCGCGACGAGGTCGAGGTAGACGTCGTTAGCCAAGGCCGAGGCGGCATACTGGGCATCGGGTCTGAACCCGCCAAGGTTCGCGTATCGTTGATCACTGGCTCTTCCGCAGGAGCAAGCGCCGCATTGGGCATCGTCAATGACCTGCTGGGCGCTATGGATGTCGACGCTACCCCTACGATCAGGAACTCAGGCTCAGGCCCTGATAACCCTACCGTCATTGATATTCAAGGCGAGGACGCGGGCCTGATCATCGGCCGTCGTGGCGAAACGCTGCGCGCGCTTCAGTACATCGCGAATATCATCCTCGGTCGTCGTGAAGACGACGCCGGCCCGATCATCGTGGACGTCGAGCAGTACCGCGATCGCCGCCAGCAACAGATCAGCGTGCTTGCCGACCGTATGGCGGAGCGCGCCATCAGTTCAGAACGTCCCGTGACTCTCGATGTCATGTCCGCCGCCGACCGTCGCCTTGTTCACGTGGCCCTCGCAGAGGACAAAGGCGTAACCACGGAAAGCTCAGGTGAAGGCATGCAGCGGCGAGTGACCATCATCCCCACCGGAGAGCGCTCAGCGCGCCCGTCCCAGGGGGGCGGCGGCACCCAGGGTCCACGCCGTAGTAGCGATAGCGGTGACAGCGGGGGCACTCGGGGCAGTAACCCCAACGCCGGGAATCGCAGGAGCGGTAGCCCCAGCGAATACCGCCCCAACTATCGCGACGACCGCGACTAGTCGGGGTACCGCATGGTCACGGACCCACCAGACGTATACCGCAAGCCTGCCCATGTAGTCGATCGTGGTCGACTACGACTTATGCTTGGCGCGCCCTTCGCCCTGCTGCTAGGCGCATCCCTCGTCTCTTGGCCGTGGCGCTCCCTTGGGTTACCCGGCAGCATCGGCACCCTTACTCCCCCGGCCGTCCTACTGCTCATCGCTGTCGTTATCGGAGGCGCCTATGGAGTACGCCGAGGTCTTCCCGTTGGGCTCATCACCTGGTTGCCCGCGGGTCAGGGGGCCGTATTCCTCCTCACCACAGGTTTCGCTGGCGAGTCCGCAGGTAGCATCACCCTCGCCATCGCCCTCACCGGCGCATACGTCGTCGTGTTCATTATGGCCCTGATCGTTTCCGTCATGGTGTCGGGTGCCGGCACCGGTTGGGGCATCGCGTTCATGTCCTTCTTCGCCCTCACCCAGGCCACCCGCTTCCCTGTCTTCGGCGCCGAAGCGGACACCGCCATAGACAACGCCGGGCTGCTCACACTCGCCGCGCTAGCACGTGCCGTGGTTGAAGTTGGGATCCTCACTTGGTTGGCTCGGCGACTCGTCGAAGCCGCTGAGGACCAGTCAACCGGAGTCGTCTTCAGCATTCTCGCGCTCACCTTCGCTCATGGCATCCTTGCTGGCTGGGAAGAACCCATGATCCGTGGCGCCCTCACGCTCACGAACTACGGAGCGCAAGCGGGGTGGTGGTTCGCCGCCACAGGTCTCCAGCTCGCCGCCGCCTTCGTGTTCATCAGAATCAGGCGTTCCTGGTTCCAAGAGCCTACCTGGGCCGAGCCCGTGCCCGAGGCGGAAGCCAAGCCTATCGATCCGAAAGGCTTCCAAGCCACCATCGTCGACCTTCCACCTGAACCCGCTCCTCGCCGCTCACGTCCGCGCCGGCCACGTCGTCGCTAGCTTGCCCCGCCTGACTCCCTCCGCTACCATCGCTCTCAAGGCAAAGACGGAGACGAGTACACAGAGACGCCGTGAACAGCGAGCCGGAGTTGGTGGAAGCCGGTACGCAGCCCCTGTCGAAGATCCCTCCTGAGCCGTCAACCGAACCCTCGCGAACCGCCTCTTTTGGGCCCACCGAGTTAGTAGGCCTGACCGGGCCCCCGCCCGTTATCCTGGCCCTGAGTGCCCCGGCGTGCCGGGGAACGGTGGTGGTACCGCGGGCCTTTTCGCCCGTCCGCCTTTTGTGAGCGGACGGGCTTTTTTTATCCGTCGATTGAGAGCCAGGGGTAAGCATTAGAGAGTTGCCAGAGAGTTCTAAGAGGTAAAGATGACCGACCAGCAGCAGCGATTTGAACCGGTTTCAAGCAGGGTCAACTTCCCTGAGCTTGAAGAGCGGGTTCTGGAACAATGGCGGACTGAGGACACTTTCCACAAAGTCGACGAAGTGCGCGCTGACGCACCGCTCTTCGTTTTCTACGAAGGACCTCCTACTGCCAACGGTAGTCCCGGTATCCACCACGTGCTCTCACGTGCCTTCAAGGATGTCCTCCTTCGCTACAAGACCATGCAAGGCTACCGGCCGCTGCGGCGAGGTGGATGGGATACCCACGGTCTGCCAGTGGAACTTGAGCTTGAGAAAGAACTCGGCTTGTCCACCAAAGCCGAGATCGAGACCTTTGGGATTGAGGAATTCAATCGCCGCTGTCGCGAAAGCGTCTTCCGGTACGTCCAAGAATGGCAAGCGATGACCGACCGGGCCGGCGTCTGGCTCGACATGGAGAACGCCTACGTCACCTACCACAAGAGCTACGTCGAGACTGCCTGGTGGGTGTTCAAACGCCTCTGGGATGACAACCACATTTACCTAGGCGACAAAGTAACGCCTCACTGTCCTCGTTGCGTCACCAGCCTCAGTTCCCACGAGGTCGCCCTTGGCTACAAGGACGACACGCCAGACCCCTCCGTATTCGTGCGTTTTCCCATCAACGAGCAGCTGACCATTGACCACGGTGCGTCAGCCGCTGTCCTCGAACGCTTGGGCTTCGTCAATGGTTCGTGGGCGGGTACGCGCCCATCGTTCATGGCGTGGACGACCACCCCTTGGACCCTTACCGCCAACATGGCCCTCGCGGTCGGCCCCTCGGTGCGATACGCACTCATGCAATCTGGCGAATCTGGCGAACGCGTACTGCTCGCCGAGATACTCGCTGAGCGTGTGCTCGGCGAGGGCTGGACCGCCGATGACACCTTCGACGGCGCAGAGCTGCTTGGTATCGGCTACGAGCCCCCCTATAGGGGCGAGGAGCTAGCCACCCACGCCCACAGGGTGCTGGCTGCCAGCTATGTCACCACCGACGACGGGACAGGCATCGTCCACACCGCACCTGCTTACGGTGCCGAGGACGCCGAGCTCGGCAAGTACCACGACTTCCCCACGGTGCATACCGTGGACCTCCGTGGAGTGCTCCAAGGTGACTTTCCCGGCGCGGGCAAGTTCGTGAAAGAGGCGGACAAGGACATCATCGCCGATCTCAAGCAACGTGGACTCCTCTTCAAAGATGGCGTCATTAAACACACATACCCTTTCTGCTGGAGATGCAATACCCCGTTGCTCTACTATGCCAAGGCCTCTTGGTACATCCAAACCACCGCGGTCAAGGACGAGATGGTCGCCGGCAACCAAAGCATCAATTGGTACCCCGACCACATCAAAGAAGGCCGCTTCGGCGAATGGCTTCGTAACAACGTCGATTGGGCTGTTTCCCGCGAGCGCTACTGGGGGACCCCCATCCCCATCTGGCGCTGCGACGACTGCGATTCCGCACGTTGTGTGGGAGGCAGCGCCGAACTTGCCGAGCTGGCTACCCTTGAAACCAAGCACCTCGTCGCGGACCTTGACCTCCACCGACCCTTCGTCGACCGCGTCGAGCTGACGTGTGCCGACTGCGGCGGCGTTATGCATCGCGTTCCTGAAGTCGCCGACGCTTGGTTCGACTCGGGCGCCATGCCCTTCGCCCAGTGGGCCTACCCCGTCACCGTCAACGGGAGCAATGGGAAGACCATCACCCTCAACACCGCTGATGAACTCATCACGAGTGACCTCTTTCCCGCCCAGTACATCACCGAGGCTGTGGACCAGACTCGTGGCTGGTTCTACAGCCTGCTTGCGCTTTCCACCCTTATCGCCAAACAGCCCTCCTACGAGAACGTCATCGTCCTCGGTCTCATCCTCGACGGCAAGGGCGAAAAGATGTCCAAATCCAAGGGCAACGTCGTTAACCCATGGGAGGTCATGAACGAGCAAGGCGCCGACGCACTGCGTTGGTACCTTTTCACCTCTGCTCCCTCCTCCCTGCCACGGAGATTCTCTGCCGAGCTTGTCGGTGAGAGCCTCCGCCGCTTCATGCTCACCCTCTGGAACACCTATAGTTTCTTCGTCACCTACGCCAACATCGACGGCTTCGACCCCGAAGCCCACGTTGGGTACTGGTCGTACGACATCGGTGGTCCCGCGCTCTCCAGCGCCCCGCCCAGTGAACTCGACCGCTGGATCGTCTCCGAGCTCAACGACCTCGTTGCCAACGTAACCGCGGACTTCGACAGCTACAGCCCCACTGAGGCTGGCCGCCGTGTCCAAGAGTTCGTGGACCAACTCTCTAACTGGTACGTCCGCCGGGGCCGCCGTCGCTACTGGCGCCCGCTTGAGGGCGAGCGTGGCGGTGGAGAGGATGGCCAGGCCGGTGACGAGGACAAGACGTGGGCGTACGTCACTCTCTACTCCTGTCTGCTCACCCTTAGCAAACTCATGGCACCCATGACCCCGTTCCTGGCTGACGCCATGTATCGCAACCTCTCCCCGTCGAACTCGCTTGATAGCGTGCATCTGGTTGACTTCCCCAAGGCCGACCCCTCGCTAATCGACGATGACCTCGATCGTGCGATCCGCCTCGCCATGCGTGTCGCGAGCCTCGGCCGTGCTGCTCGCAGCAAAGGCAAACTCAAGGTCCGCCAGCCACTCGCCCGGGTCATCGTCCGGGCACGCCCGGAGGACGCGCGATACCTCCCCATCATCGCCGACCAGGTGTTGGAGGAGCTCAACGTCAAAGCCCTCGAAGTCGCAACGGACGACGTCCTGGCCGGCTTCAGATTGCGCCCCAATCTGCCAATCCTTGGCCCGAAATATGGCAAACAGGTCGGCGCCATCCGGGCAGCCCTCGAGGTAGCCGACGCCGCTTCCATCGCCGCCCAACTACGCGGCGGAGGCACGGTCACTGTCGGTGGATTCACGCTCGATGAGAGTGAAGTGCTCGTGGACGTTGAGGAGCGTGAGGGATTCGCCGTGTCCATCGACAGCTCTGGCGGCCTCATGGTTGGCCTCGACACCGACCTCACCTCCGAACTCGAAACCGAAGGCATGGCACGCGAGATAGTCCACCGCATTCAGAACGCTCGGAAGGCGGCAGGACTGGAGATTGAGGACCGCATCACCGCTTACGTCGATGGCGCATCCGCCGCCGTCGCAAACGCCCTCGCAACCCACGATGGCTATGTCCGCCAGGAAACGCTTAGCGACTTCGTACGTCGCGAGCCCGTGCCAACGGACGCCTACTCTGAGGAGCAGGACATCGAGGGCGTCAAATTTACCTTTGGCGTGGTGAAATCAACTTCAACTGGAGAGGGGAACTGATCATGACTGTCCTGATAACCGGCGGCATGGGTTTCATCGGACTGCACACCGTAGAGGCTTTCCTCAATGCGGGTGACACCGTCGTCGCCACCTACCGTGAGACGTGGCGCGTGCCCAGCTTCTTGGAAGCCCGCGTGGGCGATGGCCTGACGTTCGAGCAAGCCGACATCGGCGAGCCTGGGGCGCTGCTGGCCCTCGCTAACAAGCACAACGTCGACGGCATTGTACACATGGCGATCCATGGCCAGGCCCAACCGGATGCCGGCAGCGACCTGCGTATCAACATGGACAAGCTCTCGCTCTTGCTGGACGCATCGCGGGATGCTGGCGTACGCCGCGTAAGCCTCGCCAGTTCCAGTGCCCCCTACTTTGGCGTGCCCGAAGGCCCGTTCCGCGAGGCTCAGCCGCTCCCCATCGACTCGGTCATCTCCCCCGAGGCGTTCAAGAAAGCCTGGGAAATACTCACCCTGAATTATGCCAGGCAATCCGGCATCGACCTGGTCAACATGCGGCTCAGCGGCGTCTACGGTCCCATGTACGCATCCATGCGCAACCTTCCCTGCCGGCTGGTCCACGCCGCTGTGCATGGCACGGAGCCTGATTTCTCCCCCGCGTTCGGGGGCATACCCTTTGCCGATGACGCCCAGGACCTCACCTACGTCAAGGACATCGCGCGAGGCATCGTCGTCGTCCACCAGGCCCCAACCCTAGATCACCAGACGTACAACATTGGCGCGGGTAGGGCGACTTCCAACGCCGAGATTCTCGATTCGGTCACGGCGGCTGATCCCTCGTTTACAGTCCCGCTCCAGGCTGGCCGCAGCCCGCGCTACAAGCCCAACGCTTACGGTGACATCACTCGCATGGAGCAGCTAGGCTACGCTCCGCAGTACACCTGCGAGACTGCCATTGCCGACTACATCGCCTGGCTCAAAGCGGGCAATCCGCAGTAGCGGGCGCCCCAACAGCCGAGCGTTACGCGGATTCCGGCTCAGGCTCGGCTAGCGATACGCGAGGCAGCCATTCGAGCCAGGACGGTAGGTACCAGTTCCAGTCGCCGAGCAACTTCATCGTGGCTGGTAGCAATATCGACCTGATTATCGTCGCGTCAATCAGCACGGACACACCAAGCCCCACGCCGAACTGCTGAAGTCCCACCTCTCGTGCCAGTGCAAAGGCCGAGAACACCCCCACCATGATCGCCGCCGCACTCGTGATCTGCCCTGCCGTCAACCGTATGCCCATGGACACCGACTCGTCGTTCTTGCCGGTCTGGTCGTACGACTCCTTCACCCGGTTCAGCAGCAGCATGTGGTAGTCCATCGATAACCCGAACAGGATCGCGAACAGGAACAGTGGTAGCCAAGCCAGAATCACCCCGGACGACTCCGAATCCAGCACGCTGATCCCCCAGCCCCACTGGAACACCATCACCAGCACACCGTAGGCTGCCATCACCGATAGCATGTTCAGGATGATTGACTTGATCGGGATCACTATCGAACGAAACATCACCAGTAGCAGCAGGAATGCGCATCCGAGTACGAAGGCGAACACGATCGGGGCCTTGCCGTAGATGAATTCCCTGAAGTCCATGTTTGTCGCCGCGAAACCGCCCACCAGCGCGCGTGAACTCGCGGTGCCGTCCGTTGGACCAAAGACTGCGGGCAATACATCATGGCGCAGCGCCTTGATGCCGATCTCGGCAACTTCCGTGTCGCCGCTCATCCGCACACGGAGCAAAAGCGTATCGGCGGCCGGGTTCGGCGTTGGCTTGAATGGACCGAAGTAGCGCTCGGGTTCAGCTTCCAAGCGTCCGATTAGATTAGCGATCGCATCCTGCATGGCGGGCGTCGTGATGTCGGGGGCCGTGATCAACACCAGCGCGGGATCTGTGAACCCTGCCGTGAAGTGCGTCTCCAGCAGCACTAGCCCGGTCTTTGTACTCACTGCGTTGTGTAGCGCTTTCGACCCCGTTGGAAAACCGATGTTGAGCGCAAACGCGGGCACCGCCAGTGCCAGCAGACCGATTAACGTCACGCTCGCGAAGACCGTAGGTCTCGCCATTACTTTGTCGGTGACCGTGCCCCAGATTCCGTTGCCAACCACCCGCTCCAGGAATGGCACCCGCAGCCGGTTCACACCGTCGCCGATGATTGCCAGGAATGCGGGTAGAAACGTCAGCGAGCCGATGATTGTCACGAACACCACCAGCATGGCACCCAGCGCCAGCGAGACGAAGATTGGATGGGTCGTTAACATCAGACCCGCCAGCGATACCAACACTGTCACCCCAGCGAAGAACACAGCTCTGCCGGTGGTATTGTTGGCTGCCGTGATCGCCTCGTACTTATCTTTGCCCACCTCCCGTTCCTTGCGATAACGGCTCACGATGAACAGCGAGTAATCGATGCCAACCGCAAGGCCCAGCAGCAGAATCATCTCCGAGTATGTCTCGTTGAGCGCATACGACTGGCTGATCACTGCCGCCAAACCGTTGGCGATGGTGATTGCGCCAACCGCCAGAAGCAGCGGAATCGACGCTGCGATCAGAGCGCGGAATGCCAGCAACAGAATGATCAGCCCCAGGCTCAGCGACACGATCATAATCTGACCGAAATCCTCGTCGATGAGCTCACTGACCTCGCGGTTCGTCGTCAGGTTGCCCGCGATTGCGATCGAGTAGCCCGCATCGCTATTCGCATCGCGAGCATCCGCCACTGCTTCGAGGATCGCGTCGGCCCGGTGCTCGCCCAACGCCACCCGACGGTCGATCGCGACGTCCGTCCTTAGCACATGCCCATCGGCGGAGACGTGCCCCGGCGCCCCACTGTCGTAGACCGAGCTAACCGACTTGATCTGCGGCAGCGCCAATAGATCGTCAAATAATCGCTCTGCCACAGCCTGGTAGTCGGCATCCGTAACGCTCAGATTCGCATGGCTAATCAGCAGTTGCTCAATAGCCTCGTTGCCCCGAGGGAACTTTTCACGCAGGATCGTGAATGCCTCAGCCGACTCGCCGATATCCCCCTCGCCCTGCTGCAACTGCACCTCTAGCGAATGTGACGCGAAGACCGCCGCGGCAAGCACCAAGAACGTTACGCCGAGGACGGTCCAGCGATGATGAGCGCTCCAGCGAGCCACTCGTGCAGTGGCGGTTGTAGTCATGGGGTCTCTCCTGGCAAACTCACCTTGGTCGCCGTGGGCCGAAGGCCAGAAGCAGCGCGAGCCGTTGTGCCATGGGCGAATATCCTAGGCTAGGGAAGGGGGCACGGCTTGTACACCATAGTAGGTTGCGTCAGGGTAGCAATCCAACGAAGCTCCCCCTCCAGCCAGCGCCTCCGGTATGCTACCCTCAAGCGCGCGCCAGGCGCGGCTTGGATCTACTCACAACTGAGATTTGCGGAGGTGTGACGGTGACCGTTCTCATCACTGGTGGTATGGGTTTCATTGGGCTTCACACGGCGAAGGCGTTCGTCGATGCTGGAGAGGACGTGGTGATTACCTGGTACCAGACCTGGCGCGAGCCCGACTTCATCAAGGACGAGTTCAACAAGCGCGTCATCATTGAGAAGGGCGACGTCTCTCAGGGGAGCGTGATCCGCGACATCGCCAAGAAGCACAAGGTAGATGGCATCGTTCATCTGGCAGTCCCAGGCGTCGCGGCACTCAGCGCCGCTGAGGACTACCGTACCAACATGACGGGGCTCATCGACGCCCTCGAAGCAGCGCGTGAGGCCGAAGTCCGGCGCATCTCCGTCGCCAGTTCCATCGCCGTCTATCACAGCCTGGGCGACGGACCCTACAGCGAGACGGATCGCGTGCCTGTGGAATCCGCCAATCCCACCGAGACCTTCAAAAAGGCTTGGGAGATACTCGGGCTGCATTACGCCTCCCGCACAGGCATTGAGCTTATCAACATGCGCATCGGCGGCATCTGGGGCCCCCTTTACCATTCCGGCATGAACCTGCCCAGCCGTGTCACCCATGCCGCAGTGAAGGGCGTCGAGCCCGAGTATATCGGCGGTCGTGTCCCGTTCCGCGGCGACAACGCAGACATCTTCTACGTGAAGGACACCGCCAAGGCCATCCAGACCGTCCACATGGCCGACAACCTGGAGCACAACATCTACAACCTGGGCGCTGGCTACCAGATCACGAACGGCGACATCGAGTCCGCATTGAAGAAGGTCATCCCGGATGCCAACGTCGAGTTCCAGGACGGCGATGGCCCAGCCCACAAGAAGGACGGTTACATGAAGGCCGAGCGTCTGGGTGGGCTTGGATTCAAGCCCCAGTGGAGCGTTGACGACGCCATCGCCGACTACGCAGCCTGGCTCCAGGCGGGCAACGAGAAATAGCGGTCAACGGCTCTACGCTCTCTGCACGAGCTTAGAGTGACATGAAAAGATAGAGTAGGGGCGACCAGCCGGTCGCCCCTACGTGTGCTCGCGATTCAGATGCTCCGCTACCATGAACCCTTTACTGACGAGGACACTTCTTCGCCCCGTGGAACAACAAAGGACAAGACAATGACCACCAGTATTGGCATCGTCGGTTGCGGATCCATAGGGAAAGCGATCCTCAAGGCCGTCGACGCTGGCAAGATTAACGTCGACGTCGCGGGCGTCGCTGCCCGAAGCGAAGCGCCCGCGCGCGAGTTCCTCGACTCGCTCGAGCACTCCTGGCCTCTCATGAGCCAACGTGAGCTCATCGGCGCCGCTGACCTCATCATCGAGGCCGCTGGAGCCCACGTCGTCCCCGAGCTTGCCGCTGCCGCGTTTGATGCAGGCAAGGACCTTATGCTCATCAGCATCGGCGCCCTTGTGGCGCACCCGGAGATCATGGCCCGTGCCCGTGAGACAGGCTGTCGCCTTCTCATGCCCTCTGGCGCCATCATCGGGCTCGATGGCATCAAATCGGCATCCATAGGCGAGATCGACCACGTAACCATGGTCTCCCGGAAAGGCCCTGCCGCGCTGGACGGCGCGCCGCATGTCGTCAACAGCAACATCGATCTCTGGTCGCTGACCGAAGAAACCGAGATATTCTCGGGCTCCGCCACCGAAGCCTGCGTGGGCTTCCCCGCCAACCTCAACGTTTCAGCCGCCGTAAGCTTCGCGGGCATAGGTCCCGACCGTACCACCCTCAAGGTGGTCGCTGTGCCCGGCCTCCAGCGCAACTGTCATGACATCGAGGTTGAAGGCGAGTTCGGCCTCATGCGCCTCCACCTTGAGAACATCCCCAGCGAAAACCCTAAGACGGGAAAGCTCACCGCCATGTCCATCATCAGGACCGTCCAGCAAGCAGTCGATCCAGTCCACCTAGGTACGTAATCGTGAACAACGTCGAGCTAGTCGTCCAGATGTTCGAGCGTGCAGGCGTGCGTTGGGTGTTCGGTGTGCCCTCAGGCCCCGTCCTGCCCCTTATCGAAGCCTTGCGCCAGAGCGACACCGTCGACTTCGTTCTTACTGCTAGCGAGACATCCGCGGGCTTCATGGCCGAGGCCGCTGGCCGACTCACCGGGATCCCTGGCGTCTGCGTATCCACCGTCGGCCCTGGCGCGACCAACCTCGCCACGGGCGTCGGCGGCGCCTGGCTCGACCGTTCCCCAGTTATCGCCATCACGTGTAACTACGTGCGCTCCCAGTATGGCCGTCGCACGCAGATGCTCATCGACCACCAAGCGCTCTTTGCCCCCCTCACTAAAGCCTCCTACCTCATCGAAGAAGGCTATGTTGCTGAAACGCTTTCTCGCGCGCTGAGTGAAGCCGTCGCTGAGCCACCTGGTCCCATTCACCTCGACTTTCCCGAGGACGTGGGCATCGCTGAGGCCACGGAGTCGCCCCTCGACGCCCTCGTCCCCATTCCCGTCCCGCCACCGCCCGCTGACCTCAACGAGCGCGTGGCAGCCGCCCTGCGTACCGCCGAGCGTCCCCTTGTCGTCACCGGCCTCACCTTCACGCGCGCCAAGGCGCCCGAGGCTCTGCTCAGGTTCATCAACAATCAGCAGGTCCCCTTCGTCACCACGCTCCACGCCAAAGGGTTCCTGCCAGACTCGCATCCTGCGGGCCTTGGTGTTATGGGCCGCGCTCGGCGCACCGACGTCAAAAGCATGATCGACCAGGCTGATCTCGTGATCACCGTGGGGTTTGATCCCATCGAGATCGACTACGAGGACTGGCTTGGTGATACGCCGCTGGTGCATCTGAGCACCGAGCCCGTGCAACCCGGTACCCACGCGAACGTCGCCTACCAGGCGACCGGTGATATCGACTCCATCGTCGCGCAGTTGGGAAACCTGCCGTCTGTGGAGAACGCGTGGGATCGCGATTCATGGGCTGCCCACCGCCGAACGCTCCACGAGAACCTGCGGCCCCCGAGTGCCAAGCTCGCGACGCACCACGTCCTAGACGTGCTCCGCGCTGAGCTCGCTGATGATGCCGTACTCACCTATGACGTCGGCGCCCACACTCACCAGATAGCCACCCAGTGGCAGGCCGACCTGCCCCACACCACGGTTGCCACCAACGGCTGGTCGTCCATGGGCTATGGCCTGCCGTCAGCCTTCGTCGCCAAGCTCACGCGTCCTGACCGGCAGGTTGTAGGCGTCGTCGGAGACGGTTGTTTCCAGATGACGGCTGGCGAGCTCGCAACGGTGCGTCGTCTGGGCTTATGCGTGCCCATAATCGTGCTCAACGACGGTTGGCTTGGTCTCATGAAGGTCAAGCAGGAGAGACTTGGTAACCCAGAGTCAGCCTCCGTGCTCGGCGAACCCATGGAACCGCCTGCCCACTACTTCGGCGTGCCCGTGCGCGCCGTGCGTACCCGGGAAGAATTGGCGGACGCCATCAGGTGGGGCCTGTCCCTGGATGGACCCAGCGTTATCGAAACCTTCGTCGACGTGGAGGCCTACTCCAAGACCGTCTTCGACTAGAGACACCGGTCGTCACCGGCCGGATCCAGTGTCTACCGTGGCTTAGCAGAATCACAGTCGGCTAGCGATCTGCGTCCGCAGCCGCCTCCACGCTAGCCTGTGCCTTCCGCTCGCGCAGGTACTTCGGCGCAGACATCAGGAACGCCATCGGCGCCATCGCGAAGCTGATCACCACCAGCCCCCACATCGCCTCTCGGTAAGAGCCGTTGATATCGAACATGACCCCTAGGTAGATCGGCCCAACCACTCCCGCTGCAACCGCGCCGCCTTGCAGCAGACCGATCGTCGGCCCTAAGGATCGCAAGCCGAACATCATGCTCCCCAGTGTTCCGCGGATCGGGATCATGCTGCCGAACCCGATTCCGAACATCACTATGAACGGCATCGCTCCGATCACCGTGGTTGGATCAGCCAACTGCAGGTACAGAATCGAGAACCCCATCACCATCGCTATCACGGCAAGCACGAATCGATAGTCCGAGCGGTCCATCAGCATGCCACCGCCCATCCGTCCGGCCGCACTCACAAGGAACACCAATGTCACCGAGAATGCCGCTTCGGTCGCGGAAAAGCCGCGATCCAAAACCAAGTAGGGAATCTGATGTCCATGGATGGCCGAATTCACGATGAACAGTCCACCCATGTACGTCACCAGCAGCCAGAACTCCCGCGTATGCAGCACTTCGCGGACCGTTAGCCCAGAATCCGCCAACGTTCTCGACTGCATCGCGGCCGATTCTTCCTCGTCTTTTGGCACATCGCCGTCAGGATGGAGCCCATACTCCTCTGGCGTGTTGCGGATCAGCATGCTGAGCAGCGATACCCCCACCACGACCAACGCTCCGTACCCGATCAACACCGCACGCCACCCGAACGACTCCTCGAGCGAGGTGTTGATGAGCAGAAACGGCGATCCAAAGATCGGGCCCATCACCGCGAAACCCATCGCCATCCCACGCTTGCGACGGAACCACCGCGCAATCAGCACTGGCCAGGTCACCGCATGGCTTGCCCCCGACGCGCCCAGGGACACGATGAAGAAGAACAGAAAGAAAGTGAACAGACCATTGATCATGCCCAGCCCGATCAGTCCGAGGCCCGTCACGATGCCGCTCCACAGGATCATCGACCGCGCTGTGATGCGCATGAGCACGAAGCCTATGAACGGACTCGCGACCCCCGACTCAAGCTGCCGCATTCCGAATGCGACAGAAATTACCCACCTGGGCCAGCCGAAGTGACCCTCGATGGGCAGGAAAAGAACGCTGAAGCCCTGAAAGTAAGCCGCTGAGAGGAGCGTGTTAGTTGCAACGCTAGCTGCGACGATCGTCCACCCGTAGAAGAAGCGAGGCCGTCGGCGGCCAGAAATCGCTTCTGATGTCGCCCCGTCGGTAGGGTCGGTCAAGTAAGGCTCCGGTTACGCTTGGGGGCTTACGGCATGGTAAATCACCGCTCTCGCTAATGCGATGTTGCCAACTCGCCTCGTTGACAACAACACCTGCCCGCGCCTAGCCTCCGCTCACTTGTCAGGGGGTAATAAATGACCATTGACGACTTAACATCGCTGCTTGCGCAGAACCACGTCGTGAACTTCAGCACCTACAGGCGTGACGGCCGCCCGCAGATGAGCCTCGTTACTGTCGGTCGCATCGGCGAAGCGCTCGCCTTCACTACGCGCCAACGTAACGCCAAATACGCGAACCTCATGCGTGATCCGCGCTGCGCCATGATGGTTTTCAGCCCCGACCTGCGGACCTACGCTGTCCTCGACGGCGACGCTCAGGTCGTCAGCGCGCACAACACCGACCCCGAGACGTTGCGAGCCACATTGCGAGATGTCTATAGGGCAAGCGCTGGTAAAGAGCACCCCAACTGGGATGAGTACGACGCTGTCATGGCTGAGCAAAAGCGTGTCGCCGTGCTGCTCAACCCCACGCGTATGTACGCGCATGGCATCTAACGGCAGCTACTGTCGAGGAGTCCCCCGCTCACCCTTGCAGTACCGGCGCCAACGTTTCAGCCGCGAAATCCGTCATTCGCACCCATCTTGCTTAAGTAACTTCTTCGAGAGTGATTGCGAAGGAAAAAGTGACGGCTGAGCGCACTACTGTCATGTGCACCGTGTCTCCCACCTTGTACCCGTTGAGAAGCAGGCGTACCAACTCAGTGGTCGAATTCACCGGGAGATCGTCCACCATAACGATCACGTCGTCGACCTCGATCCCTGCGCGGTCTGCGGGGCCACCCGAAACCACGCCCAGGATCAGCACACCCTCGTCGACCGACAGCCTTCTCTCCGCCGCATCCACCGGGGTCACGTCGGCGATGGTGACGCCGATGCGGGGCCGAATGACCCGGCCATGTTCGATAAGTTGCTGGGAGACGGGGATCGCCGTCCCCATGCTGACCGCGAAGCCGATGCCCTCCGCCTCCTGATTATTACCGATGGAACCGCGGATGATCGCCGTGTTGATGCCTATCACCTCGCCCGCCAGATTCAGCAATGGCCCACCACTGTTCCCTGGGTTGATCACTGCGTCCGTCTGCAGCAGGTCATGTAGCGCCGGCGAATTCTGATCCACCACCAGCGTACGGCCCTTCGCGCTCACGATCCCCACCGTCACCGAACCCTCGTAGCCTAGGGGGCTACCAATCGCGATCACCCACTCGCCGATGCGCATGGCGTCTGTGTCGCCCAGCTTGGCAACGATCAGGTGCTCTACGTCTTCTGGATCGATCTTGAGAACCGCCAAGTCCGTCTCGGGATCCGTCCCGATGACCTCCGCATCCACCCGCTCACGGCTGGTCAACACCAATCTCACGCTCGTCGCATCTTCCACCACGTGATTGTTCGTTAGCAGGTAACCGTCCTCCCGGAAGAATACCCCAGAGCCCTGGGAGGTCGAATCCGTCGCTTGGCCGAAGCGGTTCCGCTCCGGGGTCGTCGCGATCACCTGCACCACCGCCGGCGCCAATCGCTCGACTACGCTCGCGATATCAGGGAACCCCGCTGGAACTAGTCGGGGCGCCGCCGATCCGTTCGCAGCAGTCGGAATCGGTTGCGCAGTCGCTACCGACGTCGCCGTCGGCGTGGGGCTGCCGCTGCTGCACGCTGCCTCTAGCAGGGAGATCAGAGCCAAAGAAACAAGGGAAAGTTTACGAATGTTCATCATCGAGTTCCGGAGTGGGAAATTCTGAGCGGTCGCATGAAGATTCTGGGGGAGGCTAGGCATACCTCTGTTGGATACGTACTCGCAGAGCGTTGGTTCACGATAACTACGGCGCTACACGCCGCTAGGACTTGTCGTCCGAAGCTGGCTACCTGCTCAGCGTCGCGATAGCTTCCTTCTGGATCACCGTTAGACGTTGGATGCCTGCCTCCGCTAGACCCAGTATCTGATCCATCGCCGTTCGAGAGAACGGATGCTCCTCGCCGGTGCCCTGCACCTCAACGAAATCACCCTGCTCCGTCATCACCACATTGAAATCGACGTTCGCCTTGAAGTCCTCGTCGTAGCACAGGTCCAGCAGGACCTCGTCGCCGACCAACCCCACGCTGGTCGCGGCCACAGACGTGTTCAGGGGCACGTGATGCAGAGCGCCCTTGCGAACCAAACCCAGCAATGCTTGGTACAGCGCCACGTACGCCCCGGTGATCGACGCCGTCCGCGTCCCGCCGTCCGCCTGCAGCACATCGCAGTCCAACGTGATCGTTCGTTCACCGACCTTGTCCAACTGCGCCACCGCACGGAGCGACCGGCCAATCAGCCGCTGTATTTCCATCGTCCGCCCGCCCTTCGCACTCCGTTCACGATTGATACGGGAGAGCGTGGAGCGAGGGAGCATCCCGTACTCCGCAGTGATCCAGCCCTTGCCCTGGCCTCGCATGAAGGCAGGCACCCGCTCTTCGATGCTGGCCGCGCAGATAACCCGCGTCTTGCCGACCTCCACGAGCACCGACCCTTCGGCGAACTCTTGGTAGTCCAGCGTGATAGTCGTGGGCCGGAGGTCGTCGAAAGCTCTGCCATCGAATCGCGTCGTCAAAGGAACCGTCCTGTAAGAATGGGGTGAGGTCAGTATACCAATAGCGCACTAGCATCCCTTCCCGCGCTACTCCTGGCCTATCGCCGCCGGAATCGCAGAGAACCAGCGCGCCCCGTCGGTCAACGCCAGCTTAGAAAGGAACGCGATCGAGGTCTGATAGAAAGGACGTTGAGGCATACACGTTTACGACGGCGCGCCCGGGTCTGCTTGAAAGTTATCATATTGAAACTTGAATAGCAGGTCTGCTTCGCGTCGCGTGATCGGATGTTTTCGTTGACAGTGCCAGGCGACGACTCGGATAATCTTTCGAGGGCCTGGTGAAGTGTGCCATGCACAGCGCCAGGTACCCGGAAGTGAGAGGTGTGCATCATGTCCGCAGTGGCTTTCCTTAACGGACAGTACATTCCGCTTGAGGATGCGAAGGTCGGCATCATGACGCATGCCCTTCACTACGGTACTGGCGCCTTCGAGGGCATCCGCGGCAACTGGAACGAAGACGATGGCAAGATGTACATGTTCAAGCTGCGTGAGCACTACGAACGCATGCTCCGCGGTTGCAAGATGCTCTGGATGGATCCCGGCTACACCGTCGACGAGCTCTGCCAGATCACCATCGAAGTCGTCGAGCGCAGCGGCTTCCAGCAGGACCTCTATATTAGGCCGATGGCCTTCAAGTCAGAGGAGAAGGTCGCGAACCTCAACCTCCGTTCCCTCGCGGACGGTTTCATGTGCCTTGCCGTTCCCTTTGGCAACTACATCGACTCTGATGGCGCCATCAGCTGCACCGTTGCCTCCTATAGGCGTATCGACGACACCATGATCCCGCCGCGTTTCAAGCTCAGCGGACTCTACCTCAACTCGATCCTCGCCAAGACGGACGCCATCTCTATGGGCTTCGACGAAGCCATTCTTCTGAACATGGACGGCCATGTCTGCGAAGGTACTGGCGAAAATATCTTCTTCGTGGACGGCGACACCATCGCCACACCGTCGCTTGAGAGCAACGTGCTCCCGGGCATCACCCGGGCAACTGTCATCGAGCTGGCTCGCGAAGAGCTCGGCATGAAGATCGAAGAGCGTCCCGTGGACCGCAGCGAGCTCTACACTGCCCAAGAGGTCTTCCTGACCGGTACCGCAGCCCACATCCAGGGTGTCGGTAGCGTCGACTACCGCAACGTCGGCGACGGTGGCATTGGACCGATAACCCGCAAGCTCCAGGATCTCTACTTCCCCATCGTTCGGGGACAGAACCCCAAGTACCTGCATCAACTCGCCGTTGCCGCACCCAAGATCACGGCCTCCTAGTAGCCACTCCATGCCGTCAGCGTTCCTCATCGACTACTTACTCTGGGTGTTCGTCAGCACTGCCGGCGTCATGCAGTTCGCCGCAGCACGAAGCGGGCTGTGGGGTGTCCTGTACGTGCGTCGTTGGCCCAGAGCCACCATGGCCGCTAGCGTCCTGGTCGTTCATGCAGCCGCGGTTTGGTTCTTCATCACCGGCGAGCGCAATCAACCGGATACCGGGTTGGGTCTCGATGCCAACGTTCAGTCGTTCTGGTTCGCTATGTCCGCGGCCGGTGCCGTCATCACCACACTGGTGGCAACCAGCATCATCAACCACTCGTGGGGTAGGAACCATGGATGGGATACCCAGTCGGGGCAAGCCCCTCCCATGAGCCTCACCTGGCTGTCGCGAACCACGTTTTTCCACGCTATACGCGCCCGCATCTCCCACTTGCGGCGATCATCATCTGAGAGGGTTAGCGTCTGATGGACCACCTGGACCAATCCCTCGTGCTCTGGATCAACGGGATTGGCGGCCGATCGGCGCTGCTGGACGCGTCTATGGACGTGCTCGTCAGCGACTACCTGGCTCCCGTGCTCGCTAGCCTCGTACTGCTCGGTCTCTGGTTCAGTGGATTGTCAGACGCCCAGCGTTACCAGAACCAGCTCGTTACGCTCACGGGAGGCATCGCCGTCGGGTTCGCAAACGCCCTGGTCACCATCGTCAACGCGCTGATGTTTCGGGATCGGCCCTTCGTCAATCTGGACATCAGTCTCCATTTCTACGCGCCCACCGACTCAAGCTTCCCCGCCAACGCTGTCAGCGTGGGTTTCGCGATCGCCACCCCCGTCTTCCTGAGGCATCGCCGGCTCGGCGGAGTGCTCTACCTCCTCGCCGCCCTCTGGGGCTTGGCCCGCGTCTATGCCGGCGTCCACTACCCTTCGGACATCCTTGGCGGTGCCGTCATTGGCATCATCGCAGCACTCCTTTCGGCTGGCCTTGTTCGGCTGCTCGCATTCATCCCCCGACACGTCTTCAGAGCGTTCCGCGCCGTCTATATCGCCTGAGCTGTATGTGGCGCGACCGCCTCTTGGTACAAATGCTGTAGCCTCACCTGCCCGCGCACCATCGACAGCAGCTTCTTCGGCGTACCCTTCGGGGTATGCATCCCCGTTTCCTACTTGCTCACCGTCTGATGGCGCACCCCAGCGTCTCCGAGAACCCGGCCTGCGTGATCTCCGACCGCGCCAGCACCGCCGCCACCGCCTTCGCGTCCCACTGGCTCCTATACTCCCCGGCTATCCCCCCCCAACAACAGGATGAGTGCGCAGTGCACACGAATACATGTAAGTCCACGATGGTGCGAAACAGCGCCGGATTCACTGAAGTAGGCGAGTGTATAGTCTGGCAATGGCCTTCTGACCAATCTGATTAAAGAGACGGGGAGGACGGCACGGAATGGTTAACCAAGGAGAGGATTCTCGATGAACTCAGGTGTGATCCTCCGTGATGCTGAGGTATCGGACCTTCCGGCGACAACCGACATCTACAACGCGTGGATACCAACGCGTACGATCACTTGGACCGAAGATCTCGAAACACTCGAGCAGCGCGCCGTATGGTTCGAGCGTCAATGTAGTGAGGGATTTCCCGTGCTCGTGGCCGTCGACGCCAACGAAGTCGTTGGCTACGCTTCGTACGGACATTTCAGGGGTGACGGTAAGTGGCCTGGCTATCGGCAGACCGTGGAGCACAGTGTCCACGTTCGTGACAGTCATTGGGGGTGCGGCATCGGACGTGCGCTCATCGAGAGCTTGATCCGTCACGCACGGGCGGCCGGAATCCACGTCATGGTTGGTGCGATTGATGGTGACAATCATGCCTCTATTCGATTCCATGAACGCCTGGGCTTCGTCGAAGTAGCGCGGATGCCTGAGACCGGGCAGAAGTTCGGCCGCTGGCTAGATCTGGTCTTGATGCAGCGGATCCTCAATTCGCGGGCAACTCCGTGATCGAGACCGTCGTCATTGACCACGGCGGCGTGGCGGCTGACTTCCGGCCAGAACTCCGATGGCGCTCGCTCGGGTCGCTGACAGGACTCGCAGAAGAAAAAACCAGCATCGGCTTTTCAAATCGGGTCTCGACCAACTCGCCGAGGTGGGAGCCTACTCGTCGGACGAGGTTGTTGCCACCATCCTGACTGCGCTCGACCATCGAGTCTCGGTCGTCGAGCTCCTCGACGCGTGGGCCTTGGCGTTCGAGCCAGATTCTGCGGTGCTCAGGCACGTCACCTCG
>CAUZFB010000011.1:0-61187 GCA_963579135.1 Dehalococcoidia bacterium | reverse complement strand
GTGGACTACGTGGACTTCGTGCAGATCCACAATGGGCCGGTGCTGCATACGCCGGAATTGAAGGGCCGCTCGTACACGCATCTGTCGGTGGCGGACTACCTGCGCCCGGGCGGTGCGCTCGAAGGCTTGCAGCGTGTGCAGGCTGCGGGTAAGGCACGGTTCATCGGTTTCATCACGCGAGGCAACGATGCACCAGCGGCGCAGCAGTTGATCAACACCGGGGCGTTTAACCTGATCAACGTGTCGGTAAACCTGATCAACCCGTCGGCGGCTGGTCTGCCGAAGGGCATGTGGGTGGGGCAGGACTGGGGCGGGATCCTTGGTTACGCCCACGCCCACGGTGTCGGCGCGGCGGTGTACAGCCCACTGGCCAGTTGGTACCTGAGCGATGCCGGTGCCTCAGGGGGTGATTCGCATCCGCTGGGATACGGAGTTCGCTCTCCAGAATCGGGCGCGATTGGACGGCACCAAGCGCAGATGTTTGGATTCCTGTCGAAGAATTTGCACCCGGACACACAGGCGGACGATCACGATCTGGCGCAAGCAGCGCTCCGTTACGTGCTGTCGCTCAAGGGCGTAACGTCGGTGCTCGGCGGCTTCTCGGATGCCCAGCAGGTGACGGAGAACGCGGCAGCTTCGGGACCAGGCGGGCTTTCCGAGGAGAATATGGCGCGCGTGGAGATGGTCTGGCGCGGGAATTTCGGCCTAGAGTCCTAAGCGCCTAACCGCAATCCCCCTCTCGCTCAGCCAGTGATGTGTCAGTTATACTGTCTCAGTTGGGCCGGACCCCTGGGAGGGGCCCTCTGCGTGGCGCATTCGTCTAGTGGCCCAGGACATCGCCCTCTCAAGGCGAAGATCACGGGTTCAAATCCCGTATGCGCTACCAGGCAGGCAGGATAAAGTCCTGCACCTAATCAAGACGCGCGCGGAGCGATCTTTAGCTCTAGAGGCGAAGCCAAGAGATTCAAGGGCTCGCACCAACCCCCTGACAATCTGCCTAACCGAGCCCGAGGGGGCCATTAGGCGCTCCACCAGGGTCAGCCCAAGGCCCGTGCTCGTTGACCTCCAATCATGGTCGGCGTATGTTGCTCCAAATGCCGGTGCGCATGCCGGACGCTAACGACTTCGCGAGGTAAGACATGGCTGAGATGGCTTTGGTGGCGGCGAAGATCGCCTCTGGTGAGACTGAACTGAGGGAGCTTGAGCTCCCCGAAATTCCCGTAGATGCTGCGCTGCTGAAGGTCGAAGTCGCAGGCGTCTGAGGGAGCGACGTCGGTGGGTACCACCGACACATGAAGGGCGGGGCGGTCGTGATGGGCCACGAGAACGTGGGCTATCTGGTCAAGGTGGGCCGCGTGTTCGCGGATCGCTGGGACGTCAAAGAGGGCGACATGGTCGCGCTGGAGGAGTACCTCCCGTGTGGCTACTGCGAGTTCTGTCGTGTAGGCGAGTACCGCCATTGCTACGCAACGGACTCCTCCGCGAACGACAACGCGATCCGTTACGGCTCAACGTCGGTCGACGTGCTGCCGTCGCTCTGGGGTGGGTATTCGCAGTACCTGTTCATACCCCCGAACGCCGCGCTCCACAAGATCCCTAGCGGTGTCACCGCCGAGGAAGCTGCCATGGCGCTGCCGATGGGCAACGGTGTGCAGTGGGCGTTGGTGGAGGGCCAGGCGGGCTTCGGCAAGTCGGTGCTCATCCAGGGCCCCGGTCAGCAGGGGCTGGCGTGTGTCATCGCCAGCAAGAAGGCGGGCGCGGACCTCATCATCGTGACGGGTACCAACAAGGACGCGAAGCGTTTTGAGGTCGCTAAGCTGTTGGGCGCTGATGTGGTCATCAACGTGCAGGAGGAGGATCCGCTGCCGCGCATCAAGGAGCTCACCGGTGGAGGTCCCGAGGCGGGCGTCGACACGGTGGTCGACTGCACGTCCCACGCTGGCAACGCGCCTACGCTGTTGTCGGTTGAGGCGACTAAGCGGAAGGGCGGGATTATGGTGGCACAGGCGGAGACACCGCTGTTCCCTGATTTCCCCATCGGACGGCTGACCCGAAAGTACATGACGCTCAAGAGCGCCCGAGGCCACAGCTTCGATGCCGTGGAGAAGGGCCTGCAGATTATCGGGTCGCACCGGTTCCCTCTGGAGCAGATGCGTACGCACACATTCGGTCTCAAAGATGTCGATACCGCCATCCGGGCGGTCGCAGGCGAGGGAATCACGGACGCCATTCACGTGTCCGTATTGCCGTGGCAATAAGGAGGACTAGATGACGCAGACGGCGAGCAAGCAGGGCCTGACGAAGTTCAGGTACGACAAGCCACTGACGCAGGACAGGCCAAAGATTACATTGCCGTTGACGAACACCAGTGTCTTGGGCGTGGGTATCCAGGTCGCTAAGAGTGGTGGAGACACCAACCTCCACGCCCATGCTGCGACGGAGAGCATGTGGTTGGTGCTCAAAGGCCGCGTGCGATTCTACGATGGCTTGGAGAGCATGTTCGGTGAGTACGGGCCGATGGAGGGCCTCGGGATCCCCCGAGCAGCGCCTTACTGGTTCGAGTCGGCTTCGGACGAGGATTTGGAGATTCTGCACATCACAGCGGTCAACCCGAGGGGCAACAACATCCGGCTCAACTTCCAGCCTCTGCGTGAGCGGCAGACAGCGCTGCACGACGCGGCGAAGGTCCGTGACGCCACTAAACACCACGCCAAGCCGATGCAGCACATCAGGTATGTGAGCCCTGAGTTTGACCAGTTCCCGAAGATGATCACAAGCTTGTTCAACGAGCAGGACATGCTTCGCATCGATGTCCAGAAGATCAAGGACGGCGGCGAGACGAACATGCACTCCCATACCGGGGCCGACTCGGCGTGGTTCGTGCTGGCTGGCGTCGCGCGGTTCCACGGCTTCGAGGAGTCGGACGTCCACAATCTGGGCCTGTACGACGGGATCGCGATTCCGAAGGCGACGCCGTACTGGTTCGAGTCGGTTGGCGACGAGCCGCTCGAAATCTTCCACGTGGTCGCGCGAGACGTGACCGAGGAGAAGAACGAGCGGGTGAACTACGAGTCGCTGAAGGACTGGCAAGAGGTCAAGGACCTCGGTGGTCGCCCCGCGATGGCAACCGACGTTCGCTAGTTCTGTTTCATAGCAGAAAGAGCCCCCTCGGTCCGAGGGGGCTCTTTTATTCGAGCGTGTGCAGCCGCGACTCGTGGATATCCATCTGCGCGCTACAATATGAGCGTCCCGCAGACGCTATGTCTCTGCGAGGGTAGACCAAACTCTAATCCGGGTCACATGGCGCGCGGCGTTGCGTGACTGATGGTGCTTGTATGGAGAATCGAAGAAGGCGGCCGCCTCAGCCTTCGGGTCCGGCCCCGCTCGAAGTGGATCGACAGGCGGTCGATACGATCGTTGAAGAGGTTCGAGCTCGGCTGAGGAAGGCTGGCCGCAAGGACCAGAGTGACGAATTGAAACGTGCGTACGGCGACGACGTGTCGTGCTACGGCATCAAGCCTGTGGATCTGCACAACCTGGGCATGGACTACGTTCGCCGACTGCGTTCGCCTGGTTACGCAGCATCGGTTGCAGTTGCAGAGGAGCTGTTCAGCACAGGCAACCTCGAAGAGGGGCTCATCGGTGCGCAGCTCGTTGGTGCGAACGCTCGTCACATCAGCGGGAGCGATTTCGAGCGTTTCGAGTTATGGGCAGCCAAGCTCACTAACCCCCAGACGGCTGATGCCCTTGGTACGCAGTGCATCTCACGCGCCATGGCAGGCAAGCCGTCCATCGCGCTTCGTTTGCTTGAGTGGGCCAAGTCAGGCCCGGCGCCCAAGCGGATTGCGGCGGTTTCGTCGTTCTCGCCGCTCGTGCGCGAGGGAAGATTCATGACGGATGCGTTGACGGTCGCTGAGCCGTTGATGACGGACGAGGGCGAGGACGTGCAATGGGCGGTGGGAACGATGCTGATGGAAATGACGCGGCTCCAGGCACCGCGCGTCGTGGAGTTCCTCGGCCCGTGGAATGGCAAGGGGCCGAAGATCATCATGCAATTGGCTGCGACGAAGCTTATGGGCGAAGACCGGGCAGCCGTGCTCGGCTGATGGCCATAAGCGACGCGCCAGCGAAGCCTAGGCTGACCAGGGGGCGGCGCCTCTACCGGGGCGTGATATTCGGCTTGATGGTTGGTGTGGTCGGTGCCGGGCTTTCAATCATCCCCGCTTTGTTTGTGCAGTCGATCTTCATCGGCAACATCCAACGGTGCGAGGCTCAGCAGGAGTTTGACATCGCCACCACGGGGGCCATCGTCACCACGTGTGAGCAGGATCTCTCCGATCAGCCGACGTGGCTTCCTCCTGCGCTTATCGCTGGCGGCGGACTCATGGGCATACTAGGTGGGTTCGGGTATGGATTCGTGTCCCCTGCGCCTGCGCCGAAGCGTCTCGAAGACCGTGACGAGACATGGCTGCCTTTTTGAGCGCGGCGAATTCCTCTTAATCACCACTCCTAATTCCTAGCAACTTACTCACGTCTGCTGCTATTTTTACCTGCGAATCTGTCACCAGTTACGTGTGATGGATGCGAGCAGCTGATCACCGATGTTCCGATCCTCCTCACTCAAATTAGGTTTCCTTGCCGCTTTAGCCAGCGCCTCGGTGCTGGTGCTAGGGGCGTGCTCCCTTCTTTCGGAGGACACGTTCATCGTGTACTCCGTCGGTGAAGTAGGGACACGTGACATCGTCGTGGCGCGGTCGGACGGCAGCGACCGGCGGATGGTTATGACGGGGCCTGACGACGATTTTGGCGCTGTCTGGTCGCCCGACCACTCTCGGATCGCGTTCTTGAGTGACCGCGATGGCAATGTTGAGCTTTACCTAGGAGTCGTGGATGGCTCATCCGTCATCCGTGTGACGAACACGGGCGTCGACGAGTCCGAACCGACTTGGTCGCCCGACGGAGAGCGGATTGCGTACGTTTCGCCAGACGCTGATGGGACTTCGCGGGTCTACTGGGTGCGTCTTCTCGACCTCTTGCCGAACAGATTGATTTTCGAGAGCGACAGTGAAGCTGATCCTGCGTGGTCGCCCAACGGGACGTGGATCGCCTTTGCTGCGTTGGACGAGAATGGCGAGTCCGAGGGATTGTTCCTGCGCAACCCTGATGGCGTGAACCGGTTGCAGCTGTCGGCGTCGCCCGATCGCGGCCCGGCGTGGTCCCCCGACGGCAAAAAACTGGCTTTCACTTCCACTCGCCACGGGGACGACGAGATCTACGTGCTGTACGTGGGCTCCCAGGGCCCTGAGGGGCAGGCCGTGCGGATCACTAACAATCCGGCGAGTGATATCTCGCCGACGTGGTCCCCGGACAGCAAGCGCGTCGCGTTCATCTCCGACCGGAACGGCAGCCGAGATATCTTCACGGTGTCGGATAAGGGCGAGGGCATTCAGACACTCACGAACAATCAGATTGAAGAGCTCGATCTGGTGTGGGGCCCGACAGGCAAGCTGGTCTTCGAATCGAGGCCCGCAGGCAAATCGGAGCTCTTTGTTACCTCCACCGAGGGTGTACAGAACCGATTGTCAGTGGGCGACGTCGCTGCCTCCCAGCCCGATTGGTAGCCCCCCCCCCCCAACATTCGCTGCGATAGTGATATGACGAGCCCATGAGTTTGGGCAAACCCGACGATGCCATAAACGGCGATTGGGTGAGTGCGACCGCTACGCGCAATTTCCTGCTGCGTGATCCGCTGGTGGACGGGCTGGGACTGTACGGGCGCGAACATCGGCTCGTGCCTGACGGTGAGCAGCCGGACTACGACGCGCGGCTGGAGTTTGGGCGGTTCATCTTTACTCCAGCCCCAAACTGTTAGAAGACCGTACCGGGCAAACTGAGAATGCAGTAGAGGTCACATTCATCCACCAGCTTCCTCTTGGTCTGGACGAAGGCAATCTTAGTTGCAGGAGATCGAGAGGTGTAACGAGGTGGACTGCAAGGTGATGGTGGAGTTGCTCAGCCACCTCGGCGCGGATCACTAGCGCCAGAACCTCTCTCGCAAAGCACCGGCTAGGGTCAGCTAGGGGAGCGGCAGGCCGGTAGCGGTGTCGATCGGCATCCAGCCGGCGGCGAGGGCCTGCTCCTCTAGTTGGCCTTCCTGGCTGATACCGGCGACACGGTCAAGAAATTCCGAGAGATTGGTGGAGCCTGCGCGGATGGTGCGCAACTGGCCCTCGATGGGACTGATCGATGCAGCGCCGTCGGCGTAGGTGCCGTTGAAGGAGAACCAGGCGTTGTTGAGCTTACGGATGTGGTAGCCGTTGGCCACGAATTCGAGGCGACGCTCCTCCAGGAACTCCTCAGCTTCGTCGATCAGGCCTTCCTCCAGAATCTTCTCCAGGCCGGTTCGGACGCTGCGCATCTCGCGGCGAAAATCGAAGACGTCGGGTGCTGGCTCTCTACGCTCGCGAACCGTAGGCGGTTCCCAGGGTTCACGCTCGAATCGCTCTCCTGTGAGCTTCTCCAACGCCAGGTCACCGATCTCTTGCCCGAAGATGTTGGCGACTGTTTCGTTGATGCTTTGGAGTTCGCCTCCAGCGAACCACTGCTTTCCCAGGGGCTTGAAGATCAACCAGTGGTGGAGCCACTCGTGGGCTGCGAGTTCCAACGTGCCATGCAAGGAGCGATCAGGGCTGACTTGTGCGGGATAGGTCGCAACACCGCCGATGCGAACCACCAGGGCAGACGTGTTGGTATCCAGCGATTCCACGTCCTCCTCAATCTCGACTTGCTCCAGCAGAGTTACGCCTGGATCGAGCAGCAGGTCATCGAGGCGCTCGATACGTTCCCGGGGCGAGCGTACGAGCACTAGGCCGCGATCCTCGAAGGTGAAATCGACCGGCGGCCAGCGCAGGGGACTGATGCCGCCGATGATGTCTTGCTTGTCGACGACATAGGAGATGGCCGCCTCCAACGTTTCCTCGACGAGTCCCTGCAACTCGCTGCGTCGTCGTCGCAGTGCGTCGGCGGTAGCCTGCGCTTCAAGCGGAGCTTGCGGGCCAGCGCCGACGGACGCGAGGGTACGCTCGACGCTTCGCTGGGCGTTCGCGAGGCTCTCACGTAAGCCAAAGAATTCATCGACTGCGGCAAGGCGTTCGCTGTTGCTGGGCGTGCCGGGAAGGACGAGGTCGGCGGCGCGAGTAAACCACTTGTCCATGAAGTGGGTTAGCTCCCAGCGCACGAGGTCCTGCTCATGGGCGCCAGCCGCGAGTCGTAGGTCGGAGATGGTGTCGCCGCGCCCTATGCTGAGGAGCAGGAGCACAAGGACCGCGAGCGAAGCGGTCAGGGTACGAAGCATCTGGAATGAGGGCAATGGCACGGTCATCTTGTTAACTTTACGTCGCTTGCCGGATGAGCGTTGCAGACGCTTGGGGCTCTGCCTAGAATTAATGACGGCGTATCTGCTTTATGAAATGGGAAACCATAGAGTAACTCAGCATATATACAATAAAGAACGTTGTATTAGGTGCGTATTTAGGGTGTGCAGCGCCAGTAATCGCAGGAGCAATGCTTTTCGCACTCATCGGCTAGGAAGGGTCGAGGATGGGAATACGGCTTCCGACTATGACCCTGAGGAGCATCGACGACAGACGAGCCTGCAGTGGGCGTTGGTTCCAGGCATCTGGAAGGACACGAAGAGTAATGTGATTGACAGCCCCGGTACGCCGATTTTGCGGGCGAGCAAGTTTCAGAGCTTCGCGTTGCGGATGCCGCCGTGCTGGTGGTGTCGGCGACGGGTGCGGTGGTCGGTGACCTGAACACTCGTCGCTCGCACATCGTTGGCATGTTACCTGAAGGTGGCATCGCAACGATTGAGGCGTCGATGCCACAGGTGGAGGCGCAGCAGTACTCTACGCAACCCCGCGCGCTGACCCGGGGACGTGGGGCGATCACGACGGAGTTTGATCACTATGGTGGAGTGTCCGCGAATCTCGTGCAGAAAATCCTCGCCGCGCACGAAGCTGAGAACGCTGCCAAAGTTCCGATCTAATGGTCTACGTGACCATAGCAGGGAGAGCTGCCGTTTGGTTCAGCCTTCCGCCTGGGACAGCAAAAACGCTTCGCCATCATTGTCGGGGCGTTTGAACTTACTTTCGTAGCGCCTGAAAGGTCGGAGCGTGCCCTGCCTACTCGGCGCGGGACCAGACGGTGTGGAAGGGGCCTTGGCCACGAATCATGGAGACCATGGACCGGCGTTCCCACTGACGAAGCTCATCGAGAGCGTCGTTGCACTGGCGCTCGGCGTTGGGGTAACTCGAGCCTAGCATCCGGTCCTGGAGCATGCCCCAAATCTTGGAATTGGAGAACGCGTTGATGGAGCCTGACCACGGAAGTACGGCGAGCTCACGGGCGCGTTCAAGTTGCGGGCGCGCTTTGTTCACATGACGGAGCCTGCGCTCGCCGGAGCCCAGGGGTGCCGACACAGTGATACGTGGCGGGTCGTCGAGGGCTGACCGGCTGTCGTATATCAGGCATTGGTTGATGATGGGGAGAATGATGCATACAACTTCCGCCGCTTCGGCATTCTGAAGCGCTTCGGCCATCTCGCGGTCGAACTCTTGGTCGCTCATCGGTTCACCTCCCTTTGCCTATCTTAGTCTAGCCTAACAACTCGTGCAGTTGTTCCATGAAGGCAGGGAGCACTTTTTGCCAATCCCCCGCGACGCCGAACCGGGCGTCCTTGAAAATGTTGGCTCCGGTGTCTTTGTTGATGGCCACTATCGTCCGGGCATTGCTGCATCCGGCCATATGCTGACTGGCGCCCGAGATACCCACGGCGATGTACAAATCGGGCGTCACTGTCTTTCCGGTGAGGCCGACCTGGTAGCTGGACGGCACCCAACCGGCATCGCACGCCGCTCGGGATGCGCCCACGGCACCACCGAGGAGGGCTGCGAGCTTATTGAGTTCTTTGAACGGTTCCGGGCCACCTAGGCCACGTCCCCCGCTGATGACCACACGCGCATCTTCGAGGCGGATGCCTTCGCCTGCCTGTTCGACACGGTCAACCGAACGTACGCGCACTGTGGAAGCGACGTCGACGTTCAGTGCGACGACCTCGCCAGTGCGTGATGCGTCAGGCTCGGCAGCGTCGATGCTTTTCGCACGCAGCGCAGCAACGGCGATGTCAGATACGCAAGCGACGGTGGCGATGGCGTTGCCGCCGTAGACCGGCCGCGTTGCGAGTAGGCGCTTCGCATCGTCGATGGCGACCGCGGTGCAGTCTTGGGCGAGCGCGGTGCCGAGTCGGAACGCCAGTCGCGGCATGACGTCGCGCCCCAAGATGGTTTTGGATCCGAGAACGATACGTGGGGACGCTTGTCGGACGGCCTCCTCAGCGGCGGCGACTATAGCCTCAGGGGCAGGGTCGGTGAGCGAGGGATCGTCGATAGTGTAGGCGACCTCCGCACCGTGGGAGATCACGAGCTGTGCGGCGGCGCTGGTGGACGCGCCTGCCAGAATCACCGAAAGCTTCTCGCCGGGGAGGGATGCCCGTAGCGAGCGACCGGCGGCCAGCGCTTCGAGCGTCGTCGAAGTGGGCTCGTCGCCTGCCATCTCGCCGATAACGAGTATGCCTGTGCCATCCGCCATGCTTTCTCCTAAATGATCCGTTCGTCGCGGAGGCGTTGCGCGAGCTTGCGGCCCGCGTCTTCATCGTCGTCGCCAGTGATCATCTCAGTTGCGATAGCACTCTGAGGCTTGCTGAGGCTGACCAGTTCGAATGCGGGCCTGATGGAGCCTATATCCAAGCCGACATCTGCTGCCGACCAGACGGTCGGTTGTACTCGGCGCGCGGCCATGATGCCGCGCATGTTGGGGTAGCGAGGTGTGCCAAGCTCGTTGGAGACCGTGACCACGGCGGGGAGGTCAGCCTCGACTACCTCGTGGCCGTCCGGCAGCACGCGTTCTACGCGGAGGGTGGAGTCTTTGACGTCCACCTTCTTCGCAACGGTAGCCACGGGCCAACCGAGGGCTTCGGCCACGCCGATGGGGACCTGCGCGTTGTCCCAGTCGCTGGCTTGCCTGCCTGCGAGGACAATATTCACGTCGCCGATTTTGCGTACTGCAGCCGTAAGCGCCGCGATGGTCACCGTAGGGTCGACAGCGTTATCGAAGGCAGGGTCGTCGAGAAGAATCAGCTCGTCGGCACCCATGGCGAGCGGTTTCTTGATGACGTCAAGCGCGAAGGAGGAGCCGACTGACACCACTGTGATATGAGCGTCACCGGAGGCGTCCTTGAGGCGAAGCGCGGCCTCAATGGCCTGCTCATCGAAGCCGTTGACCACCGATGCCTGGTTGGCGGGCACCGTAACGGCGTTGTCGGCGATACCGAACGCGGATGTGGGAGTTTCGGGGTCGATGACCTGCTTGGCCGTAACCACGATCTTGAGTGTCATAGGGCGACGGCCTCACTTGAGCACCGGGAGCGGGTTTCCAGGAGCGAACACACCCGGGAGATTGCAACCGAATTCACGAATAAATTGTAGCGAACCAAGGTACCGGTCACAAGGACGGTACGAGGGGCGTATCGGGAGTGATGGACACGGTCGTTTCAGCCGCATGAGGCCCAAGGATCATGACGTCGCGCTTGATGCCGCCGAGATTGCAGACCTGCGGCATCTGGCCACAGTCTTCGAACCCGAAGCGGTGGAACAGGTTCGGGCTGGGTTGGTTGTGGCCGAAGATGAGTCCGAGCAGGGAGGACAGGCTGAGCTCGGGGGGCACGGGAGATAGATTCGCTCACGAGCGTGGCGGCGATGCCGTGCTCCTGGTGTGCCGGGCTGACGTAGACGCTTATCTCGGCGGTAGCGTCCCAGGCGGCGCGTTGGTAGAAGGCGCTGAGGGAAAGCCGGCCAGCCAGTGTGCCCTCGTCTTGGTAGACCCAAAGCGGATGGTGTGTGGGGTCGTGCTCCGCCAACCAGGACCGGCGTGAGTCTACCGATACAGAATCGAGATCCGCAGTGGCCTGCTGTCCGGGTATGGAGGCGTTATAGATAGCGACGATGTCGCTGCGGCTTTATTGGGTCGCGTCTCGAATCATCGATCTGCTCCTGATCGCTAGGTGAGAGCGTGCAGCTTGACCACGGCCTGGCCACTGTCTGGGCACTGCCACTGTCCGACCACTGACAGGTGCCCATTGCTGCCGATACCATCATCGCTCAAGATTGGTTCGCACTTGTTATCGACGTGTAGAATCCGCACATTGAATCGGGCGAGGGCTTCGTGCTCCCCATCAGTCTGACTGTTCATAATTTCCTTTCCTACCGTGATGCGGCCCCTACGTTGCGCCTTGCAGACGTTCACGTTGCGTGCCTGTGCGGCGCGAATGGCACCGGTAAATCAGCGCTGCTCGACGCGATCACGTGGGTGCTGTGGGGAAAGGCCCGCGGGCAGCGCCAGGACCAGCTTCTGCACCACGGGCAGGATGAGATGTCGGTAGAGTTGGAGTTCGACATCGGTCAGGAGCGCTACCGGATTACCCGGCGCTATTCGCGAGCGCGCAAGACTCCCCAGAGCTCCTTGGAGTTGGGAGTGCTCACTGGCGAGGACTATCGTCCGATTACGGGCGACACGATCGGTGAAACGCAGGCCGAGATCATCAGGCGCACCAACATGGATTACGACACGTTCGTGAACAGCGCGTTCCTCGTGCAGGGGCGCGCTGATCTATTCGCCATGGCCACTGCGAGCCAACGCAAAGACGTGTTGGCCCGGGTGCTTGGACTTGGTATCTACGATCGCTTGGAGGAGCGGGCCAAACTCCACAATCGGGAGCTGCAGGGCACACTGTCTGCGTCGTCGTTTCAGCTTGACCGACTCCGCGAGCAAGTGACACAAGGAGATCAGGTTCGGGATGGGCTTCAGCAGGTGGACGGTGAGCTAGCGACCGCACAGCAGCGGAGCTCGTCGGTGGATCAGCGGCTATCGCTGTTGCGGACGCAAATGGAGCACCTTGAGCGTCGCCGTGCTGAGGCGGTCGAGCTTGGTGCTCAAGCGGTACGGGCCACCAGCAGGCGGGACCAAGACCGCGTTGAGGCGCTGGAGGTTGAGCGTCGCTTGAACGGCTGGCGGCAGGCTGAGGCGCGGGCGCCAGAGATCGAACAGGGCCAGACGGCGCTGCAGCAAGCGCGCAAATGTCTGCGCACATTGAACGCTGCCGCGCAGTCCGTGACGGGACTCCAGCGTGACTTGTCACCGCTGGAGCAGCGCATCAACTCGGCGCGTGCAGGCCTAGAGAGCGAGATACTGCGCTCGCGTCACCGACTCAACGAAGATCTCATTCCAAAAACCGAGTCACTGCCAGCGATAGAGGCGCGGTTCGTGGAAATTGCCGCCGCGCTGAAGGCCCTCGATGCGCGGTCGGTGGAGGTGTCGGGGGCGCAGGAGCAGGAGCAATCGCTTCGTTTGGAGGCACGCAGACTGGAGCAGGACAACGTCCGTATCACCGAGATGGGCAAGGAGATACGAGGGAAAATGGCGTTGCTGTCCCATGGCCACGAGGATGCAGCCGGGTGCCCGCTGTGCGGGACGGAGCTTGGCCCGGAAGGGCTGCGCCGCATCGAAGAATCCTACGAAGCTGAGATCAGCGAAATGCTGGAGCGGCATAAGGCCCAAGCGGTCGAGGTGGTAAGGCTGGATGGGCAGGGAAGCGACTTGGCTGGTAAGACCAAGGCGGTCCGCGACCAGATCGAGGGTGACCGTAGGCGACTGGACGCGGAGAACGCTCGTCTTGTTGTCCAGCGCGACGGGGCGATGCAGGCGCAGGCGCAGATAGCGGACGAGACGATCGATCTAGCGGGGGCTGAGGCAAGGCTGGAGTCCGGTGCGTACGCGGCAGTTGAAATGGCTGATGCACAAGCATTGCGGACGCGGATAGCCGAACTGGCGTTCGATTCGCATGCAGTGACTGCCGCCGAGCAGGCAGTACATAATCTGGAGTGCTGGGATGGGGAGTATCAAGCATTGGCGCAGGCACAGACGCGACGCCCCGAAGATGAAGCGGCGCTGCGGCGCGTGGGGGCTCGAGTAACGGAAGCAGAGTCCGAGATTACGAGGATTGCGGGGCAGCGGGCAGTCATCGAGAGGGAGATCGCCGAACTGGACTCATACAGGGCTCAGCGCATCGCGGTCGAGGCTGAGGCGAGGGAAGCGGGCAAGGCACGTGACGAGCTCCAGGTGCGACGTGGTTCGTTGGCGCATCAGGTGGAGCAGATTGCTGCTGCGGAGGAGATCTTGAAAGAACAAGAGCAAGGTCGCAAGGATATGGTGGAGGAGTCCTCAGCCTACGGAGAGCTCGCTCTGGCGTTCGGCAAAGGTGGGGTACAGGCGTTGCTCATCGAGGCGGCGATCCCCCGGCTGGAGGATGAGGCCAACGATCTGCTGAAGCAGATGACGGATGGGCGGATGTCCGTGAAGCTAGAGACGCAGCGGGCACGGCGGACAGGTAGAGGCGCGGATGGCTCGGAGAGCGTGGAAACGTTGGACATCGTGGTGGCCGACGAGTTGGGCACCCGCAACTATGAGATGTACAGCGGCGGCGAGCGTTTCCGGGTGGACTTCGCGTTGCGTATCGCGTTGAGCAAGCTGCTCGCCTGGCGCGCTGGTGCGCCGTTACCGACGTTGTTCATTGACGAGGGCTTCGGCACGCAGGACGCCGAGGGCCGCGACCGCGTCCTGGACGTCATCAAGGCGATCGAGGACCGTTTCCAGCGCATCTTGGTCATCACACACCTGGACGAGATCAAAGAGGCGTTCCCCGTGCGCATCGAGGTGTCGCGGACGAACGCCGGATCGACTTTCTCGCTGTCGTAGAGCGCCCGCTTAGGCTTCTAAACACCTGTCCTCTCCGCTGACGCACACCCTTCGTCCGTTCCTCATCCCCTCGAGGAAGTAGGCTACGACAAGAGAAACGTCTGACGTTCCTAACGCCCAGAACTGATTCAACATCATCCTTGTATGTTCAGGGAGACGTGACGGACCGTATACATGGCGCCTTTGTGTCTTGTTCGCGCTCGCGACGTGTTCAAACGAGGATTGATGGTTCTGGTGGATGGGACAAACCTAGATCGCCCGTTCAGGACATCTAGGCGAACGGCAGCTCCACGCCGATGCCCCATTCCTTGGCGCGTTCCATGACGAATGCGGCGGCGGCCAGATCCTCGGTAGCAACCCCCAAGCTGTTGAATTGCGTGATGGTCGCATGCGAGCGCCGGATGGCTCTGCCGGACACAAGGTCGCTCAGGAGCACCACGTCATCCCAGTCCAATGCGCCTTCGTTGACGGCGATGAACAGCTCTGCGGCATCAGCCTGTGCCTGCTCAAGCTGCTCGATGACAACCAGGTCAGAGCGACGCACGGTTTCGACGTCGAGCTCGCGTCGGCCGGGGGTGGTGGCGCCGACCGCGTTGATGTGGGTTCCTGGCGCGATCCATGTGCCATCGACGATGGGGTCGTCGGCGCTGGTTATGGTGATGAAGATATCGACATCGCGCGCAGCGTCTTCGGCGCGCTCGACCGGCTCAACGTCTAGCCCAAGCGTTTCACTCATCTCGTCGGCGAACGCTTGACGGTTCTCCGGCGAGCGGCTGTAGGCCTTCACGTGGGTGATCTCCCGGACAGCGTTCATGGCCTCGATCTGCGAGCGGGCTTCCCAGCCGGTGCCGATGATGCCGACGGTGTTGGCGTCTTCCCGAGCCAGGATGCGCGTGGCGAGGCCAGCGACGGCACCCGTGCGGATCTGCCCGAGGTCTCGCGCCTCCATGACCGCTTCGATGAGGCCGGTTTCGAGGCTGAAAAGGATGACCAGGTAACGGGTCCGCTTCCACCCCTCTTTGCGGACGGCGCCGTAGGTCTTCATGCCGTAGACACCGAAGCCTTCGGCGACGCCGGAGATGGTGCGGTGGAACCCGACGGGCAACGGGATGTGTTGCCGAGGGAGGGTCTTGGACTTCCCTGCGGCTTCATCTTTGAACACGCGCTCCATGAGGTCGACGCATTCGGTCATGGGGAGCAGGCTGCGGACCTCTTGGTTGGTCAGGAATATAGCCATCTGTGTACCTCGGTGTGGGCGTTGCCTAGGACAGGCGTGAGTAGATCCGGCGGGCGTTGCCTTCGAAGATTGCGGTAGTTTCAGTGTTAGTGATGCCGGGGACCGCCTCGATGAGTGGCTTGGTGTCGTTCAGGGGACGCCCGGTGACAGGGTCATTTACAGAGCCGTTGGCAGGCTTGTCTGAGCCGAACAGGCAACGGTCGGCGCCGACGACATTCACTAGCAGATCCATGGCTGGCTGGTCGTAGAGGACAGTGTCGTAGTAGAGCCTACGCATGGTGTCGTCGAAGGACTCCAGTGAGGGGTCATTGCGCATGGCGTTCAGCCGGAACGCGCGGCCACGGCCTGCCTGGTAGGGGATGTAGCCACCACCGTGGCCGATGATGATCTTCAAGTCGGGGAAGTCCTCAAATACACGCGGTGTTCGGAGCATGCCCCAGGCCGCGACAGCCTCTTCGCCTGGGAAGTAGTTGAGCTCAGGTTCCCGCGAGAAGCGGTACGGCCCGCTGTGGACGAGGGCGGGGACGCCCAGCTCGACCATCTTTTCGTACAACGGATACCAGTACTCCTCACCCATGTGCGGGGTCGCGACGGCGCCCTCACCAGGATCGGGGTTGATCTTGCACCCCACGAAACCAAGCTCGGTGACGCAGCGCTCGAGCTCGTCGACGCAGAACCGGGCGTTGGTGCCTGCGGCTTGAGGGAGTGCGGCGACGCCTGCGAACCGGTCGGGGTGCAGCCTGACGCTGCGGCCGATCATGTCGTTTAGCTGCTGCGTAATCTGCAGGACGATGGCTTCTCGGCGGTCGCCGGTTGGGACCGCCCACGGACGTGGCGACACGAGTTGGAGGTCGGTCCCGACGGTAGCGATCTCCGCCAGGTGCGGCGCGAGGGTTTCTTCGAGGCGCTCGTCGGAGTATTCGACTGCCGCGATACGGGCAGGGCCCGAGCCGCCGGTGAGTTGGCGGAAGTATTGGTAGAGCTCCATCGGCCCGGTGATATGGGCATGGGCATCGATGATCATCGCTGTCACCCCGGTCGTCGGGCTGTGGTGTGGCCCGCGCGGCGGTAGCATAAATCGCTCTCGGTTGAGATGCCAACTTGAAGAGCATGGTCTCGGTCGCAGGTTGGGGTGGCGGAATCTGTGGACACGGCGGCGGGTATCATGACGCGCAGCTGATTCACTAGGCGGGAGGGGATATATGATCATTTCGGAAGAGAGCAAAGAGAAGGGGCGTCGCGTCCGCGAGGTGCTGAGCAAGAGCGCCACTCCTCGGAGCGCGTCGAACTCCGCCGGGTTCGATCTGGTGCCGGAGCTTGAGGACTACGCTCTGGGCATCAACTTCGGCGAGATCTGGGGCCGCGAGCAGCTGGATATCAAGACGCGTTGCGCGGTGACAATCGGGATGCTGACGGCGTTGGGCGTGGAGCCGCAGATCAAGTCCTACGTCGGCTATTCGCTGAACGCGGGTTGGTCGACGGAGGAGGTCGCGGAGATGTTCGTTCAGTGCATCTCGTATGTAGGGCTGCCGCGCGCGTTGAACGGATTGCGGTGCGCGGGCGAGGTGTTCGCTGAGCGGGCGCCTCGCTGGAACAAGGAGTAGGGATGACTCAGCGTGGTGACAGGGCGCTAGCCCGACAGTTGGAGCGGTACTACGTTCGGTTCAACGAGGATTTCTGGGCGTTCTTCGCGGCTGAGGTTGAGCCGTTGCTGCCGGCTGGGGCGGTGTTGACTGACCTGGGGTGCGGGCCGGGTCTGTACCTGCGGGACGTGAGCGAGCGGTTGCCGGAGGCGACGTTGATCGGGATCGATCGTGGCGACGACATGCTGAGGCATGCGCGGTCACTGACGTACGCTGGTGCGACGCCAACGTTCGAGAGCGGCGATGTGGCGGGGACGTTGCCGCTGGCGGACGGGTCGGTCGATCTGCTGACGATAGCGGCGGTGATGCACACGTTCGTGGATCCGTTCGCGTTCCTCAAGGAGGTACGGCGGGTGCTGGCGCCGGGTGGGTTGTTCCTGCTGTACGACTGGGTGCGGGTCGGGTTCCGGGAGTACATCGAATATCGGGAGAAGGAGGCGGGCGATCCGGTGGAGGCCCGCTACCCCAGGGCGCTGGAGTTGTTCTCAATCCACAACAAGTACACGGAGGCTGACTGGCGGTGGATCTTTGATGAGGCTCGCTTCCTGGTTGTCCATGAGGCGCGGCCTTACCCTCGGGCGATCGCGCTGTTGGCTCGGCCGGAGTAGCTAGTCTGGGATGAACAGCCGGAGGAACTTCTCGGTAGCGAAGCGCTTGGGGTCGACCGGCCCACGGAGGAAGCCGACCTTGGCGCGCATCTCCATCATCTCGCGAAGGCCATCCCAGGCGAAAGAGAAGTTCTTGGAACCACTGAGGGATGCGCTGGCAGCAAGGTGCGCGTTCAGGTAGCGGCGTACGAGCCCTTCGTTGGCTTCGGCCCACTCGTGACGGGCGACGATGACGCTGGCGTAATGGGTGAAAAGCCTGCCGATGGCATCCAGCACCCACATGCCACATTCGAGCGGGCGGCCTTCGCTGACCATGGCTCCGAAGGCTTCGCCTGCGGCCATGGCGTCGACGCGCTGGTTGGTCGCACCGAATTCGGTGAGGGTGTAATCGTCGTTTTCCTTGAGGCCAGCATCGGTGAGCAGCATCCTGAGGGGAGTGACGTACCCGCTTTCGGCGGCGTCGACAGCGATGACCTTGCCGCGTAAGTCGTCGTACGACTTGATCTCTGGCCGGACAACGAGGTCCTGGCGTGGGACCGACTCGACGGCGGAGATGACCAGGAGATCGACGCCGTGGTCCTCGCTCCAGTAGAGGACGTTGTCGAAGTTGGTGGATACGAGATCCCACACGCCGGCGCATAGCTGCGCCATCTGGGTCTTTGAGGCCTGGGTGATGTCGACCTCGACCTCCAGATCCTCGGCTGCGTAGAAACCCCGTTCGACGGCGTGGTCGTGGATGGCGGTGCGGCTAAACGAGCTGGTGTGCAGGGTGTCGGTCATGGCGGTAGTCCTCGGTGGCGGCTCGGATGGAGTTGGGCGGCGCGGATCGTGGTCAGGTGGTGGGCGGGACGGTATCAGATTGTTCACGGATGGCGCTGAGTGACGCCCGAATGAACGGCCGCGGCAACGCTGGAGTCGCGTTTGGCTTCTTTTGGCGTGCGATGGGCGCTGGCCTTCAGGCGTGAAAAGTAGTTGGATTCTTCATAGGAAGGGCGCTCCCACCGATTTGCACATGATGGACTTGGCTCTGCGAGTCTCGATGAGCGGAAGTTAGCTTCCGGCCGAATTGGGTATCTGTCAGCCCTTCACGACGACGGAGACGAGGTAGCGGCTGGGGACGAAGACGACTTTGTCGACGGTTTTTCCTTTGGTGTAGGGGGTGAGGCGGGGGGAGTCGAGGGCGGTTTGTTTGGCGGCGTCTTCGGTGATGTCGGCGGGGACGGCGATCTTGTCGCGGAGCTTGCCGTTGACTTGGACGATGAGGGTCGCTTCGTCGATGGCGGCGAGGCTGTCGTCCCAGGCTGGGAGTGGTTGGGCGTGGATGCTGCCGGTGTGGCCGGTGCGCTCCCACATCTCTTCGGTGATGTGTGGGGCCATGGGGGCGAGGAGCAGCAGGAGGTTGCCGATCGCGTCTTCCCAGACGGCCCGGGAGACCGTGCCGGCTTGGTGGATGGGGGCGAGATGGTTGGTCATCTCCATCATGGCGGAGATGGCGGTGTTGTACTTGAAGCGCTCGACGTCTTGGATGACGCGCCGGATGGTGTGGTGCGTGAGCCGTACGATATCGCGGTCGCTTGAGCCGTCAGATTCAGGTAGGGCGTTGGTGGGCGCGAGGCAGAGATCCCAGGCGCGATTGACCCAGCGGGCGACGCCGTTGATGCCCGAGTCGGACCAGTCGCCGCCGCCTTCCCAGGGCCCCATGAACATGAGATAGAGGCGGACGATATCCGCGCCGAGGTCGCTGACGTAGAGGTCGGGGGCGACGACGTTGCCGCGGCTCTTGCTCATCTTTTGGCCACCGTGTATGACGGTGCCCTGGTTGAAGAGCCGAAGAAAAGGCTCGCCGAAATCGATGAGGTCCAAGTCCCGGATGGCTTTGGTGAAGAAGCGTGCGTAGAGCAGATGCATGACGGCGTGCTCGGCACCACCGGTGTACTGGTCCACGGGTGCCCAATGGGCCACCTTCGTCTTGTCGAACGGGCCCTCGTCGAAACGAGGGCTGGGGTAGCGGAATTGGTACCAGGACGAGTCCACGAAGGTGTCCATGGTGTCGGTCTCGCGGGTGGCGGGGCCGTCACAGTGGGGGCACGTGGTGTGGAGGAATCCTTCGTTGTACTTGAGAGGCGATTCGCCGGTGGGTTTGAACTCGGCGTCCTCGGGTAGGACGACGGGGAGTTGGTCTTCGGGGACGGGCTGGGTGCCGCACTGTTCGCAGTACACGATGGGGATGGGCGTGCCCCAGTAGCGCTGACGCGATACGAGCCAGTCGCGCATGCGGTAGGTGATCGTGCGCGTGCCCCAATGCTGGGCCTCGATGTGCTCGGCGATGGCTTTGTAGCCGGCGTCGTTGGGCGTGCCGTCGAACTGGCCTGAGTTCACCTGCGAGCCCATGCCCTTGTCGACGTATGCTTCGGTGAATGGCTGGCCGTTGTAGTTGGGGGGAGCAATGACGACACGGATGTCGAGGCCGTACTTCGTGGCGAACTCGAAATCACGTTGGTCGTGGGCGGGGACGCCCATGACGGCGCCGGTGCCGTAGGAGGCGAGCACGTAGTCGCCGACCCACACCTGGATCTTTTCGTCGTTGAGTCGGTTGGTGGCGTAGGCGCCGGTGAAAACGCCGGTCTTTTCGCGCTCGGTGGAGAGGCGGTCGATCTCGGACGCCTCTCGGGCCTGCTGGACGTAGGCGTGGACGGCGTCGTGCTGGTCGGGAGTGGTGAGCTGCTCAACGAGCGGGTGCTCAGGTGCGAGGACCACGAACGTGACGCCGAAGATGGTGTCGATGCGTGTGGTGAAGGTACGGATCTCCTGGTCGTCGAGGCCAAGGTTGGAAATGTCGAACGAGACCTGGACACCTTCGCTGCGGCCGATCCAGTTGGTCTGCATGATCTTGATGCGCTCGGGCCACTCGATCACGTTGGAGAAGTCCAATAGCTCTTCGGCATACTGGGTGATACCGAGGAACCACTGGTCCATCTGGCGTCTGATGACGATGTCATCCGTACGCTCGCACTTACCGTCGACGACCTGCTCGTTGGCGAGGACGGTCTGGCAGGTGGGACACCAGTTGACGGGGGCGGAGGCGCGGTAGGCGAGACCTTTCTTGTAGAACTGGAGGAAGAACCATTGGTTCCATCGGTAGTACTCCGGCAGGCAGGTGACGACCTCGCGGTCCCAGTCGTAGAGAGTACCCATGGACCGGAGTTGGCCACGCATGCGCTCGATGTTGGCCATGGTCCAGGTGTGGGGGTGGATGCCGCGGGTGATCGCGGCGTTCTCGGCGGGCAGGCCGAAGGCGTCGAACCCCATGGGGTGCATGACGTTGTAGCCCTTCATGCGCATGAAGCGTGCGTGGGCGTCGGACGGGGCCATGGCGTACCAGTGGCCCACGTGGAGGTCGCCGGATGGGTAGGGGTACATGGTGAGGGCGAACCACTTCTGACGTGGGTCGTCATCGTTGACATGGTGAAGGTTCTGATCGGCCCAGCGCTGCTGCCATTTGCGGTCGAGTTCGGTGGGGTCGTAGCGCAATGGTGTGAGCCGTGGGGTGGTGGTCATGTGGGTCGCTCCGGGTCAGGGGGTCGCAGCGCTATGTTACCAAGACGAGGGGTATCGCCGCGAGCCCGTCGATGCTTATGCCCGCGAGAGCGATGACGCTCGCCAGCGCCTCGGCAGGCACCAACCAATGCTCGTATCGGTGGATCAGTTTTGCCATGCGGGTGATCTTTGGAGCAGCCATGGCGGCGAGAGCGAGAAGTAGGAAGAGGCTGGCCCTAGGCGGCGGGTTTGGCGATGGCGTAGCCGATGGCGACGGCGGAGAGGCCGAGGATGAGCGATAGGGCGATGTTGCCGAGGGCTGCGCCATAGTTGGAGCTGCGAACGAGGGCCATGGTGTCGTTGGTGATCGATGAGAAGGTGGTGAACCCGCCGAGGGCGCCGATGAACAGGAAGAGGCGTGCTTCATTGCTGAAGACGTGTCGGCCGTCGGCGATCCCGGCAAGGACTCCGATGAGCAGCGATCCGAAGATGTTTGCGGTGAGTACACCCCAGGGGAATGAGGGGCTGATGAGTTTGTCCGCGCCGACGACGATGCCATAGCGGGCGACGGCGCCGATGAATCCGCCAGCACCCACGAGCAGGATATTCATCACCGCTGGTTGTCCTGCGCCTGGGTCTCGCGCTGCTTGCGCTCTCCTTCGCGGCGCCGCTGGCGGTCGGAGTCCCATTCGGTGTAGCCGAATCGCCTGAGCCAGTAGTCGCCTTTACGGGGGAAGTCCATGTAGATGCCCATTTCGCCTCCGCCGAGGACGTGGAGGTGGGCATGGGCTTGGGTCTGGGCGGCTTGCTCACCGAAGTTGGAGACGAATCGGAAGCCTTCTGGCGCGTCCTCTTGGCCAATGTCCACTGCGAGTGCTGCGGCCCGGGAGAAGAGCGGTGAGCGCCAGAACTCCTGCTGGGTCATATGGACCTTGGGTACGACGAGCAGCATGACGGGGATCCAGGTGAGCTTGTTCCTGAATACCATGAGGTCGTCGTCCTCGTAGCGGATTGTGCGCTCTTCGCGGCCGGAGACGATGCCACAGAAGTCGCAGGAGCCGTCGTCCAAGGATCTGCCGTGCGCGAAGTAGGCTTCGGTCATCGGGTGCGTTGCTCCCTGGAGCGTTCGGCGCGTCCGTTGCCCTGCTGGCGGTAGTCCGGGGCGAGTATGGGGACGACGGTGACGAGTCGGGCGTCGGCCAGGCGCGATGCGATGGGGTCCTGCGAGCCGGTGGGGATGGCGCGCGTGGTGATGATAGTGGGCAACTTGGCGTTGTGGCGGTGGACGATGACCTGGTAGAGCTTTTCGTTGGCCCATGCCGATGACGTCTGCGAGCCGAGGTCGTCGAGGATCAGGAGCGAGGTCTGCTTGATGCGATCGAAGAGTTCGTCGTAGGTGATCCGGGAGTCGGGGCTGAACGTATAGCGTAGGTGATCCAGGAGGTCGGGGACGAAGGCGAAGAAGACCTCTTCACCGCGCCTGAGGCGTTCGTTGGCGATGGCGATGGCGAGGTGAGTCTTGCCACATCCAGAGTCGCCGACGAGGACGAGCCAGCCCTCAGGGTGCTCGGCGAATGCTCGGGCGAAGGTGGAGGCGGCCTGGAGGGTCTGGCGACCCTGTGCGTCGGAGCCCCGGCCCGCTTGGTCGAATGCATCAAAAGTCATTTGCTTGAGGAGCTCAGGCTCGACGGCGCCGACGCCGGTGACGCCGCTACGTGTGCCTCCACCGAGGTCGATGACCTGGGAGGTGCGCGGGTCGAGCAAGCGGCTCTGCAGGCGCCCATCTAGGCGGTCGACTGCTGTACCGGTGGTGATGATGGTGGGCAGGCCGGTGAGGTAGCGGTGGTTGAGTACCTGATAGAGCTTTTCCTCCGCCCAGGGGGTGCCGCTGTGATTTCCGAGGTCGTCTAGGACGAGGACGGGGATGTTCTTGACCTGCTCGAAGAGCTCGTCGTAAGTGAGGCCGTTCTCGGGCCCGTAGGAGGAGCGGAGGTGATCGAGGAGGTCAGGGACGAAGGCGAAGAAAACAGGCTGGCCCTTGACCATAAGGAGGTTGGCGACGGCGGCGGCGAGGTGGGTCTTGCCGGTGCCTGAGCCGCCCGAGAGCAAGAGCGTTCCGTGGGGCGCCTCGGCGTAGGCCTGGGCTGCGGCGAGGGCGGTGGCGAACCGGGCACGTCCCTCTGCGGTGACGGCGAGGCCCTGGGGGTCGCTGTTGTCTAAGGAGACGGCGGCGAGCATACCCATGTTGCTGAAACGATGGAGTCTCGCTAGCACTTGGTTATCGTCGGCGTCGCGCTGGCAGACACAGGAAAATGCACGTCCGAAGTCATGGTGGGTCGTGGGCACGTCGTGCCGAACCCAGCCTGCTCCACGGCAGATGGGGCATATGGGCTCGTTGGAGGCCGCATCGGCAGCCTCGAGCCATTCAGCCGGCAGTTCGTCTCCGGCGGAGATACTCTGCTGCTGAAGCCGTTTGAGAATGTCTCCCAGGCTCTCCACTCTTACTTGTCCTTTGCCTTCTGTCAGTATCAGGCCCGCCGGTGTTGGGGCCGTCGGTTGCCCATCGTTCGAGGATGGTCGAAATGTAGCGCCAGTTGCGGGCGTTCCGTTCGGTTGCTTCTCTGATGGCGGCCTCTACCCACTCTACGGGATAGGTCTGTTCGGCGTCCCGTAATTGATCAGCGACCATCGGCGTAAGGAGGCCAATGTTGGCTTCGTAGAGGGCGTAGATGTTGGCTTGTTGCGCCAAGACGGGCTCGGGCGCGATGCCGGGTGCGGGCGCTGTTCCGGCTACTACTTGGGCGTTCTGCGGCGTGTTCAGGAGGTAGCGCCCGTTGGTTTCGACCAACGTGCCTCGGCCGACGGCGTCGGTGAGCGCTTGGCGGATGGCGTCCTGGGAGCCGACGGCAGTTGTGAGAATGGCGTCGGACAGGAGCGACGTTGCGTCCACCCACTTGGGTGCGCCGCTGACTTGCGAGGCGTGCCAGAGGAAGCGCAGGGTGCACTTGAGCTCGGCGATGTCGTCGATGTCGGCCAGCAGAGAGCTGAGGAACGGACTGGGCACGGGGAGTGCTTTTGTCCCCTTAGGGAAGCCGTCGAACATGGGCATGGCTAGACGCCCGAGTATTCGGTGGCGAGATTCTCGAAGCGCATGAAGTTGCCTCGGAAGTAAAGGTGGATAGTGCTGGTGGGCCCGTGGCGGTTTTTGGCGATGATGAGTTTGGCTAGGTTTTCAGGGTACTGCTCCGTGGGATTGCGCTCCGCCCATTGGTCTTCAGTGTAGTACTTGTCCTCGCGATGGATGAACGCGACGACGTCGGCGTCCTGCTCGATGCTCCCTGATTCACGCAGGTCGGAGAGCTGGGGGTAGTGGTCGGGGCGTTGCTCGATGGAGCGGCTCAGCTGGGACAGGGCGATGACGGGGACGTTGAGGTCACGCGCGAGCGCTTTGAGTTGGCGCGTGATCTCGCTAAGCTCCTGGACGCGGTTCTCGCCGCGACTGTCGGAGCGGCCGGCGATGAGCTGGAGATAGTCAACGATGAGCAGGTCGACGCCACGGTCGGTGTGGAGGCGCCGCACCTTGCTACGCATGTCGAGGACGGTCTGCACTGGCGAGTCGTCCATGTAGATTCCGAGGTCCGAAAGCTCACCAATGGAGGTCATGACACGGTGGGTCGCGGTTTCGCCGAGGAGGCCGAGGCGCAGCAGGTGGCTGTCGACTTCAGCTTCTGCTGAGAGCAGGCGGAGGGCCAGCTGCTCGCGGCTCATCTCGAGGCTGAAGACGGCGGCGACGGCACCTTGGCCAGCGGCGTTGCGCGCGATGTTCATGGCGAGGGACGACTTGCCGAGGGAGGGACGTGCGGCGAGGATGATGAGGTCGCCACGCTGGAGGCGTCCGAGGGCGCTGTCGAGGTCGGCGAAGCCAGTGGGGATGGGCGCCGCTCCACGGTCCATGGGGTCGAGGCCCGCGGTGTTTTCGAGGTATTGGTCCAGGACTTCGCGGATGGTGACGAAGTCGCGGACGGTGTGAGTGTTGCGCACTTGGAAGAGAAGCTCTTCCGCTTGCTGCATGGAAATTTCAACGTCGGGTGAATCGGCATAGCCGATTGCGGCGATCTCGCCCGCGACCTGAATCAGGCGCCGCATGGTGGCTGTCTGATTGACGATGCGGGCGAAGTGCTCGATGTGGACGGAGGTAGGGACGGCGGCCACCATGTGGCTGAGGTAGGCGGGGCCGCCTACCTCATTCAGGCGCTCGTGTAGGGACAGTTCGCGAGCGACTGAGATCTGATCGATGGATTCGCCGCGGCGGTACAGGGACTGGCAAGCTTCGAAGCACCACCGATTGCGCTCGCGGTAAAAGTCCTCAGGCTTGACCAACGGAGAAATCTTGTTGATCGACTCGCCATCAATGAGCAGGGACCCGACGACGGCCTCTTCGGCGTCGGGATCATGTGGGGGGAGTTTTTCTGCGTACATGCCTTGGTTGTCCCCCGCTTTTGCCCTGATGCAGGGCCTAGCGCGCTAGGCCCCTTCGGTCTCTTCCTCTACTGATGCTTCGGCTGGAGCGGCGTCATCATTGGCTTCGGCAGCCTCACCGGCCTCGCCGGCTTCGAATTCGGCGCGCTCTTCTGCTACGACGGCTGCAAGTGCGGCGGCCTCTTCCGGGGTGTAGCCCTCGGGGACGACCGAAACCATGACGTCGGCGTGAACCTCGCGGTAAAGGCGGACTGAGATCGGGTAGTCGCCAGGCTCGTGGATGGCCTCGCCAAGCAGCACCTGGCGGTGGTCGATATCACGACCGGTGGCCTCGGTGAGCTTTTCGGCGATGTGTCGTCCAGTGACGGCACCGAACAGACGGCCACTGGGCCCGACGCGGACTTCGACGGTAACGGACAGGCCATTCATGGCGTCAGCGACCGAGGTCCACTCCTGGGAGAACTTCATGCGGTTGGCTTGTGCGGCCCTTTCGATGGCCTTGACGCGCTGGAGCTGATCCTGCGTGGCTGGCGCAGCCAGATGCTTCGGCAGCAGATGGTTCCGTGCGAAGCCGTTCTTTACTTCTTTAATTTCGCCAGCATCAGCGGTGCCAGCGACATCTTCTAGGAAGATGACCTTCATAACTCGTCCCTCTCTCCGAATAGAGCTGCGCACGGTAATGCGCGGCAGTAGATGGTGTGGCGAAAAAGCCGCAACCTATGATACCCCAACCCTCGCGCCAACGGGGGCGAATTTGCATCGCAGGGGTAATCTGAACCCTATGCGCAGATTATCGAGGGAGATGGGGGATACTTCGCAAGAGGGAGATGACCGATCTTTGGTTGAGATGCGGGTCGAACGCACACCTGCGCGTCAGTCCGAAAGCCCGCTCGCGGCGACGGCCACCGCCTGAGCAACGACGAGGGTGCCTTGAGGGAGGTTGGCCTCGACGTACTTGTGCGGTGCGCGGTCTTGCGGGTCGGGGTACCACTCCTCCCAGACGGGATTCATGGCTTCGCGGTAGGTGAGGTTTTGGATGAAGAAGGTTACCCGCGCGACGTTACCGCGATCGAGGCCTGCGGCGTCGAGAAACAGATCTAGGTTCACCAACGATGCTCGGGCCTGCTCGGCGAGCCCACCGGGGACGATGGCGCCGGTGCAGGCGTCGATGGGTTTCAGCGCGGGCGCGATGGCTACGCTGCCGATCAGCACGCCTGCGACAATGTTTCTATGGGCGGGGCAGAGGTAGATCTCCTGGAATGACTCGTTGGTACTCATGCGGCGGGCTCCTTGAGGCGCGCCATCATTTCGATAGAGATCTCGAACCGGGCGGTGATAAAGGCGACGACCTGGTGAAGCTCCGGCCGGGTAGCCGCGTCGGGGAAGCGTTTCTCGAAGATGCACTTGGCAGTGTCCATGTAGGCATCGTCGCGACCAAACATGGTGACCTGCGTAATGTCTTCGGACGTGCCACATGCCAGATCTACGAGCGTTATGAGGTTGTCGATGGTCTGGTGGGTTTGGGGTTCCAACCCGCCATCCACGAGCTGGCCGTCGATCTGGCTGAGCCCGTGGCAGCGGGATGTGAAGAGCCAGTTGCCGATCTTTACCGAGGGGTCACGGGCGGGGACGTGGGGGATATCTATCCGGGTGCGTCGCTCGCCGACAAGGGCGAGTACATCGATATGCGCGAGGTGACCGGGTGGGAGTGCGGTGGTGAGGACTTTGAAGGCGGGTCTGTCGTTGGGGTCGGGGAAGACCTCATCCCATGGTGCGTAGACTGCGAGCCGGTCGTCCGGGTTCGTGACGTAGCCGACGCAGCGAGCGACGTTGTCGAGGCTAGCCCCACCCTTCTCGACGAGAGTTTTGACGTGCTTGAGGGCTTCCTCCATTTGGGCTGGCGCGTCGCCCACCGCTTCGCCCGATGCGGGATGTGTGCCTGGGATGGACCCGGCGTAGATCATGTCGTTGACGCGAAACCCGTAGGGGACGGTAGCTTTGGGGTCCCGCGGGTAGACCTCGAACATGTGGTTGATGTCGGCCATGCGGAACTCCTAGTGTGGCTGGCTGGCCAATGGCCTGACGGCAGTATCGTTTGGCGGTGACTTAGACCGCCCCGAGGGCGCGATCGAGGCCGTTGGCGTGGGCGTCGATCGCGTCGGCGAGCGGTAGGTCGAGGAGGCCGTCGATGGCGAAGTGGTCACCGCCTACAGTTCCCAATCGTGTGGCGGGGACGCCGGATGCTGCCGCGCGCTCGGAGATGGACTCGGCGTCGCTTGGGGCGCAGCTTATGACGATGCGGGAGGGTGATTCGCCGAAGAGTGAAGCGTCCCAGCGATCAGCAGATGGGACGCTGCCCGTGAAACCCTGCGCGCCGATGATCGCGCTTTCCGCGATGGCAACGCCGAGGCCGCCATCCGCGCAATCGTGGGCCGAGTGCAGTAGGCGGTCGTTGGCGAGAGCGACGACGAGCTTCTGAAGGCTGGTCTCTGCTGCGAGATTGATGGTCGGCTGCCCGGAGATCTGGTCGTACTCGTGGGCCAGGTATTCGCTGCCTGCGAGGCCGGTGGCTGGGTCGCCCAACAGGAGCACAACGTCGCCTGCGTCTGTGAACCCGGCAGTCAGCTTCGTCGTGGCGTCTTCCAGCAGGCCGACGGCGCCGACGACGGGCGTGGGGTAGATGGCCTCGCCTGCCGATTCGTTGAAGAGGGATACGTTGCCGCTGATGACGGGTACGCCGAGGGCTTCGCATGCAGCGGACATGCCTTTGATGGATTCCTCAAGCTGGTAGTAGATCTCGGGTTTGGTGGGATCACCGAAGTTGAGGCAGTCGGTGATGGCGAGGGGCGTTCCGCCCGCGCAAACGACGTTGCGGCAAGCTTCGGCAACCGCCATGGCTCCACCGGCGAACGGCTCCAGGTAGGCGTGGCGACCGTTGCCGTCGATGGCGATGGCGATGGCTTTCTTCGTGCCACGAATGCGGACAATGGCGGCGTCGCCGGCCCCGGGCTTGGCCAGGGTATTGGTCTGCACCTCGTGGTCGTACTGCCGGTAGACGGAGCGCCGCGATGCGATGTTGGGGGAGCCGAGGAGGTTAACGAGCAGCTGGCCCGCCATGATGGGGTTGGGTTCGGGGGGAAGCGGTTGTGCGTGGAGAGCGTCGAGGTAGGCAGGGCGCGATCCGCTGGGTCGGTAGCGCGGGGCGCCGACGAGGGTTTCGACGCTGACTTCGGCGACGGGCTTTCCGTGCTCGAAGATGCGCGCGATTCCGTCGTCGGTGACGGTGCCGATGTTGCTGACGTGGAGGTCCCAGCGCTCGAAGATCTCGGACACAGGGCCTTCGTGGCCTTCTTTGACGATGAGGAGCATGCGCTCCTGGGACTCCGACAGCATGACGTCATAGGCGGTCATGCCTTCCTCGCGGCGAGGAACCGCGTCGACGTTGATCTCAAGACCTGTGCCGCCACGCTCGGCGCACTCAATGGCGGAGCTGGTGAGACCTGCGGCACCCATGTCTTGCAGGCCTTCCAGGTGACCACTTTTGGCGGCCTCGAGACAGGCTTCGACAAGCACTTTCTCTAGGAACGGGTCGCCCACCTGCACGGTGGGGCGCATCTCGGCGTCGTGGTCGCCGCCTCCGAACGTGCGGGAGGCGAGACCTGATGCGCCATGGATGCCATCGCGGCCAGTGGCTGAGCCGACGGCGAGGAGCACGCTGCCAGGCGTGGAGGCGGCCGCCGACATGAGCTCACCGTCGCGCAAGAGGCCGATGCACATGGCGTTGACGAGGGGGTTTCCTGCGTAGGCGTCGGCGAAGACGATCTCGCCTCCGACATCGGGTATGCCGATGCAGTTGCCATAGCCCGATATGCCGCGTACGACGCCGTCGAGGAGGAAACGATTGTGCGCGTCGTCCAGGTGCCCGAAACGTAGTGAGTTGAGGAGCGCGATGGGTCGTGCGCCCATGGCGAGGATGTCACGGATGATGCCGCCGACGCCAGTGGCTGCGCCCTGGTAGGGCTCGACGGCTGAGGGATGATTGTGGGACTCGGCCTTGAAGACGACGCTCAGTCCGTCGCCGATGTCGACGACCCCCGCGTTCTCCTGACCGGCTTCCACGCGTACTGCGCTGCCGGTGGTGGGGAACAGGCCAAGTAGGGGCTTGGAGTGCTTGTAGCCGCAGTGCTCGCTCCAGAGCGCACCGAAGAGGCCGAGCTCAACCTCGTTGGGCTCTCGGTCAAGCTTTTCGACGATGAGGTCATATTCGGCCCTGGTGAGGGCGATGGTGTCGAGGGTTTCTTGGCTGACTGGCATTAGTTGGTTGCCCCGATGATACCGACTCCAACGACGACGAGTGTTGCGCCGAGCAGAGCCCTTGGTGTGATGTGTTCTTGTCCGCGCAAGACGAAAAGGACGACGACGTAGGAGACCATGGGGACGGCGCCGAGGACGGGCGCGCCGACGCTGTAATCGATGCGGCTGAGGGCGGTGTAGAAGCTGCCGAAGGCTGTGGCGAATCCGGCTGCAGCGAGCGCGATCCACATCAACGCTGGGCGTGTTGCCTGCGGCTTGCCGCGCATCTGGCGAACGTTGACCGCGAGGACGAGGACCAGACCGAACAGGCTTTCGTAGAAGCCGACGATGACGCCCGGATGGCCAGTGTCGACGAGGTTGTTGGCGACGAACCCGGTGAAGGCGAAGGAGAATCCAGAGAGGACAGTGAGGATGATCCCGCTGGTGACTTGGCTGTGTTCCGCGTGGCCAATGGTGTGCTCGCTCATCGAAGCACCTGATTGCGGTCGGTTACGAGGATAGCCACGCCTAGGACGATCGAGATGGCGCCGAGCAGTACCCATGCGTTTGGTCGCTCGTTGCCGAAGATGATGGCGAGGCCGATGGCGGGCAACGGAGCGGCACCAAGGATGGGCGCGGCAATTATGACGCCAGCGCGCTTCATGCCGTGGAAGTAGAGGAGGTTGCCCGTGACCCAGGTGAGCGCAGCCATGATGAGCACGAGGCACAAGAAGCGAAGGCCTATTGCGCCGAATGCGGCGGCCCCTTCGAGGAAGAGACCGACGATACCGAGCGAAACGGCGGAGAGGGCGATCATGGACGCGAGGACGGTTGTGGGGCTGGCACTGAACATGGCCTTGCGTGCGAAGACGTCGCCCGCGCCCCAGCCGAAGGCCGCGAGGAGCGTGAGGACTATGCCTAGCTCCACGAGGCTAGCCTACGCGCTCGTGGAGTGATTCGAGCATGGATCGGAGGAACAGCAGCCCGTCGGTGCCACCAAGCTCGGGCTCGACCACGCGTTCAGGGTGGGGCATGAGGCCCATGACGTTGCCTGCCACGCTGGTGACGCCGGCGATGTTGTGGAGCGAACCGTTGGGGTTCGCCGCCTCGGTTACGGCGCCGGTGGCGTCGCAGTAGCGGAAGGCGATCTGGCCGTTTGCTTCCATGCGGTTGAGGGTGTCAGGGTCGGCGTAGTAGTTCCCGTCGCCATGGGAAACGGGAATAGATATCACCTCACCTGCTTTAGTGAGAGATGTGAAAGGCGCTGATGCTCGTTCGACCAACAGGTGCTGGGGGTGACACCGGAATTGAAGGCTCTGGTTGCGCATGAGTGCGCCTGGTAGGAGGCCGGATTCGCAGAGGACCTGGAAGCCGTTGCAACTGCCGATGACCGGACCACCGGCGGACGCGAAGTCGATGACGGAGCGCATGACCGGTGATAGGTGGGCGATGGCGCCTGGCCTGAGGTAATCGCCGTAGGAGAACCCGCCAGGAAGGACGACGGCGTCGAAGCCTGTGAGGTCGGTCTGCTTGTGGAAGACGTATTCGGCCTCGGCGCCGAGGACGCCGGTGATGGCGTGATGCCAGTCGACGTCGCTCCAGGTGCCAGGGAAGACGACGATGGCGAAGCGTGAGGGCATCTTCAGGGTTCTCTCTTGGGGAATTGGCTGACTGAAACGACTAAGTGACCGTAGTGGGACTAGGAGGCGAGGGACGTGAGGATCTCGGTGACGACTGCGTTGACGACGGAGCCGTCCGCTTTGCCTTTGACATGGGGCATGAGCTTGCCCATGACCTTGCCCTTGTCGCCTGGGCCGGTTGCGCCGACCTCGGCGACGACCGCCTCGACGATGGCGCGGACGTCGTCTGCGCTCATCTGCTCGGGGACGTAGCGCATGAGGACGGCGAGCTCGCGTTCTTCCGCCGCGACGAGGTCTTCACGGTTGGCGTCTCGATAGGTGGTGATGGAGTCGCGGTACTGCTTTGCCATCTTGGCGAGGACTTCGTTGACGCCAGTGTCGTCGAGCTGGGCACCCTTGGCGGCGATGGAGGCGTTCTGGATGACCGCCTTGATCATGCGGATGGTGTCTTTGGTGATGGTGTCACCGCTCTTCATGGCGGCTTTGAGGTCCTCGGTCAGCTGCTCTTGGGTGCTCATCTGGTCAACTCTTTGCTGGTTGCTTGATCGATCTGGCGGTTGAGGGTGGCCATCTTGATGGCGGCGAGGGCGCAGTCGAAGCCGCGGTTGCCCAGGGCGCCCCCGGAACGGGCCATCGCTTGATCGGTGTCGTAGGTGGTGAGGACGCCGAACGTGACAGGGATGTCGAAGGCTCGGGCGACGTCGGCGATACCGCGTGCGGATTCGGCGGAGACGTAGTCAAAATGGGCGGTCTCTCCCTTGATGACGCAGCCGAGGGTGACGAGGGCGTCCCATTCGCCGGAGCGCGCCATGCGCTGGGCTGCCTGCGGCAACTCCAAAGAGCCGGGCACGGAGACGATGGTTATGGCGTCTTCGCGAACCCCGTGGCGGGTCAGCGCGTCGCGGGTGCCTTCGAGGAGGCGCGAGGTGATCGCTTCGTTGAACTGTGCTACGAGAATGCCGATCCGGAGTCCGGTGCCATCGATGTTTCCTGAAAGCTCGCGTGCCATGCGGTCATTCTAGCGGGCGGAGCGGTGAGCGCCTAGGCGGAGGTCGGTCTACGCAGTGGACTGGGTGCCGGATGTTGCGTCGAGGGAGTCGAAGAGGTGGCCGAGCTTGTCGCGCTTGGTTTCGAGGTAATGGACGTTTTCGGGATTGCTTTCGACGATGAGAGGCACGCGTTCGGCGAGGTGGAGCCCGTAGCTCTCCAGACCGACAACTTTGGTTGGGTTGTTGGTGAGGAGTCGCATGTTCCTGACGCCGAGGTTGACCAGGATCTGGGCGCCGATGCCGTAGTGCCGAAGATCAGGGGGGAAGCCCAGCTGAGCGTTGGCTTCGACGGTGTCGGCGCCGTCGTCTTGGAGGGCGTAGGCACGGATCTTGTTGTGGAGGCCGATTCCGCGTCCTTCCTGGCGCATGTAGAGGAAGACGCCTCGGCCCTCTTCAGCGATGGCTTTGATGGCCATGTCGCGCTGGAGGCCGCAGTCGCACCGGAGGCTGCCGAACACGTCGCCTGTCAGGCATTCGCTGTGGACACGGATGAGTACGGGGTCTTCGGTGTGGACGTCGCCGAAGACGAGGGCGACGTGCTCGGTGGCATCGACGGAGGACTGGAAAGATACGACGGCGGCATCGCCGAAGGTTGTAGGGAGGCGAGCCTCAGCTATGCGCTCGACGAGGCGTTCGTGCTCGAGCCGGTAGGCAATGATCTGGGCGACGCTCACGATCTTGAGGCTGTGCGTTTTGGCGACGATCTCAAGGTCGGGCATGCGGGCCATGGTGCCGTCGTCGTTCATGATCTCGCAGACGACGCCCGCTTCGGTGAGGCCGGCCAGCCGCGCGAGATCGACGGAGGCTTCGGTTTGCCCGGCGCGGACCAGTACACCGCCGTCCTGGGCGCGCAGGGGAAACATATGGCCCGGGCGGGCGAGGTCTTCTGCGTGCGTGTCGGGATCCACGAGCGCGAGGACGGTGTCTGCGCGGTCGGCTGCCGAGATCCCCGTGCCGCCGTTGGCGATATCGACGGAGACGGTGAATGCGGTCTCGTGGCGTGCGGTGTTGCGGCCGACCATCATATCGAGGCCGAGTTGCGCGAGCCGGTCGGCGCGCATAGGCACGCAGATCAGGCCGCGCCCGTAAGTTGCCATGAAGTTGATGGCGGCAGGAGTGGTGAACTCGGCTGCCAAAACGAAGTCGCCTTCGTTTTCGCGGTCCTCGTCATCGACAACGATGACGATCTTGCCGTTTTTGATGTCCTCAACGGCTTCTTCGATGGGCGCTAGCACTAGGTCTTACCTCTCCGGGAGCAGTCGCTCGACGTATTTCGCGACGATGTCGACCTCTAGGTTGACGGCGTCGCCGATAACTTTTGAGCTTAGCACGGTGTGTTCCCATGTATACGGTATCACGGCGATAGAGAAGGTTGAATCGATGACCCTCGTGACGGTGAGGCTTATGCCTTCGACGGTGATGAAGCCTTTTTCTACGATGTAACGGGCAATGTCGTCCAGCGCCTGAATCGACATGACGCGGGCTTCGGGCGTGCCGCTTATGGCGGTGACGGTGCCGACGCCATCGATGTGGCCCTGGACGAAGTGGCCACCCATGCGGGAGGCGGGGGTCAGGGCCCGCTCTAGATCGACGGGGCTGCCTACGACTAGGGTGCCGAGGGCTGTGCGGTCAAGCGTCTCCTGGGAGAGGTCCATGGCGAAGGAGTCGCTGGTGATCTCGACGACCGTGAGGCAGGTGCCGTTGACGGCGATGGAGTCGCCGAGTACGACTCCATCGAGTGTGATCTGCGCATGAACAACCAATCGATGACTGGATATCTCGGCGACGTTGCCCATTTCTTCGATGATGCCGGTGAACACTCGACTATTTCTCCATGATCCAGTTAGGGGTGCGCTCGACTGGGTAGCCGGTGACGATGATGTCGCCGTCCACCTCTTGGTAGGTTACCTGCGTGAGGCGCAAGGCGTCGGGGATGGTGTGCGCGCCGCTGCCACCTACCGGGCCTAGTGCGTCGTTCCCTCCGATGATGACGGGTGCGATGACCGCGACGACTTTGTCGACAATCCCGCCATCGAAGAGTGAGCCAAGCAGGTGTGAACCGCCCTCAACGAGGACCGATGTGATCTCTCGTTCGCCCAGAACCAGGAGGAGTTGATCGAGATCCACCTGATCGCCAGAGTCCGTGTCAATCACCTCTGCGCCTGCGCCCTCGAGGACGCCGCGCCGGTTGGCGTCGACGCTGGCTGTGGCGACGATGGTGGTGCCGTCGAGAGCGAGCATGGCGGCGTTGGTGGGCAGGCGCCCGGCGGAGTCAATGACGACGCGGATGGGCTGGGGGCCGGTCTGCGGGACATCACGGACGGTGAGCTGGGGGTCGTCGGCTAGGGCGGTGCCGATGCCAATCATCACGGCGTCGACGCCGGCGCGGAGGGCATGGGCGTGTTTGCGGGAGGCGGCGTTGGATATCCACTTGGAGTCGCGAGAGCGGGTGGCGATCTTACCGTCGAGGCTCATGGCGAACTTGGCGATTACGAACGGAGTGCCTGTGGTGACGTGTTTAGCGAAGGCCTCGATGAGGGTGAGGGATTCGAAGCTGGCCTCGCGGACGACGACGCTGACGTTGTTTTGTTCGAGTCGAGCGACGCCACGGCCGTCGGTGCGCGGATTGGGGTCGAGGGCGCCGATGTGCACGCGACGGATGCCAGCGGCGATGATCGCGGTGGTGCAGGGTGGGGTGCGGCCCTGGTGGGCGCAGGGCTCGAGAGTGACGTACATGTCGGCGCCACGAGCATCCTCGCCGGCCTCGGCGAGCGCCATGATCTCGGCATGGGCTTGGCCGGGGGGCTGAGTGTTGCCCTCGCCGACGATGTGGCCTTCCTTGACGATGACTGCGCCCACGGGCGGGTTGGGGCTGGCGGTGCCGATGGCTCTGCGTGCGAGGAGAATGGCGCGCGCCATGGGGTCGTCGTTGAGGGGTTGTTGTGGGGTCGCCATGCCGTCGAGCTCGGGAGCCTAGCGGTTGTTTTCGGGGGTGAAGTCGAGGTGGACTTTGCTGGCCGTGGGATCCTGCTGGCCTTGGTATTTGCTGCCAAGCTCGGCGGAACCGTAGAGGCGGTCGGCAGGTGTGGTGAGCCGCAGGTAGGAGATCTGGCCAATCTTCATGCGGTGGTAGAGGGTGATGGGCAGCGATGAGACGTTGCTCAGCTCGAGGGTGAGGTGCCCCTTCCAGCCGGGGTCGACGTAACCGGCGGTGGAGTGGATGAGGAGCCCGATGCGCCCGAGAGAGCTCTTGCCTTCCAGGCGGGCGACAAGGTCTGCGGGGACTTCGACGTGCTCGAGAGTGCTACCGAGGACAAATTCACCAGGGTGGAGCATGAAGGGGTCGTCGTTGGCCATGGTGACCATATCGGTCAGGCGATCGTTGGTCTTGCGCACGTCGATGTAGGGGACGCGGTTGTTGCGGAAGATGAGGATATTGCGGTCGAGATGGAGGTCGACGCTGGCTGGCTGGATGCAGCCTTCGCCGAGGGGGCGGATGACGATGCGGCCCTTGGCCATCTCTTCGCGTATGGTGCGGTCGCTGAGAACCATGCCGGATCTCCTGGAGGTAACGCGTGCGTGGGAACGGTTCGTATTCTAGCGGGTTTGACGGGTCGGCTGCGAGCGGGAGTTCCCCGCGTTCCTAGAGGCCGTAAGCCTAGAGTCCGTAGAAGGTACGGGCATTCGTATCGAGGATCTTGCGCGCGACAGTTTCGGTGACTTTGCCATCGTCCACCCAGGAGCGGACCTCGTCCAGTGCAGCGAGGTTCGCCGAGGGGTCACTGTGGCAGTAGTCGGTGCCTACAATCAGATTGTCTTCAGCACCGAACTGCAACAGATACTCGATGTCGTCCATGGGGTCTACGGTGACGAACAGGCGGTTCTCGCGCAAAAGATCCTTCGCAAGTTCGAAGGTCTGCTTGCGCTCGAGGAGTCTCTTGGCCCGGATGTGGGTGGACATCTGGGCGAGGCAGTAAGGGATCCAGGACGCGCCGGCTTCGATGAAACCGAAGCGGAGGTTCGGGAATCTTTCGGGCAGGCCTTCCATGATGATGGAGTTGAAGCCAGCGATCACGGGGAAGCTGCGGTCCCACTCGCGTCCGGGCAAGGGATGGCCGGTATGGATGCAGATGGAGATGTCGAGGTCATTGGCCTCCTGGTACACGGGGAAGAAGTGTGGGTCGCCGACGGATTTTTCGATGTCGAATCCGCGCTTGAAGACCGTGCATGCTCCGTGCTCTTTGGCCCAGCGCAACTCCTCGACCGCCATGTCGGGGTCAAGGAGAGGGAGGACGGCGGCCCAGCGGAGACGTCCGTTGCTTTCGGCGCATCGCGCAGCGATCCAGCGATTGTAGGAGCGTGCGAGCGCCTGCTCTGCGACGGGGTCGGATGTGCCGTAACGGATGAAGAATGTGGGGAAGATGACCTGAGCATCGACGCCCATGCGATCCATGTCGGCCACACGCCCTGGTACGTCATCCAGTTCGCGGCGCTCACGCGACGGGTGGTGGGCGTCGTCGCGGATCACACGGGGCTGGATTCGATCGCCGACGAGCCACCAACGGGTGCCGTCGGGGCCTGATCGCGCTGGCGCGTCGACATTACGGGAGACGTTGATGGGGGCATGCTTGGCGGCGGCGTTGTCGATGTACTGCCAGGTGGCTTCGGATTCGTCCACATGGGTGTCGGCGTCGATCACTCGTAACGTTGTCATGGGTACTTGTCCTTAGTAGAAAACGGCTTTGCCCCCGCCGCCGGCCGCTGAGACGCTCTCGCCTGTGACGGCGGCGGCTTGGTCGGAGCAGAGGAAGGCGACGACGTTGGCGATGTCGGGGGCGGTGACGAGGCGTCTGATGGCGAGACCGGCTGCCATGTCAGCCTCGACCTGTTCGAGGGTCTTGCCAGTGCGTTCCATCTGGCCTGCCAGACGCGGGGCGAGGGCTTCGGTTTTGGTGGCACCGGGGTGGACGGCGTTGACGGTGATGCCCTTGGGGCCGAGCTCTTCTGAGAGGACTTTGGTGGCGTTCATGACGGCGGCGTTGCGCATTCCGCCGCTGACGCCTGCTGCCTGGCGGGTGGCGAGGCCGTCGATGTTGACGATGCGGCCCCAGCCTCTGGCTTCCATGTGGGGGTAGGCCTCTTTAGCGCAGCGGAGGTAGCCGAGCATCTTCACCTGGAAGTCGGCGTTGAGGAGGGGTTCGTTGAGCTGGGCCAGGGTATCGACTCCACCGGTACCGCCGATGGTCGCCGCGTTGTTGACGAGTACGTCGAGTCGGCCGAGTTGGCTGACGGTGCCAGCGATGAGCGCGGCGATGTCGTCGGCGTTGCCCGTGTCGGCGCGGAGGCCGATGACGTTGACTCCGGTGGCGTTGGCAATCTCTGCGGCGGCCTTTTGGGAGGCGGCTTCGTCACGGGAGCAGATGGCGACGCTGGCGCCTTCTGCGGCGAGTGCTTGTGCGATGGCGTAGCCGATGCCACGGCTGCCGCCAGTGACGAGCGCTACTTTGTTGGATAGTCCGAGATCCATGGTGGGCCTCCTGTGGGTGACGGGTTAGGGAGATTTTCGCAGGATGGGGGATAATTGTCATCGTGGTGGTGGATGTTGGGGTGGGGTGCACCGTCGGGGTTAGCCGATCATTCGTGCGTCTTGGTGTCGCTCATTTGGGCTCATTCCTGCTCATCTGCCGTCTGTGCCGCGGCGGGGCAAAACCGCAGGCGCATGCAGGGCCAGGGGACTCCTGTGAGAGATTCTTCGGCTGCGCTCCGCTTCGATCAGAGTGACGTGAATGAAATGGCGGCCGCTGGCGACGTATGAGACGAATGACGTCAGGGGTGGTTGGTGGGATGAAAGGGGAAAGAGAAGGGGCGCCCCAGCTGGGAGCGCCCCTTCTTGGTGTGTGCCGTTGGCCTGGCTGATCTAGTCGGCGAAGGTGGTGGCGAAGATGAGGGCGACGATGGACATGAGCTTGATGAGAATGTTGAGCGAAGGTCCGGAGGTGTCCTTGAAGGGGTCGCCTACAGTGTCGCCAACGACGGCTGCGGCGTGGGCGGGACTGCCCTTGCCGCCGAGGTTGCCTGCTTCGATGTACTTCTTGGCGTTGTCCCAAGAGCCGCCCGCGTTGGCCATGGTAATGGCGAGCAGTGCGCCGGATGAGATGGCACCAAGGAGGAGACCACCAACGGCTTCAGCACCGAGGAACGGGGTAATGCCGACGACGATGGGGACGATGACAGCGATGAGTCCGGGGAGAATCATTTCGCGGAGGGCACCCTTGGTGCTGATGTCTACGCACTTGGCGTATTCAGCCTTGACGCCGGGGAGGCCTTCTTTCAGGCCAGGGATCTCTTTGAACTGACGGCGAACCTCTTCGACCATGTCTTGGGCGGCTCGGCCGACGGCTTCCATGGTGAGGGCGCTGAATACGAAGGGCATGAGCCCGCCGAGGAGGAGACCAGCGAGGGTCGGGACGCGAAGTAAGTCGATGGCTTCCAGGTCAACGGCTTTGGCATAAGCGGCCATGAGGGCGAGGGAGGTGAGGACGGCGGATCCGATGGCGAAACCCTTGCCGGTGGCGGCGGTGGTGTTACCAAGGGAGTCCAGTGCGTCCGTGCGATCCCGAACCTCAGGTTCAAGACCGGCTTGTTCGGCGATGGCGCCAGCGTTGTCGGCCACAGGGCCGTAGGCGTCGGTCGCAAGGGTGATACCCAGGGTGGAGAGCATGCCCACGGCTGCGATGGCGATGCCGTAGAGGCCTGCGAACTCGTTGGCCAAGATGACGGCCGCAACGATAACGATCATCGGGACGATAGTGCTCAGCATGCCTGAAGCGAACCCGCTGATGATGACGGTGGCGGGGCCGGTGGCCGTGCGCGCAGCGACGTTCTGGGTGGGCTTGTTCTCATAGGACGTGTAGTACTCGGTGCTGATGCCGATGATGACACCTGCGCCGAGACCTGTGGCGACTGCGGCCCACATCTTCCAAACGGCGTCCATGCCGAGTGGGTCGTTGGCCGCGACCTGGAAGAGGTAGTAGATAGCGCCGAATGAGCCAGCAAGCGAGAGGATGCCGGCGGCGAAGATGCCACGGCGGAGGGCCCAGAGGAGGCTACCCATGGTTGCGTTTTCGCTCGTGCGAACGAGGAAGGTGCCGATAATTGAAGCGACGATGCCGATGGCTGCAATGAGGAACGGCAGGACGGCCAAGGCGGAGCCTACGAGCGTTGGGTTCTCGTGTCCTCCAACGAGGAACGCGGTACCGGTGGCAGCGAGGGCGAGGGACGCGATGATCGAGCCAACGTAGGACTCGAAGAGGTCAGCGCCCATGCCCGCGACGTCGCCGACGTTGTCTCCGACGTTGTCTGCGATGACGGCGGCGTTGCGTGGGTCGTCCTCAGGGATGCCGGCTTCAACCTTACCGGCGAGGTCGCCGCCAACGTCAGCGGCTTTGGTGTAGATACCGCCACCGACACGTGCGAACAGTGCGATGGAGGATGCGCCGAAGCTGAATCCGGCAATGATTGACGGGTCCTTGAAGATGAGCCAGAGAATCGTGGCGCCGAGGAGGCCGACACCGACTACGGCCATGCCCATGACTCCACCACTAGAGAAGGCGATGCGTAGCGCGGGGTTGAGCCCGATGCGGGCTGCTGCTGCGGTGCGCATGTTCGACTTGACGGCGATCTGCATGCCAATGAGGCCTGCGATGCCGGAGGTGATCGCGCCCACGAGGTAGGCGATTGCGGTTTGTGGGTCTTGCTCGTTACGGGTGAACCCGAGAATCAACAAGATGGCGAACACGATCACGACGAAGATGCCGAGCATTGTGTACTCGCGCTTGAGGAATGCTGCTGAGCCTTCCTGAATTGCCGCGCCGATCTCTTTCATGAGGTCCGTGCCTTCGTCAGCCGAAAGCACTTTCCGGGCCAGGATCAACGCGAAAACCAACGCGATAGCTCCTGCCCCGATGGCTGCGTATAAGCCTTCCATTGTGGGGTCTCCTTCTCGGCGCGCTGGTGCTTTGCGCAGGCGCGCGTTACTTATTGGTGGACAACGTCAGAGGGCGTACCAAGCACGGCAATGTACAGAAGTGAAGGCGAGTAAGCAATGATATTCGCTTACGTGGAGGGAACAATTGGGTCAGTTATGCGCTCTGGTCCAGCAACGGGAATGAAGGGGGTTACGAAAAACGTGGGTTGCGGGACGGGGATCGTGTGCTGAGGGCTTTGGGCGCAGTGGGGCTGGTCCGGGCTCGGTTGAGGCCCGGCCGTGTATGAGGTCGGTGCTCAACCTCGGATCTCTTGGCTTCACCGCTGGGACTAAAGGTCGCTCGGCGCTCCGGAGGATGGAGCGGTGCGGGGTCCCTTCGGGTGCGCTGCGCTACGCTCAGGAAACGGTGGGGGGGATGCCAGGTTTTAGCGGGCGTCGTGGTCGGCGAGGAGGCGTTCCAGGCGGCGTTGGCGGGTGGTCATGGTGAGGTCGCCGCGGGTGCGTTCAAGGACGGCGCGGAGCTGGTCGGTGGTGCGCCGGAGCCCGCCGGTGAGGGCGTCGGGGAAGTCCATGACGACGAGGACGTTGTAGACGTCGTCCATGAGCCGCATAAGCTCTTCTGAACGTGAGTCGTCGTCGCGCCTGAGGGAGTCGAGGATGTAGCGTCGCAGTTCGCTGGCGGCTTCGGCGAGGCCGTTGAGGTAGGACGGCGTCTCGATGCCGATGTCGTTAGGCGTGGGGGTGTCTTCGCCTGCGATGAAGGCGTAGACGCAGCGCGCCTCAGCGTATTCCTTCTGGGCGTCCTGGGTGTAACCAGTGAAGTAGAGGTCGGGGTGGTCGGCGAGGAGTTCCCTCGTTTCGGCGACGAGAGCGCCGGCTTCCGCGACCTGCGTTTTGGCTTTCTCAAGCTCGTTGCGGTGGATGGCGCGGATGGCGTTGGCGGAGGTGCGGATGACCTCGCGGGACGCTTGGATGGCGCGTTCGCGGACGGCGTGCTTGGCGCGGAAGGTTTCAAGGGCGGCGGTGGTGATGTCGTCGAGGCGGGCTTGGTTGTCAGCGGTCTCACTCATGGGGGTGTCGCTCGCTTGGCCTGGGCTGCCTTTCTTCGGCAGGGCCTAGTTGGTGGCGATAGTTTACAGGGGGGGGCACCGACAGGGGGACTCCGGGCTCGGTGGAGGCTTAGTCACACATGAGGCTGGCACGGGCCGGAGACTCGCCGGACTAAAGGTCGATTGGTGCTCCTGGGACGGTGAGGGGTCCTTGGATAGCGCTGCGCATCGCTGCGGAAACAGTGAGTGGAATGTTCTTGAGGTGAGTGGCGGCGCCCGAGTTTTTGGGTTTCGTCGCCGGATTGAAGGTCGCTTGGCGCTGAAGGCGTCGGTGTTATTGGAGGGACTATCGGAGGTGTTCGGTGGATGGTAGATGGGGCTTGTGAGGGATTTCACTGGTGAGTTTCACTTGTGCTATCCTCGCGGCGTCGAATCAGAGGCAGTTTTAGGGACGCTGGACGGCTTTGTGGAGCCGTTGATAGGCTTCCCCGGGGGCGTTCATTTCCATGGTGCAAGACGCAGGCAGTCAGGACGTGCCCGGTCGCTCGGCTTATGGTCAATCGATCCCGGCTCCCGTTGTGGAGTGGGATATGGACCGAATCGAGGGCGAGGCGATAGAGCAGCTGAAGTGGAGCGCGCAAGAGGCGTTCCCCGAGCCGCTGATTCATGTGCCAGACGATTTGAAGAACAATATCGCGGTGACTTCCGTGGACGCGCTGTTGAATTGGGGCAGGCGTAATGCGGTGTGGCCGGTGGCGTTCGGGTTGGCGTGCTGCGTTTTCGAGATGATCGCATCTGCGATGTCGCGATTCGACATTTCGCGGTTCGGCATGGAGGCCATGCGCGCGTCGCCTCGGCAGGCGGACTTGCTGATTGTGTCGGGGACTCTGACGTGGAAGATGGCGCCTGCGGTTCGCCGCATCTACGACCAGATGTCGGAGCCCAAGTGGGTCATCGCGATGGGCGTGTGCGCGACGAGCGGCGGTCCGTACTACCAGGGCTACAGCGTGGTGCCTGGCGTGAATCACATCGTGCCGGTGGACGTGTACGTGCCGGGTTGCCCGCCGCGACCGGATGCGTTGCTGTACGGGATTATGCAGTTGCACGACAAGATCAGGAAGTACAGCGTCAGTCATAACCCTGCGGGTGGTATTTCCCGGGGTGAGGGCTAGATGACGACTGCCGTTTCAGGCAGCGATCTGGCCGATGCGTTGGGTATGCGTTCGTTTGGCTTTGATGGGGCCGTGACGGATTCCGATGCGTACGCGGCATGGGTGACGCCCGAGGCGGTGTTGGACGTGTGCCGTTTCCTGCACGATGACCCTGAGCAGGCGTATGACCTGTTGAGTTCCGTTACGGCTGTCGACTACGTGGAGTTCTTCGATGTGGTGTATCACCTGACGTCGTTGTCACGTAATGCGTCGACGGTGCTAAAGGTGCGTCTGTACGGTCGCGGGGCGTTGGCGTTGGCGTCGGTGACGAGTGTGTGGGCGGGCGCGGAGCTTCAGGAGCGCGAGATCTACGATCTGTTGGGCGTGTCCTTCACCGATCACCCGAACCTGAAGCGGATGCTGACCTGGGAGGGTTTCCAGGGCCATCCGCTGCGCCGGGACTACCTTGAGCCTCCACTGCCGTACACGTGGCCGCACGGCGGGTAGGTGACTACGTGACGATGCACACGCAGCCGGTGATCGTGAATATAGGTCCGCACCACCCGAGCACGCACGGAGTGTTCCGGATGCGGCTGACGATGGACGGCGAGAACATCCTGGATGTGGAGCCGGTGATTGGTTACCTGCACCGAGGTTCGGAGAAGCTGGCGGAAGAGCGCCAGTACACGCAAGTGATCACGCTGACGGATCGTATGGATTACGTGGCGTCGATGACGAACAACCAGGCGTACGTGTTGTCGTGCGAGCAGTTGACGGGCATCACTCCACCTGACCGCGGGATGTACCTGCGGGTGATCGCGGCGGAGTTGCAGCGGGTCGTGAGTCACCTGGTGGCAACGGGTTTCTTCCTGCAGGATCTGGGCGCGTTCGCGACGCCTTTGATGTATGCGATGCGCGAGCGGGAGCGGGTATTGGACCTGTTCGAGATGCTGTGTGGTGCACGGATCACGGTGTCGTACATGCGCATCGGCGGCGTGTTCCAGGATACGCCAGCTGAGTTTTGGTCGGCGTTGCGAAGGGTGCTAGACGAGTTTCCGGCTTTCATCGATGAGTTGGAGGGATTGATCTCTGAGAACGAAATCGTGCTGAGCCGGACGCGGGGAGTGTCGGTTATCTCGGGGGCCGATGCGGTGAATGCGTCGCTCACGGGCCCGGTGCTACGGGCGTCGGGTGTGTCGTGGGACCTTCGTAAGGCCGCGCCGTACGACGTGTATGACAGAGTGTCGTTTGACGTTCCGCTGGGCGAGCAGGGCGATAACTACGACCGCTACATCATCCGCATTCATGAAATCAGGGAGTCGCTGAAGATCATCGAGCAGTGCGTGGCGCAGATCGAGCCGGGGCCCGTTCGGGCGACGACGGCAATGTTGTTTCGCCCGCCTCCGGGTGAGTCGTACGTGCCTATCGAGGCGCCGAAGGGTGAGCTTGGGTTTTACCTGGTGAGCGACGGGACGATTGCGCCGTACCGCATGCACGTGCGCGCGCCGTCGCTGATCAACCTCACGCTGCTGAAGCAGATGTTGGTTGGCTGGAAGCTTTCAGATGCGATTGTGTCGTTCGGTAGCATCGATGTGAACATGGGTGAGGTGGACCGCTGATGTCGCCGTTGGAAGAAAACGCAATTTTCAGCGGGACCTACGCGTTCGTCACGGACACGTTGAGTGGACCGGAGTGGCTGGCGTACGCGTTCGGCGCGATGGCCGTGATTATGGTCGTGGTGAACGGCTTCCTGCTGATAGGGACGATTTTCACTTGGATGGAGCGCAAGGTGGTGGGCCGGTTCCAGTCGAGGGTCGGACCCAACAGGGTTGGGCCTTTCGGGATCCTGCAGGCCATCGCGGACGCGGTCAAACTGCTGTTCCAGGAGGACATCGTCCCGAGGCGCGCAGACCGTCTGCTGTTCAACGCGGCACCGATTGTGATGCTGGCGCCCTCGCTGCTGGCGTTGGCGGTGATTCCGTTCGGTAGCGGAAGTTACGTCGCCGATCTCAATATTGCCGTGCTGTACGTGGTGGCGATGGGCGGAATCTCGTCGTTGGCGGTGCTGATAGCGGGCTATGCGTCGGGCAACAAGCTTGCGCTGTTCGGCAGTATGCGCGCGGTGGCGATGCTGTTGTCGTACGAGATACCGCTGGTGATGTCGCTGCTCGGGATCACGATCCTGGCGGGGTCGATGTCGATGGTGGATATCATCGCGGCGCAGAGCGTGCCGTTCGTGCTGGTGTCGCCGCTGGGCGCGTTGATCTTTCTGGTCGCTATGTCGGCAGAGCTGAATCGTCCGCCGTTCGACGTGACGGAGGCGGAGTCTGAGCTGGTGGCAGGGTACCTGACGGAGTATTCGGGGATGAAGTTCGGGGTGTTCTACCTGGCTGAGTTCTCGAATGTGGTGCTGGCCGGTGCGGTGTTCGCGATCCTTTTCTTGGATGGCTGGGAGTGGGCGGTATTGCCTTCGCACCTGTGGTTCCTGATTAAGGTTTTCGGGTTCCTGTTCGTGGCGTCATGGATACGAGCGACGCTTCCGCGCATGAGGCTGGACCAGATCCTGTCGTTCGCGTGGAAGTACCTGTTCCCGCTTAGCTTGGTGAACGTGCTGGCGTTGGCGGTGGAAACGGTCGCCTGGCCTGATCCGTCGGGTAGCCAGCTGTGGATCATGGTGGCGGTGAACTGGGCGATCGCGCTGGCAGCCATCCCGCTGATGTCGCTGGTGGTCGATCTGGGTACACCCGTACGTGCGGGTCACCGGGCCCCGCAGACTGAGGAGATGATCTGATGTTTGGCATCGGCATTTTGAAGGGTCTGGCGGTGACGGCGAAGAATCTGCTTCGCAAGCCGGTGACCATCCAGTACCCCGAGGAGCGCGTGCCTCAGGCGTCGCGATTCCGGGGCCAGGAGTTCACGTGGCTCGTGGATCGGTGTACGGGCTGCGCGAGCTGTGCGAAGTTCTGTCCGTTGGGCATCATCCGCATCGAGACTGACCCGAACGGTGGCAACGAGCAAAGCGGTGGCAGCTACCGGGTGGATACATTTGATATCGACCAGGGTCGCTGTATGTACTGTGGTCTGTGCGTGGAGGCGTGCCCATACGATGCGTTGCACATGGGGTCGAATTTTGAGGCCGGTCAGTACAGGCGTGAGGACCTGGTGATCACGATCGATGTCCTGACGGCGCGGGAGAAGCGCCCGAGCACGTGGTACCGTCCGCAGCTGGAGCGAGGGAAATTCGATCCGTTCGGCGGTGAGCCGATGGAGTGGAAGGACGCGGGACGAGAGGAGCCGTTCTGGCACCCGCAGCGCCCGGAGATGCTTCCGGATGAGGGAGATACGCGGCCAACTGCGGACGGTGAGTACAAGTAGTGGAGAACGCGTTCAAAGAGTTCGCGTTCTGGACGCTGGCCGTGGTTACGGTGGGTGGGGCGCTGGGCGTTGTGCGCACGCACAACATGTTTCGTGCTGCGTTGCTGCTGGTGGTGAGCTTCGTGGGGGTCGCGGGCATCTTCGCCCTGGTCAACGCGGAGTTTCTGGCGGTGGTGCAGCTGCTCGTGTACGCAGGTGGCGTGGCGGTGCTGGTGATCTTTGCGGCGATGATCACAACGAATGTGACGGAGGGCAACCGGAGCACGGGCACGCAGCCGTTGGCGGTGCTGGTGTCGGTGCTGTTGCTTGCGACGCTGGTGTTCGCGGTGGTGCAGGCCGAGTGGACGGTGCTGCCGGACGATCTGCCGGGGCCGCTGGCGGATGTGTTCGTGGATACACCGGCGATGGTCGGGCACATGTTGCTGAACGAGTTCGTGCTGCCGTTCGAGATAGCGGGTGTTGTGCTGTTGGCTGCGGTCATCGGTGCGCTTTCGCTGGTTAGGGAGCGGTAGACGTGCTGGAACGATTGCTCATCCTTTCGGCGGTCCTGTTCTGCATAGGGCTTTACGGTGCGCTATCACGGCGTCACGTGATTGCAGTGCTGATCTCGGTGGAGATCATGTTCAATGCGGTGAATGTGGCGCTGGTGGCGTTTTCACGCTATATAACGCCTGCTGCGTTGCGCGCGACGGGTGAGGTGACTCCGGTCGCGGAGTCGACGCTGCTGGCGGGACAGACGTTCGCGCTGTTCGTGATCGTGGTTGCAGCGGCAGAGGTGGCGTTGGGCCTGGCTCTGGTAATCGCGATGGTGCGGACGAAGGATTCGGTGGATGTGTCAGGGGCGAGTTTGCTGCGTAGGTGACGGCGAGCTACGCCCTCGCACGGCGGTGGCGAGCCGTGCGCTCACATCGCAGAGGGCTGCTGCTCGGCACTGGCTAGTGGTGGGCCCCCCCCTGTAGTCCCCCTTCGTAAGGGGGACATCAGATGGGGCGGGTGGTGAAAGTTGGGAGCACCGGGGGGCAGAGTGAGAGATTCTTCGGCTGCACTCAGGATGACGTGGGTAGAGCGACATGTGGGTTGAATACAAGAAAGCGCCGAACTTGATGTTGGCCGAGATGTGGAAGGAGGTCCTCGAGGGCGAGGGCCTGCCGGCGCGCCTCCTGCCGGAGGGCGACATCCTGGATCACGGAGAGTCGGTGCCGTTCCGGGTGATGGTTCCTCGCGGTAGGGAGCACGTGGCGGACGAGATCCTTAGAAAGCTGTGACGATGTCCCTGTTTGTGCGATCGGCGGCGGCCCGGGGAGGCCGCGTGTGATTAACGAGGCTGCTGTTTGGGCCATCGTGGGCCTACCGTTGCTCGGCGGGTTCGTCATCATCGCAGGGTTGCGCCCGTGGACACGGTCGCTGTGGCGATCGAGCGGCTACGTGGGCATCGCGGCGATAGGCGGGGCGTTCGCGCTGAGCGTGTGGGCGCTGAATTCGGTTCGCGGCCACCATGGGGAGTCGATTGGGTTTGACCCGCACTCGTGGTTCGTGGTGGGCGGCGAGGTAGCGGACGGGGCATTCGAGCTGACAATCGGTGTATTGCTGGATCCGCTGTCGGCCATCATGGCTGTGGTGGTGACGGGCGTGAGTCTGCTGGTGCAGGTGTACTCGCTGGGCTACATGCGCAAGGGCGCGGATGCCGATGGCGGTGAGTTCGTGGACTACCCACGCTACTTCGCTTACATGTCGCTTTTCACTGCGGCGATGCTAGGGCTGGTTCTGGCGTACAACCTGGTGCAGGCATTCGTGTTCTGGGAACTGGTGGGGTTGCTGTCCTACCTGCTGATCGGGTTCTGGTTCCACCGGCCCGCAGCTGCCGCGGCTGCCAAGAAGGCGTTCATCGTGACGCGCATCGGCGATTTCGGGTTCATGTTCGCGCTCATGTGGATGTTTTCGCATCGGAGTGAGTTCCTGGCCCAGGGCCTGAATCCGTTCGAGATTCCGGATATCAATCATGCTGCACCGTTGCTGTCAGCGAGCCTGGTGACCTGGGCGGCGTTGGGTCTGTTCGCAGGTGCGGTGGGTAAATCGGCGCAGTTCCCGCTGAATACGTGGTTGCCGGATGCGATGGAGGGTCCGACGCCGGTGAGCTCACTGATTCACGCTGCGACCATGGTCGCGGCGGGGGTGTTCTTGGTGGCGCGCGTTTTCCCCCTTTTCGAGGCGTCTTCGTCGGTAATGAACGTGGTGGCGTTGACCGGGGGTGTGACGGCGGTGCTTGCGGCTACGATGGGGCTGGCGTCGAACGATATCAAGCGCGTCCTGGCATTCTCGACGGTGAGTCAGTTGGGGTACATGTTCATCGCGCTGGGCGTGGGTGCGCCTGCGGTGGCGTTGTTCCATCTCTTCAACCATGCGTTCTTCAAGTGCCTGCTGTTCCTGAGCGCAGGTAGCGTCCACCACTCGGTGCAGACGTTCGATATGCGCTTCATGGGTGGCTTGCGTGCGTGGATGCCGGTGACCTACGGGCTGACGGTAATCGCAGGGCTGAGTCTCGCGGGCATCTTCCCGTTCGCCGGTTTCTGGAGTAAAGATGAAGTGCTGACTGCGGCATGGGGTACCTCCGGGAGCAGCGGTGTCGGCCAGGTCACGTTCTGGCTGGCGCTGATCGCGGCGGCGATGACGGCGTTCTACGTGTTCCGACTAATCATAATGACGTTCCATGGCGAGTTCCGGGGCGGAATTGATTCCGTGCCGATGGCGGACCGGATCCCTGACGAGGCGCATAACCATGTGCACAGGGGTGAATCGCCCGTTTCGATGGTGGGGCCGATGCTGGTGCTGGGCGTGATGGCGGTGGTTTCGGGCGTTGCATTCAACAGCGTGACGGACCTGGGTCCGTTGCCCGCGCACTGGTTCTCGCACTTCTTCAGCGAGGACTCGCCGGAGTTGGTGGTGTGGATCGCTGGGCTGTCGACGATTGTGGCGCTGGGTGGCATTGCGTTGGCGGTTGCGATCTATGGGCTGAAGCTGTTTGATCTGGCACGTATGCCGAGGCCGTGGCGGGTGCTGAACCGAGTGCTGGACCAGCGCTACTACATGGACTACTTTTACGAGACGCTAGTGGTGCGGCATGCTTTGTTCCGAGGCGTGTTCCTGGCCAGCGATTGGCTGGACCGGAAGGTCGTCGATGGTGCGGTGGACTTCGTGGGCTGGACTGGACGGAACACGGGCAAGTTCGTGGCGCAGCTTCAGACAGGCCAGGTGCAGGTGTACGGCGCTGGCGTATCGGTCGGCGTGATTCTGATGCTGTGGGCGTACCTGGTGCGGAGCTAGATGATGCTTAGCGTAATCGTCTTTCTTCCCATCGTGGCGGGCCTGCTAGTGCTGGCGTTCGGCCGGACACAACAGATGGCACGTTGGATTGCGCTCGCTGCGGTGGCGGCGGAGCTGGCGCTGACGCTGGTGGCGTTCGTTGGCTACGACACAGGTGTTGGCGGCTATCAGTCCATCGAGCGTTTCGATTGGATATCGGTGTTCAACATCCAGTACCTGATGGCGGTGGATGGTCTGAGCGTACCGATGGTGTTGCTGAACGGCATCCTGGGGCTGGCGGCGGTGCTGGTGTCGTGGAGTGTGAAGGATCGTGCGAACCAGTACTACATGTGGTTGCTGGTGCTGCAGGGCGCGGTTATGGGCGTGTTCGTCTCGTTGGATCTGATCCTGTTTTTCGTTTTCTGGGAGCTGGAGCTGGTGCCGATGTTCTTCCTGATCTCCTCGTGGGGGACGGGAAGGCGCGAGTATTCGGCGATGAAGTTCCTGATCTTCACGTTTCTGGGATCAGCGTTCATGCTGGCGGCAATGCTGACATTGTACTTCTCGTTGCCGGACGGCGAGCGGACGTTTGACATCATGGCGCTGACGGGTCACGACATGGCGGGCCTGCTGGTGCCGACGGGGGTAATCTTCGGAGGGTTCTTGATCGCGTTCGCGGTGAAGCTGCCGATGTTCCCGCTGCACACTTGGCTACCCGATGCGCATACAGATGCGCCGACGGCCGTGAGCGTGATGCTTGCTGGTGTGCTGCTGAAAATGGGCGGGTATGGGCTGCTGCGGATCAACGCGGGACTGTTCCCCGAGCAGATGATGGATTTCGCGCCAACGCTGGCGGTAATCGCGGTGGTGAGCGTGCTGTATGGGGCGTTCATCGTGATGCGGCAGACCGATCTGAAACGGATGGTTGCCTATTCCAGCGTTAGCCACATGGGCTTCGTCACGCTCGGTATAGCGTCGGTTGATGGCAGCGGTGGGTCGCTGAGCAGCGTGGGCATGAATGGCGCGGCGATGCAACTGTTCACGCATGGCACGATCACGGGGTTGTTGTTTGTTGTGGTAGGGCTCATTTATGAGCGAGCGCACACGCGGCACATCCCGGATATGGGTGGGCTCGCAAGGCAGATGCCGCTGATCGCGCTGGGCTTCATGATTGCGGGGCTGGCATCGCTGGGTTTGCCGACGACGAGTGGTTTCGTTGCTGAACTGTTGATCTTCCTAGGGACGTTCCAGGTGTTTGGACTGGCGACGGCGCTGGCTGCATTCGGGGTGGTACTGGCTGCGGGGTACATCCTGTGGACGGCGCAGCGGACGCTGTTCGGGCCGCGCGTGGAGCGATGGGATGGCCTGGCAGATGCGCGCCCGGTGGACGTTGCGGCGATGCTGGTGCTGATCGTCCCGATCTTCGTGGTGGGCCTGTACCCGAGAGTGCTGACCGATGTGTTCGAGGTTGGGATTAACCCCATTATGACAGGCTTCGGTCTGGCCGGAATCGGGGGGTAGCGCATGAACATTGGCGCTCGAGATTTGTTCCTTATCTCGCCCGAACTGGCACTCGTGGCGCTGGCGATTGTGGTCGTCGCGATCGATCTGGTGGTGCGCCGAAAGGGCATCGTTATCGCAGTGGCGGTGGTGGGCTTGCTGGCACCGACGATAGCTGCGGTGAGCGTGTGGAACGACATCCGCACGACGGGCGTCGAGATGGCGTTCAACGGTGCGCTGGTGGTGGACGAGTTCGCGCTGTACTTCAAGTTCCTCACACTGGTAGTGCTGGCGCTTCTGTTCATGTCGTCAAGTGACTATGCGTCACGGTTCCAGCCGTTCCAGGCGGAATTCTTCGGTCTGCTGTTGTTCTCATCGGCAGGGCTGATGCTGTTGCCCGCGGCAGGCGATCTGATTACGGTCTACATATCGCTAGAGCTGGCGTCGCTGCCGGTGATTGCGTTGGTGGCCTACAACAAGGCGCAGCTGGAATCGACCGAGGCTGGCCTGAAGTACCTGGTGCTCTCGGTGGTATCGTCCGCCGTGCTGCTCTACGGATTCGCCTTCCTGTACGGGGCGACAGGCACGCTGCGGTTGGTGTCGTTCGACCCTGGGAATCCTGCGATCGGGCACATGCTTATCAATGGCGATCCGTCGATACCTTTCGGCGGCGTGCCGGTGATGGTGGGTATCGTGCTGGCTGTTGCGGGGTTCGGCTTCAAGCTGTCGATAGTGCCGTTCCAGATGTGGACGCCGGATGTGTACGAAGGCGCACCGACCCCGGTTGCGGCGTACTTGGCGGTGGCGAGCAAGGCGGCTGCGTTCGCGGTGGTCCTACGTGTGTTCTATTCGGGGCTCGACTCTGCAGCGACGGACTGGTCGCTGATGTTCGCTGTGCTTGCGGCAATCACGATGACGGTCGGTAACGTGGTGGCGATCGCTCAGTCGAACGTGAAGCGCTTGCTGGGTTATAGCGCGATCGCGCAGGCGGGCTACATGCTCGTGGGTGTCGCGGCATATGTCGGATCTGGCGTAGGCGCTAGGAGTGGGGCAGAGCTGGGTATCGAGTCGGTGCTGTTCTACCTGGCTGGTTATGCGGCGATGAACCTGACGGCGTTCTTTGCAGTGATGGCGATCTCGAACCGTACGAGCGACGACACGATCGAGGGGCTTGCGGGCATGGGCCGGCGCGCGCCGATGTTGGCAGCGGTCCTGGCGCTGGCGCTGCTGTCGCTGACAGGGATCCCGCCCACGGTGGGTTTCATCGGCAAGCTGTTCCTATTCAATGCCGCGATCAACGCGGACCTGGTGTGGCTGGCGGTGATTGGTGTTTTGAATAGCGTGGTGTCCGCTTACTACTACGTGGGCATCGTGCGGGTGATGTACCTGCGTGAGCCTGACAGTCCGGCGCGTATCAGCGTGCCACCCCACGCGTTGGCGGCGTTGGCGGTGGCTGCGGCTGGCATCTTGGTGCTGGGCCTCTGGCCTGGCGGGTTGCTGGAAGTCGCGCGCCAAGCTGCTCTCGATCTGCTTTAGCCCAGGGCGGCTTCGTAGATCTTGTCGACTTGAGGCACGACAGGACTGTACTGGGATCCCTGCCGAATCCAGAGGTTGGCGCGGTTAACGTTGCCTCCGGGGTTGTATTCCTGGAACAAGTCGATGCTTTCGTTCTCCGCCGGGTCCCTGAACGTATTCATGACCTCTTCGCCATGTTCGGCGAGGGCCATCTGGTCGTGGAGCAGTTTGCGGAAGAGGATGATGCCCACGTCTGACTGGCCGAGCTTCTCCAGGTGACGCCGGGCGATCGGGCCCTGAGTGGTCCACGCCATCATGTCTTGGCCAAGGGTGTAATCGACGATGCACGAGCCATCCTCAGCGAACAGAGGGATCTCGTAGTGGGGAATGCTCCCTTGCTGCGGCGCGGTGATGCCTGGGGGCATAGCGTATGCGCTGAACACGAGATGCAGCGTGTGGGTGTCGTCCATGGGGACGCGGTATTCGAAGGACGAGCCTACCCGGAGGATGTTGGGAAACACGATGGGGTGGCCCGATGTCCATTCGGGATCGGCCGTGGTGCTTCCGGGGTCGCCGAGACTCGCCTTATATGTGCGTCGTTTGATGACGCCGTGCTCGAACAGGTCGAAGCTGATGCTGCCATGCTGGCGGACGCGCCACGGTTCGAGGTTGGGGCGCTGGGGGATGTCGGGGCGGCCCTGAGGATCCAACAGCGAGTTGGTGTAGTAGCCGTGGAGCCACTCTACGTGGACGGGGTCGAGGGAGTTCTCCATGCACTGGAGCCAGTTGCAGGGAAGAACGGTGGTGCCCACATCGCGGACGACGTTGTCCCAGACGAACAGATCCCAATGAGGGACGAGGGGTGCGGGCGCTGGGCCCATGTAGGCGAAAAGCACGCCACCGAGCGCCTCGACGGGGTAGGCCGCCGTCAGGACCTTTTCTTTGAAACGGCCGTCAGGACGGACTGTTTCCTCGAAGGGCTGCTCGACGCACTGGCCGGTCTTGTCGAACATCCAACCGTGGTACATGCAGCGCAGGCCGTTCTCTTCGGGGATGCCGTAGGAGAGGTCCACGCGACGGTGCGGGCAGAGGGCGCCGATGAGGCCGTAGGTGCCGGAGCGGTCCTTGTACAGGACGAGGTCCTCACCAAGGAGCCGGATCGACTTCGTCGGGCGTTCGGCCAACTCGCCGGTGGCGGCGATGGGGTGCCAGTAGCGCCGGAGCAACTCACCCATGGGCGTGCCTGGGCCGACTTGGGTTAGGCGTTCGTTCTCAGTGATCGTCAGCATTTTGGGCTCCCCACGTTTTACTTAGCTGCGGCGACTGGAGTCGATGATAGGCGGGTGCCGACCGCAAATCTAGGCGCGGGGCATGCTACCCTGCGCCTGCTCGAAACGAGCGCGGAGGAGCACTATGTCTACTGAGCAAATCGCGGCGGCGCAAGCATACGTCGTTGCCCTGAGGACGGGTGATAAGCAGGCGGCGAAGGTGGCGTCGGCCCATCTTGCGGACGAAGTTACGTTGAAGGTGGGGCCGCGGGAGTTTTCCGGGCACGATGGGGTGCTGGCGCGCATCACGGGTGTGTGGCCGCTGACGCCGGTGTACCGCAAGACGACGTGGCCGGCGCCCACGGAGGTGGGCGATCACGTGACGGTGAACGCACAGATGGCGCCCGTGGGCGCAGGACCAACCGAGGTCCACCTGAAATTCTGGTTCAACGATGCGGGCCAGATTTCTCGCGTGGAGCAGGACAACGTGGTCGGTACGCCGCTGGTGGAGACCGACAAGCTGCCCGATTTCGTGAAGAGCCGCGTGGACGGAGCGCTCGCCAACGACACGCCGATCACTGTGGCGTATGTGGATGATGAGGGCCGCCCGCGAACGTCGCTTCGTGGCAGTGTGCAGGCGTACAGCGATACGCAGTTGAGTATTTGGGTGCGTAGCTCGACCACGGGCATCGCTGTCGCGGTGGCTAAGAACCCGAACGTGGAGCTCCTCTACCGCGATAACCCCAGCCGATCGACGCTGATCTTTAAGGGCAAGGCGCGTGTGGAGACAGACGGCTCGATTCGCAAGCAGATCTTTGACGACTCTCCCGAGGTGGAGCAGAACCACGAATCGTGGGAGGCTGGCGCGGCGATCATCATTGACCTCAGCGAGGTCGGCGGGGCGACGCCAGACGGCCGCGTGCGGATGCAGGTTTCGTAAGTCAGGCGCTGCGCTCGCCGGGGACGAGAATAGGTGAAAGTGTGATGGCTGAGGCGTTTCTCCCCGAAATATAACCTTCAGAAGAATACGGACAGCAGGTTCGGCGACTTATTGACGTTGGATACGTTCGATTCTTTGCAAGAGACGACGGCTGCGGAATTGTCGAGTGGTGTGGTGTTCTGGAGCGAGCCGTGTGCGAGTGGCAATCCCGATTGCTGATGGGAGCTGGAGCGTTCAGACGCGGAGAGGGTGAGAAATTCTTCGCGGACTTCGTCTCTTCTCAGGATGACGTTAACGGCATGGCAGGCGGACTACGTTGGGGTGATGTGAAGTGGGCATGGGGACTTAGTAGAGAGCGAGAATGACGTTATCTGACTAGCGGACCATGTCGACAGTGACTTGGTTGGCAGCGAGGGATTCTCCGCGCTCGAAGGCGGTGAGGTTGGAGATGGTGGTTTCGGCGATGGCGGCCATGGCTTCGGCGGTGAAGAAGGCCTGGTGGCCGGTGATGAGGACGTTGGGGAAGGTGAGGAGGCGCGAGAAGGCGTCGTCTTGGATGACGTGGTCTGAGAGGTCGCGGAAGAAGAAATCAGACTCCTCTTCGTAGATGTCGAGTCCCAGGAAACCAAGGGTACCTGTCTTGAGGGCGTCGATGGCAGCAGTGGCGTCGACGAGGGCGCTACGGCTGGTGTTGACGAGCATCACGCCAGGCTTGGCCTTGGCGAGGGTTTCCTGGTTGATTAGGTGGTTTGTTTCGGGCGTGAGCGGACAGTGAAGGGTGATGACGTCTGACTCGGCGAGGAGAGTGTCTAGCTCTACGTATGGGGTTCCAGCCGCTGTGATCGCTGCGTTGGGATGCAGGTCGTTGAGCAGAACGCGGCAGCCGAAGCCCTCGAGGATCTGGGTGACGATGGCGCCTATGCGGCCGGTGCCAATGACTCCCACTGTTTTGCGGTTGAGGTTGAATCCCAGCAGGCCTTCCAACGCGAAGTTGCCCTCGCGGACGCGGGCGTGGGCCCGGTGCAGTTTTCGGTTGAGGGCGAGCATCAGGCCGATAGTGTGCTCGGCGACGGCATGGGGCGAGTAGGCGGGCACGCGGACGATGGTCACGCCCAGACGTGCTGCTTCTGCCACGTTGGTGTTGTTGAACCCGGCGCAGCGCAGGGCGACGAGCTTGGTGCCTCCGCCCGAGAGCATGGACAGCACGGGCGGGTCGATCTCATCGTTCACGAACACCGAGACGGCGGGGATGCCGAAGGCTAGGGCGACGGATTCCGCAGTGAGGCGTGATTCGAAGTAGCCAAGCTCGTGTCCGGCCGCAGGGCCATCGGCGTCGATGAGACGCTGGTTGGCCTCATCCAGGAACTTTCGGTCGTAGGGCTTGGTGGAGAAAACGGCGACGCGCATGGTTATTTGCCTTCGCCGAAGGCGGCGACGAGTCTCGCAGCGGCGGCCTGTGGGTCGGGGGACTCGGTGACAACAGTGGTCACGCAGAAGCCGTCGGCGCCGGCGTTGGCTGCCTCGGCGGCGTTCTTCGCAGTGATGCCGCGGTAGGCGATGAGCGGCGGGCCACCTTCGGGGTGGTGCATTCTCACGGTACGCAAGGCGTCTAGGCCGTTGGCCGTGTTCATAGCCACGTAGTCGGCGCCTGCGCGAATGGACGCCCGCACCTCCTCGGCGGTCGTGTTTGAGGTGCCAGCGATCTGCCATGGGCTGAGCACTTTGCGTACGGCGTCGAGGGGTAGCCCATTCTCTGGTAGACGAACGCCGTCGGCTCGCGTGGCTGTTGCGATATCGGCGCGGTCTTCGACGAGGAACAGTGCTCCGGCTGTGGCGCACAGTTCGCGAACGCGTTCCGCGGTCGCGATGTCGCCTGGCGCTACGCGCAGTTGGATGGCGATGGCCCCACCGCTGAGGGCCTGCTCGGCAATCTCGGCGATGGATCGGTCCTTGGCCATTTGTGGGTCGATGACGATGCACAAGCCCCGCATGCGGTCGGCGAGGCGCGTTCGCAGGCGCAGGCCGGAGGCGACCCATGACGCGTGCATGACGGGCGCAAGGTCGGTGAGGTGCGCCGTTTTAGCGTCATGGGGCAGGAGCTCAGTGCTGATGCGGGCGAGCATTTCAACCGTGCCGACGAGGCCCAGGTAGCGCTGGTCGAGGCCACCGGGCCATGCCAGGTCACGTACGGCTGTCATGGCGCGCTCCATGGTTGCGATGGCCTCGGGCGCGAGCTTGTCCAGGCCGATCTTCTGGGCGTGGGCGAGGCGCGAACGCGCTCGCTCGTCTTCACCTTCGCCAGATTGCGCGGCTGCGAAGTCTGCACTCAGGTGTCGCATGGATTCGATAAGGAGCTCTTTTGTGAAGTGGGGCGCTTCTTGAGGTGCCGGTTGCTGATTGGTCACGTTGTGGCTTCCTAGATAGACCGGCTCCTGTGTTCACCGGCCGACGAGCGGGACTGAGAGGATGGTTGCCACGACGGTATCACAGGCGCAATGGGGATGGAGATGCGCAGGAGTTTAGTCTTCGTTTTCGATCGGGGTTTTCTTGTCACCTTGGCCTGCGCGTGTGCGTTCGAGGGCTCCTCGGAAGACAGTGGCGAGTTCTTGGGTGCTGAGTTGGGCCGCGCAAGCGTCTTCCGCCAGTCCCGAGAAGTTGGGAGTGGGCGTACCTGCGACCATCGCTCCCGCGAGTCGGGAGCTGAACGTTTGGCGGAGACGAGCGTGGTGGGGTTGGACATCGTCGAGAATCCCGCCTTCGGCAGGGCGAGTCTCTAGGTAGCCGAGGCGCTCACATTCGGCCAATACCTCTTCGCCGAGGGCCGTGCGAGCGATGACGACGTTGGTGCCCTCGGACTCGCCGTCGGCTACCGCACCGGGCCAAGTGTCACCTGTTGCGATGTCGGATTGAAGCTCGATGGCATCGGGACAGATTTTGCAGCTGAACTGAGTGGTCCACGGGTTGTTGTCCCACATGTCGTTGTACAGACCGGTGACCTGGCGGCCGTCAGGCATGGTTGCTACCGTCGGTCCAGGGCAGCCGTTCCCGCGCCAACGAAGAGTCTCGGGGTATTCGCGTTCGGGATCGACGCCCTCTCGGCGGAGGAAGCCCATGGTGGTTTCGAGGCTGAGGACGGTACCGCAGAAGAAGGTTTGGGTATACACGATCAACCGCTGTGCTCGCTCGTCTTCGCGCTGAAGGTTGCGGATGCCAGCAATGTCGCAAGGCTTGAGGGAAACGGCAAAGGGCTCGTTGAGCTCGAGCGCGGCGCGAACAGCTGCGAGAGGTGCGCTTGAGGCGTAGCGGGACTGCGAGCCTGTCAGCAGGTCAGTAGGGTCGCGGACCATGACGGGCTCGGATTCGGTGGCGCCCGTTTGGCTGGCACGCAGCTGCAGGACGAATGCGACACGCCGGCTATCGAGTAGGTAGCGGTTGATGGCGGTCATGACGCCCCCGGTTGAGGCGCGGAGACGTATGTCCGGGTCAGCAGCCCAGGCCATCACGACGCGGCGCAGGTCGCCCCAAACGTCGTGTGGGCGCGCGCGAGGCTCGTTGAAAGGGCCCGTTTGGTTGATGCCCGGGCACACCTGGACGATCGCGGCGTCTTCGTCTGGGGTCAGGGGACGTGACGTGCGTGGGCGGAGTTGTCCGTTGGGAGCCCACTCCATCTGGATGGTACCCTCTGGGGCCAGTTCCTTGCAGAGGCCGCAGCTCAGGCAGAAGCCATTCTCGACGATATCTTTCAGACTTTCGAAACGCTTAATGGACCTCCTCCTGGGATGGCTCTACGGATCCTGATCCTGCAGAAGGTTATCAAATCGACTAGCGGGCATCGTCATCGACGGGGTCAGATTTCCCTTGCTGCGTAGACTGCCTCTCCGCGACAATCCACGCATGGTGAGCGACAACATTGCGATGACGCGATTCGGCGAGGTGGTAGATGCCTCGGTGGAGCAGTTGGTGGGGCAGTGCCATCGGCTATACGAGGCTCCCCCGCTGGGGGCACTAGTCCGTGCTGGTACGGGCGTGTGGGGGGTGGTGAGCGGGATCGCGACATCGGCGCTGGATCCTTCGCGGAGGGTAATCGCTCGCGGTGCAGACGTGGCGACCGAGGCGGAAATCTACGCGGCGCACCCGCAGCTCGAAAAGCTACTTCGGACCGACGTGACGGTGACGGTGACGGGGCATCGCGAGTCGATCGGGGGGGCGAACGGGCCGGTGCATCAATACTTGCCGTCGCAGCCGCCGCGCATACATACATTTCTCTACTCGTGTACGTCCGTTGAGGTGTGCGATTTCTTCGGCGGTGGCGGACAGCCGAGGTCAGAGCCCCGGTTGGATTTCGTGCACCTGCTAGCAGGCTTCGGCGGCCCGGGCGACGACGTGCTCGCGGCATCGCTGCGGCAGGCTGCGACGGCGTTTGACGACCCACGAGCGTTCCTGGTGGCGGCGAGCCGCGCGGTGGCGGTTGTGCTGTCGGGCGATACGTCACGCATCAATGCGATCGTGCGGCGGTTGCCGATCGGCGAGGGCACTCTATGACCAATGGGTTTGAAGGGCTGGGCGCGCCAGACGGTGCGTCACCAGGTGAAGCGGCGGTAGAACTTGGCGTGGTCGTCGGCGGGTCGCTGTCGCAGGGGCTGGACGTGCGGCTGACCGGCAACGGCGTGGTTGAGGACGCGAAGGTGGGTACGTTCGTGACCGTTCACGGTACGCGTCATCGCTACTTCGGCATCATCACTGATCTATCGCTGGAGAGTGCTGATGGACATTTATCGTCGAACATCGCGCATGCGGATGCGGCGATGGCAGAGGTGCTGTCGGGCACCGGCGCATTCGCGCAGGCGCGAGTGACGCCGATGCTGATGACCAGCGTGGGCGAGGAAGAGCCGCAGCCGGCGAGGTCATTGCCGGCGCACTTCGCCCCTGTGAACCGAGCCACGAACGAAGATGTGCAGATGATCTTCGGGGAGGACGATGCTACGCACATTTACATCGGTAGTCCGTTGGACATGGAGGACACTCGCGTCTGCTTGGATCTGCAGGAGCTGGTGAAGCGCTCCAACGGGGTTTTCGGTAAAAGTGGTTCCGGCAAGAGCTTCCTGACGCGTATCTTGTTGACGGCTATCGCGCAGCGTGGGTTGGCAACGCACCTGATATTCGACATGCATTCCGAGTACGGTTGGCAGGCGACGTCGGAGAGCGGGTACGCGGTGAAGGGTCTGCGCCAGATCCTGCAGAGCGGTGTCTCGGTGTTCTCGCTGGACGCGGAGTCGGCACACCGACGGGGGTTTACGCCGGACTATGAGGTGAAGATAGGCCTCGATGAGATCGAGCCTGAGGATATCGCGATACTGTCGTCGACGCTGGGGATCTCCGACGCGGGTGTGAACGCTTGCTACACGCTGCACGATCGCTACGGCAATCGGTGGATCAGCGTGTTCTTGGGTATGGACGCGGACGCGATGGCAGGGCTGGCGGCCGAGGGCGAGCACGCCGGGGTGCTCGGCGCGCTCCGCCGCAAACTGCGTGATCTGGACCGAATCGCGTTCATGCAGCCAGATGCTCCCTCAGGCGGTGGCGCTGTGCGTCAAGTGCTGGACCACCTGGTATCGGGCAAGCACGTGGTCATGGAGTTCGGTCGCTACGGCGACGATCAGACGGCTTACGTGCTGGTGGCGAACCTGATAACGCGGCGCATCCACGCGGAGTACCGGAAGCGTACGGAGGAGGCGCTAGCATCTGGCGGGAAGCAGCCTGATCCGCTGGTGATCACCATCGAGGAGGCCCATCGGTTCCTGAGCGGTGGTATCGCCAGCCAGACCATCTTTGGAACGATCGCGCGCGAGATGCGGAAGTACCGTGTGACGCTGCTGGTCGTGGACCAGCGCCCCTCGGGGATCGACGAGGAAGTGCTGAGCCAGGTGGGTACGCGAATCACGTGCCAACTCGACAACGAGCGCGACGTCGACGCGGTGCTCAAGGGCGCGCCAGGCTCACGCGAGCTAAAGGGCGTGCTGTCGCGGTTGGAGTCGCAGCAGCAGGCGTTGTTGTTCGGACACGCGCTGCGCATGCCGGTGGTGGTGCGTACGAGGGACTACCAGGATTTCGCTACAGAGATGGCAATGCCGGGCTACGGGCGCACACCGGTGGGGCCCGGCGATAAGAAAGACCTTTTCGGGTAGCTGGCAATCAACTTGTTTGGGCTGGTACCCACGCACAAAATGATAGTTAGCAGGTTCCCCGGGCGCTGAACTGAGGAGAGCCGATTGTTTAAGATCGTCGTACTGCTCACGCGTTGGCAGATTATCGTTCCGTTCGGGTTCGCCATCGGCGCATTCTTCGGCGTGTCGGCGATTCACGGTATCGATTGGACCGACGTCCGTACGCAAATCGCGGACTCCTCGCCTCGGGCGATGGTTGTTGCGCTGGCGCTGGTGGTGGTTTCGGCGGGCTTGCGTGCGATTCGCTGGCGGTTGCTTTTTATTGGTCATCCTGTGCGGACGATTCGCCTATTCATGGTGGAGAATGCCGCGCTAGGGCTCAACAATGTGTCCCCGCTTCGTCTGCTGGACGAACCCGCCATACTGACGATGCTGTCGCTGCGCGACCGCATTCCAGGCCCGCTGGTGTTCGCCACGCTGCTGATGTCGCGCATCCAGGATTTGGGTGTGACACTGCTGTTGGCGGCAGTGGCGATGGCAGTAGAGCCGACGTTGGCCGCTCGCGCGGCGCCACCCCTGGTGG
>CAUZFB010000010.1:0-64008 GCA_963579135.1 Dehalococcoidia bacterium | reverse complement strand
AGCCTTCGAGCGCACCGCCCGGGCGCAGGTAGTCCGCCACCGACAGATGCGTGTACGAGCGGCCCTTCAATTCCGGCGTATGCAGCACCGGCCCATTGTGGATCTGCACGAAGTCCACGTAGTCCACGCCGAGCCGCCCCAGGCTCGCGTCAAGCGAGCGCTCCACGTGCCCCGCGATGTCACCAAGATCAGCGTCACGCACTTCGACCTTCGTAGTGATGTACGGACGCACGCATAACTCTTTCAGCGCACGACCGAGGTTGGACTCGGATATCCCATCTCCGTAGTCAGGCGCTTGGTCGAAGTAGTTAATGCCCAATTCTATCGCCCGCTCGATGGCTTCGACCTGCTGCTCGGGTGTTCCGTTGACCATCAACCCGGCGTTGCCGCCGCCTCCGAAGGCGATCTCCGAAACACGGATGCCTGTATTGCCGACCTCTCGATATTGCACGCTGACTCCTCCGGTGGGCCTCGGAACGACGGTTCAACCGGAAGCTTACACGGCGAGCCGGGCGCTCGCACCGCCACGTCCTTTCCAGATGAGCGCCATAGTCGATTAACCGGAATGTGTGCCTTCAGGCCAGGCCCGCACTATAGTGAGCGAGCCAAGCAACGACAAACTGTGAGCCAGGAGCGCGTGGGCATGAAGAGCATCGCTATCGACCGCACCAAGTCACTTCTGGAAGAACCAGAGAAGGGTCATAACCGGTTCCACCCGGACATCAAGCCCATCCTGGAAGTTAACCAGGGCGAAGAGGTGGTAATCGAGACGCGGTCCGCCGCGGACAACCAGCTCAGCCGGAACAGCACGGCCCAGGACCTCCTGAACACGAGCCCCAACCGTGCACACCCGCTCACCGGACCGATCTACGTCAAAGGCGCCGAGCCCGGAGATCTACTGGAGATTGAGTTCCTGGACATCACACCGAGCGATTGGGCGTTCACCGGCGTCCGCCCGGGACGTGGGTACCTCAAGGAAGGCTTCGAGCCGTTCCTCGCCATCTGGGACATCGAGAATGGTTTCGCCACTTCCAAGCAGGTTCCTGGCGTAAAGATTCCTGGCGGGCCCTTCATGGGTGTAGCCGCCGTCTCACCTTCGCACTTGCAGTTCCAGACGTGGACGAAACGCGAGGCTGACCTCCTAGCGCAAGGCGGTGCAGTCCGACCGCCACAAGCCGAGGAAGCGGTGCCGTCCATTGACCCCATCGCATCGGAAGGCCTGCGCACAGGGCCGCCACGCGAAAACGGCGGGAACATGGACGTCAAGCAGATGACGCGTGGCGCCAAGCTCCTGCTACCCGTTGGGATGCCGGGCGGCCTGTTCTCGACAGGCGACGCACACTACGCTCAAGGTGATGGGGAGGTGTGTCTACAGGCCATCGAGATGGACGCGGCGACCACCGTGCGTTTCCGTGTAATCAAGGAGGGCGCGAGTCTCTACCGGATGCGTGGCCCTCACCTCTCGCACGCCGAGTACGCACCGCCCGCGCCTCAGCGCTTCACCGCAACCATAGGCATGCCCATCCGTGAGGACGGCACGAACGCCTCAGAGGACCTCAACGTCGCTTGCCGCAACGCGCTCCTCGAGATGATCGAAGTGCTAGTCAGTCGAGAGTTCACCCTGGAACAGGCGTACGTCATCTGCAGCGTAGCCGTCGACCTCAAAATCAGTCAGGTCGTTGATGCACCCAACTTCATTGTCACCGCGTTCCTGCCGGAGGACATCTTCGACGTCTAGCCGTTCCCATGGTGCAAGCGCAGCCTGGGAACGTGGAGCAACCCGCCAACGGCGATGTCACGGCGCACGAAGAAGAGGACGTTGCCAACAGCCAGCACGACGGTGGTTACGAGCGAAACGCCGAGATAGACCCACGACACGTCTCCATTGAGCGCCTCGGCTCCCTGGAAGTACGAGGTGAGGTACACCGGGCGCAGGTCCACGAGCACCTGGCTGACGCCGGAGAGCGCGTCGAGCATGTAGGAGGCCACGAGTAATCCCGCGAGGATGGTACCGCCCGCCGCGTTGCTGGCAAACAACTGCGCCAGCAACGCGGCCGCGAGAGCGACCATCATCTCGAACGGCAGTAGTAGCAGAAAAGCGTTGCCGAATCGGCCGATCGAGCTCGCCTCGCCGATGAATAACGCAGGGATGACGAACCCGAGGGCAGTGATACCGACTATCAGGACCAGGGACGCGGTGAACGCGCTGAGCTTCACTATGGCGACACGCAGGCGGGTCACTGGCTGTGAAAGCAGCAGGTCCATGGTCCCATTGATCTCCTCGCCGACGATGAGCGCACCGCCAGACAGGATCGCGAAGACGGCGAAAGCAACATGCGCATAGCTGAAGAATTCCACGCTAAGGTAGCCCTCAATCGTGCTGAAATCACCTTCGCCAATAAACCCAGCCCACGCGTCGGGCAGGCTCTCGAATAGCTCGCCATAGACGTCGGAGACGCTGGGGAACACCGCCACTGTCAGCGCCAGCATCGCGCCCATGCCGAGCCCCCAGCCCAGCACCTGGCCGCGTAGGTCCCGGAGCGACTTTCTGAATAGCGGATCAAACATCGCTAGCCTCTCTTGCATCTCCGGCAACTTGTCCCTGCTCGTAGAGGGTCAAAAACTCTTCCTCCAACGAGGGCTGTCCGCTCTCTATCGACAGCACTCTATGCCGCGCGACGGCTTTAATCACCGCATCGACCTCGCCGGAAACCTCCAGATGGACTTCGCGGCCATCATCGTTCCTGAACGTCTCTTTCACTCCGTCGAGCGCGGCAAACGCATCTGGCGGCGGCGGCTCTTCGAACCCAACGTTCAGCACCGTCAATCGCTGAGACACCACATCCTCGATGCGCTTCACGGCGATCAGCTTGCCCTCGCGAATCATGCCGACGCGGTCGCAGATGTGCTCGACCTCCGGTAGGTTGTGAGACGAGAAGAACACCGTCGAGCCTTGCTCTCGTACCTCGCGCAAGATCGCCAGCACCTCTCGTTGCATCAGTGGATCGAGCGCGTTGGTGGGTTCGTCCATGATGATCAATTCGGCTCTGGCCATGACGGCTAGGACAATGCCCACCTTCTGCTTATTCCCATGTGAAAGCTCGCGGTTGCGGATGCTGACGTCCAGACTGAGGCGGTCGCAGAGCTCATTAACGTAGGCCTCGCTCACGCGATCGGGGTGCATCGCGATGAACAGGTCAAGCGACGCTCGCACCGTCATGTTCGGGTACACCGTTAAATCGCCCGGCAGGTAGCCAACCTGAGACCGCACCGAAGACGAACCATCGTTGCAGTCCACTCCAAAGATGCTGACCCGCCCCGAAGTCGGACGCAACAAATCCAACATCAGCCGCAATGTCGTGGACTTCCCGGCGCCGTTGGGCCCCAGGAACCCGAATATCTCCCCACGAGGCACCGTCAGCGTCAGCGAATCGAGCGCCAACACACCCAATCCATAGCTCTTCGACAGTCCCTCAAACGCGATCGCCGGAACGTCGTCTGGAACGCGATCGCGCCTAAACGTCTTCGTCTGCATACCCACCTCACTCCATCGGTGCATCGTTAACGCCACCATGATGGGCCATCCCGCCCTCCCAAGCCATAAATCGGGCCACGTCGCCGTAAGAGTTTCGTGACCGCGAGCGCGGGGCACAAACCGGCAGGGCGCCAGCCGGCTGCGCGCCAGGCGTCCTGCCGGACGATCCATCGGCGAACGATGGTAGAGCACGAGGGTGGAGCATCTCGCAGCTCAGGTGCCCCCGCCTGCGCCTGCTAAACTCGGCGAGTGCAAGACTCGGCTACACCATCGTTCTGGCAGCGTTACACGATTGCGCTGCACTACCGCGACTTCGTTTGGATTTGGCTGGGGAGCCTCGGTGGTCAATCGGCGTACTGGGCGCTGATCGTCACCCGCGGCGTGCTGGTGCTGGAGATGACCAATTCTTCAGCACTTGTAGGCATCACGACGTTCGCCGCCATGTTCCCCCGCGTCATCTTCCCAGCGATCGCCGGCTATGCAGCCGATCGATTCGACCGACGCACGGTCCTCGCCACGTCATATGTGCTGCAGCTCTCGCACGCTGTCGTCCTGACCGTCCTCGCGTTCACGGGCGTTCTCGAGGTCTGGCACGTCATCGTCCTCTCGTTCCTCAACGGCAGCTTCCGCACGTTCCAGATGGTCACCACGCAATCGTTGATCCCCAACCTTGTGCCACGCGAGCACTGGCTGAACGCCATCGCACTGAACCAGATCACCGTGCAGGGTTCACGCCTCGTTGGACCTGCTGTTGTCGTCCCCGCGCTGCTACTCGTGGGCACGGAAGCGGCGTTCCTCGCCAGCAGTACCTTCTACCTGGCAGGCGTATTCGGCATCTTGGCCGTCCGTACCCGGTCGTCAGGTGGCCTGAAGAAAGGTGCGGGAATCGGATCCAGCCTCTTGGAAGCCGCTCGCTTCGCCTGGTACCACCCGCAGATCCGCTCTCTGTTCATCCTCATCGCGCTCCACTGCTCCATGACCATGGCCTTCGAGTCAACCTTCCCCGTCTACTCCCGTGACATCCTCGACGGAGGCAAAGCTGGCGTCAGCTACCTGATGATGGGTGTTGGCTCCGGCGCGCTCGTCACCGTCATCTACATCGCCGGTGTTCGTGGGGCCATCGCCCGTGGCCGCCTGCTGTTCATCCTGGGCTTCACCAGTGGACTCTCCATGTTCGCCCTGGCCCTGGCTACCACCATGCTCACAGCCGTATTGGCCGCAGCTGCCATGGGCGCTTCACAAGCGGGCTTCATGGCCGTAACAGCCGCCATGGTCCAATCGCTCGCCCCCGACGAGATGCGCGGCCGCCTATCCGGTCTCAACCAGATTAACGTAGGGGGCACCATGGCCATGGTCAATCTCGTCAATGGCTTCGCCGCAGACATCGTCGGCGCTCCCGCGCTGCTCATCACCCTGGGACTCGGCTTCGTCGTTGTCATGGGAGGAAGTCTGCTTCTGACCACGGTCCGCAGTTTCTACGCGGGCGCCATTCCTTTGCCCGTTCGGGTGCGCGGCTGATCCGCCCGAACCGCTAACCGTCTTCCATCTGTTTCTGATCCATATCTGAAAACTGGAAATGCGCGCACATGACCACCTGGAATCCCACGCAGTACCTCCGATTCGGCAACCAACGCCTGCGCCCTGCGCTCGACCTGCTGGCCCACGTGCCGCTGGACGCCCCGCGCACCGTCTACGACCTCGGCTGCGGACCTGGCACGGCCACGGTCCACATCAAAGCGCGCTGGCCCGAAGCGAACGTCACAGGCGTCGATGGCTCGAAGCCAATGCTCGATCGTGCCCGTGAGGAGCACGCCGACATCAGCTGGCAGCAGGGTGACCTCCGCGACTGGCAGCCCGACACGACGCCGGACCTGCTCTACTCCAACGCCACATTGCACTGGCTTGGCGATCACGAAACCCTCTTCCCGCGCCTAGCCAGCCTGCTACCCGAAGGCGGCGTGCTAGCCGTCCAGATGCCCCGCAACTTCGGAGAGCCCTCTCATACCACGATCTTCGATACGATGCGCGCCCACGACTGGCGTGACCGCCTCCTGCCACTTCTTAGCGAAACGCCCACGCAACTGCCAACGTTCTACTACGACCTCCTCAGGCCTCTCTTCTCAGAGCTCGATGTCTGGGAAACGCAGTACTACCAGGTCATGGAAGGCGAGCACCCTATCGTGGAGTTCACGAAGGGGAGCTTCTTACGGCCCATCCTAGACACGCTGAACGAGGATGAGGGGGCGGCATTCCTCCGCGAGTATGCGGAGCGCGTGGGGCCCGCGTACCAACGTCGACCCGACGGCACGACGTTGCTGCCATTCAGGCGTTTGTTCTTGATGGCCACGAAGTAGAGGAAGCAGCTCGTCGGAGCGTTCATCCATCGATAAGCTAGAACAGACGTCACAGCATGTGTAACGTTTGATCGCATGGACGCCAACGGCTATCCCGTTGGCGTCCATGCGATCAATGCTTGTGATTAATCTCGATGATGAGCAGACCAGCGCGAGCCTAACTGGTCAAAAGTGATCGCGATAGGCACCACCGAGGGAACCCGTGGGAGCCGCACTGCGCCGCATCCTCAAAGCGGTTCGGGCCGCCGCCGAAGAGCCCTCGCTGCTCAATCTGGAGATTACCCGAAGCGTCATCAACCGTCTCTGTATGTTGGGGGATCGCGTGAACCCGCGAGTAGCTTTGCTGACGACGGGCGAGCGAGAAGTACTCTGCCTGGTCGCGGAGGGTATGACGAACACGGAAATCGGAAATACGTTGTTCGTCACCGAACACGCTGCGTCCGCAACCGGCTCACACGGCTCTTCACGAGGCTTGGCTTCTCGCACCTGACCCATGCGGCGGCGTTCTCCGTAACTCACCATTTCTGCACCGGCGAGTGAGGGCTATGGAGCGGTATCGGCCGCGAGGACATACAAGGCCACTGCAGAAGGTTAGGTGCGAAAGTGGTTAGTCAATAAGGGGGAATCGTCGCAGCAGTAACACTTGCCGGGACGCGACGCAACTGGCTGGGGATAATGGATTCGAACCATTGTTGCCTGATCCAGAGTCAGGTGGCCTACCACTAGCCGAATCCCCAGTGCGCCCGTTAATCCTAGCAAACCGCCCCAACGCTCGCCAGCCTAGACGCCCTCAACGAGCGTGAGTCGCCCCGTGCTGTTGGCGTGCCGCGTTCCGACGATGGCTTGGTACTCGAGCGAGTTGTACCAGCGTTTCGCAGCCGCCAGGTCTTCGAATTGCAGGATCACCATCCGGCCAGCGGACTCACCCTCCAACGAATCGATGGATCCGCCGCGCACGACGTACGTACCACCGTACTGCTCCAGCGTTGCAGGGACCTGCGTCCGGTAGGCTTCGTAGCCTTCAGGGTTGGTTACTTCGACTTCTGCGATGACGTATGCCGCCATGGGTTGCTCCTCTAGCGCTGCCTGTAGCCCTGCGTGTAGCGCTGAATGAATAAGCGAAGGCTATCAACGACAGGTGGTACAGGCCAAGCGTGCGTGGGCCACGCGCGCGAGGCAGCAGCTAAGCGAGCACGGCACGCAGACGCGACAGCACACGGTCGCGGCCGAGGACCGACATCGTGTCGAACAACGGGGGAGTCGCAGTGCGACCCGTGATCGCGGTGCGGATGGTGCCGAAGAGCTGGCCCGTCTTCAGGCCCATCTCCTCAGCAAGTGCCCGGTACAACACTTCAAGCGCATCGGATCTCCAATCCGCAGCAGCCTCCGCAATCGCCAACGCCCGCTCAACCACAACGCGAGTGCCATCTGCATCCATGCCCTTCTGCACAAGCAACGCACGGTCGTATTCCGGTTGATCGATGAAGAAGAACTCTAGCATCGCAGGCGCCTCCGACAAGCGCTTCAAGCGCTCGCGCTCCAGCGGCACAATCGTCGTCAGGTAATCACGGTCGATGGGGCGGGCGACCCTCGCCGGGAGACCTGTAACGTCCGCCTCCAGATAGGGCAGGAGCTCCTGGCACAACGCACGCGGATCCATGTCGCGGATGTACACCCCGTTGTACCATTCAAGCTTGTCCTTATCGAAGACCGCGGGATTGGCAAGGATACGGTCCAAACTGAAGTACTTGAGGAGGTCATCTCTCGAAAGGATCTCCGTTGAATCGTCCAGCGACCAACCCAACCGTGCCAGGAAATTCAGCATCGCCGCCGAAAGGTAACCCTCGTCCCGATAGTGCAGGATGGATGTCGCCCCGTGGCGCTTCGAAAGCTTGGAACGGTCCGGGCCGAGGATGATCGGCAAATGTACGAGCGCCGGCATCTCGAACCCGAAGGCCTCGTAGAGCTTCTGGTGACGTGGCGCCGACGGCAACCACTCCTCAGCACGCATCACGTGAGTAATCTCCATGAGGTGATCGTCCACTACATTCGCCAGATGGTAGGTGGGAAAACCGTCCGACTTGAGAATCACGAAATCGTCGAGCAACCCGCCGTCGAACTTCACCTCTCCTCTGACGATATCGTGGATCACGATATCGCCCTCGGTGGGCATCTTGAAACGCACGACAGGCGTGGGGTTCGCCTTCAGGCATTCCATTCGTTCGGCCTCCGTCAGGTCACGACAATGCCTGTCGTAGCCCGGCGACTTGCTGGCCGCCTGCTGCGCTTGGCGCATGGCGGCCAGCCGTTCGGGGGAACAGTAGCACTGGTAGGCGAAATCATTGGCGATCAGCCAGTCGGTGTGCGTCTGGTAGATCCCAAGCGCCTGACGTTCCGATTGGACGTAGGGGCCGTAATCCCCCTCCACCTCGGGACCCTCGTCCCAGTCGAGACCCAGCCAACGAAGCGCATCGAGGATCGCATCCTGCGCGCCCTCCACAAGCCGCGCCCGATCGGTGTCTTCGATCCGCACGATGAACTGACCGCCCGAAGCACGAGCGTAGAGCCAGTTGAATAGGGCGGAACGGATGTTGCCGAGGTGGGGTTCCCCGGTGGGACTGGGTGCATAGCGGACGCGGACGGTATTACTCATGCCATTCATGTTATCGGTGTGCCTCAGAGCCCGGAAGGGGGATCCGTTGACCAGACAGAATCGAACCCCGCCCACAGACCATTCGCTCAATGGTCGCAGACTCGTTTTCGTGTTGGTCTGCTTTGGGATAAACAAAAGAAGCCCGCTCCGACGAGCGAACCTCTGTACGTTCAGCCAAACCCCAGGGAGGAAAGCCGTCTAGAACTCGATCTCCAGTTCACCCTCGGCCTCGCCGAGCCGGTCCTCGATCTCCACCTTGTCCACGCCGCTTGGCAGCGTGAGTCGAACCAACGACCGCGTCGTTGATCTCAATCTCCACGCCCTCAATGGCTGCGCTGTTTGCGTCTGTCACGCTTACCACCACCGCACCTCCAACGGCAACCTCGCCCTCGATAGCGATGGTCAGTTCACCATGCCGATCGTTCTTGGCTTTGACGCCGGCGTTTTCACGCCTGCCCTTGTCTTGAAGCTTACTCCTGCCTTCAGGAGCGTTGTTGCCCCTGTCGCCGCATTTACCCTTGCCCTCAGATTTACCACAGCCGTTCTCGGTGCGAGCCTCGCCCTGGAACCTTGGCCGCGTCTGCCGGAGCGTCTACGGCGAGCGTGCCATCCTCGCCGGTCACACCAGCGACGATCTCAACCTCCGCGCCAACCACGGGAACACCAGCCGCGTCGGTGACCCGCAGCGTCAGCGGCGCGCCCGCGGCGCGCTCGCCAACGACCTCGACGGTAAAGCGTTCATCATTTGGGGCAAAATCCCCGTCCCAAGTACGGCAGCTCCACAATATCAACGCGGTTAGCGTACCTCCACTGGCTTCGTCAGCCCTCCTCAATGATTAATGCAGATGCCAATCATTGAAGATAACGCTGACTGTAATCCTTCTATCTATGGATTATTTTTTCGAGAAAAGACCCCACCCGATGTACATCGCGTAGACGGTGTGGGCTATGTAGGTCAATCCAACAAGCTGAGTCATCTGCTCATTCGAGTCAGTGTTGGCTAGACCGATGATGGACAGCACAAAAGCAAGCACTGCTACGAGCGCGGCAAGATTGGCGATGACTTTGTTGTATTCATCCCTTGAGCCCATTGCCAGGAATACTGCGGCAAATCCGAGGCTGAAGAAGATACCGGCAATATTGTTGATTCCCGACGACACGAGGAAGGCCGCAGCTGCGGCGGTAGCGGGATCCGGATAGGTCGCTGCGGTAACGGCAATCCCTAAGCTCAGTATAAATCCTGCTGTCCCTATCAATATCAAAGGCCGTGCGTAGCGAGCTAACGCATCGCCGTTACCGTTGCCTTTGATGCCATCCGTGATAAACAAAAAACCATACGCAAGCATCATCAACCCAAGGCTAACGAGTACCGATGTGGCAACCATCGAACTGCTTTCATTGGCAGCAGCAGCAGCAAATGAAGCAGAGACTCCCCATTCGGCGTCGGCATAAATGCCTAATTGTTGGATGAAATAGCAGACGACTGTAATGGCTGGTCCGAAAAGAAGTGAAATGCCTGCAAGTTTGGCCGTCGAGATCGTACCCATCTGATCCTCACTCTAGCTTCTGTATTTTGATGACAATATCCAGTTGAGTACGCTAGTTCCATCAGAGAGAGCGTTTCTATGGCGATAATCGTCACGTTTTCAGAGATGCTAATGCTAATAGGGGCTATAGGGAATCGATTCGTATAACATGTTTTAGCGGCTTATTAGTATCGAGATGACCTGCCCCCCCTAGATTAGGTCCACGGGTTCCTCGAGTCCGACCGGTGGTGGTCCGCACCCATGGGCTCAGGAACGACGAGATTCCTGGTGCTCCGCAAAGCGACATGTACCACCTGGGGAGGACCGGGTTCGCAGGTTCGTTCCCCCGAGCTCCCCCTACACATCAACAAGGATCGGATTGCAGGGCCACCCCGATCTGACTACGTGGACTGCCACAAGTGCTTCGGTGCGGTGTTCATCGGCTACAGCGGCGTGTCTGCCAGCGGTGGTGGGCGCTGCGAGGTGTGTGACGGCGCAGGCGTGGCCCCCCCCCCCCACGCGGTCAAATCCCACCCACGTCTAGATAGCGTCGAGAGCGGCCTGCAGGTCCGCGGGTAATGGCGACTCGAGCACACGCCACTCCTGTCCGGCAGGTGGCAGGTAGAAGCCCAGGCGCGTCGCATGCAGGAAGTGATGCGTCACCAACGGTGACGCCTTCCCGTAGACCGCGTCACCCACCAGCGGGTGTCCCAGGGATGTCAGGTGCACACGTATCTGGTGCGTGCGGCCCGTCACCGGGTGCGCCTCCACCAACGTGAATCCGTCATAGCGACGCACCACGTTGTACTCCGTAAGTGCGTCCCGCCCGCCATCGACGATCGCCATGCGCTTGCGGTGCTTCGGGTGCCGGCCGATCGGCCCGTCGACCGTTCCCGAGTCCATCTTGAGCGAGCCCACCACCAGCGCCAGGTACGTCTTGCGGACCTTTCGCTCCTTGAGCTGCCGCGAGAGGCTGCGGTGCGTGGCATCGTCCTTGGCAACCATCATCAGACCAGACGTGTCCTTATCCAGCCGATGGACGATCCCCGGCCGCACCTCGCCGCCGATGCCCGAGAGATCCGAAATCATCGCCATCAGTGCGTTCACTAGCGTCCCATCAGGGTGACCAGGGGCTGGATGTACCGTTAGCCCAGCTGGCTTATCCACCACGAGCATGTGCTCGTCCTGATAAACGATATCAACGGGGATATCCTGCGCGACCAGGTCGGTTGAGACAGGCGGCGGCACGGTCACAACCACGCTATCGCCCACGTGAACCGCGCTCGAGGGTTTCACCGTCGCGCCATTCACCGTCACCGAGCCGCCGCGTATCAACGCCGCACCTCGGCTACGGCTCAGATCTGGACAACGCGTCTGCACGAAGCGATCGATCCGCTCACCATCGTCGGCGGAAGCCACGTCGAGCATGCGTCTAGGAGGGCTGATCGTCATTGCCGTCCAGGGACGCTTCAGCGTCGGCGCCGATCCCAACGTGGTCTGGCGCGCTCTGATCGAACAGCAACACACTCACCGCCAACACCGCCAACCCAACCGAGATTGACGCGTCCGCAACGTTGAAGATCCAGAACGGCCCCACGTCCACGAAATCCACCACGTGGTCGCGGAACACACGATCGGTCAAATTGCCCAGCGCTCCCGCGATCATCAAGCCCATGCTGACCTTAAACAGCACGCCAGGATTGGGGTGCGCACGGTAGAAGAACACCAGAACGACAAGCCCCAGGATCGCCCCAACGATTAGGAATGAATTCCGGCCGTCGAAAAGACCGAACGCCGAGCCCGTATTGCCTATGTGAGTGAACCGGAAGAAGCCCAAATCAGGCCAGGATGTTCCGCGCGGCACCTGAGCAACCACGATTGCCTTGGTTAGCTGATCCAACACGAACGCCGTCACGGCGACAGCGATCAGAGAACGGTTACGAGAAAGAAAACCCCACATCGCCCTCGATTCTACTAGAATCTCCCCGGCCGCATTCGGCGTCACTCCTGCGCGAAAGCGATTCACAGGATCTGCCTGGCGACCTTTAGTCTGGAACCAGTAGGCGCACGTTTCACGTTTAAGGAGTTTCCCCTCATGGCCACCGCCCCGAATGTCATCGACCTTCGCAGTGACACCCTGACTCAACCCACCACCGAGATGCGCAAGGCCATGGCGGAAGCCCCCGTCGGCGATGACGTCTACGGCGAAGACCCTACCGTCAACCGGCTCGAGGCCACCGCAGCGGAACGCCTCGGCAAAGCCGCTGGACTCTTCGTATCCAGCGGCTCTATGGGCAACCTCATAGCAGCCCTAGCCTGGTGTGACCGGGGAGATGAGGCCTACATGGGGGCAGATGCCCACCTTCTCGTCAACGAAATGGGCGCCATCCCCGCTTTCGGGGGCGTGGTGATGCGCCCCATCCCCAACGACGCTCGCGGAGTGATAGACGTGGACGCCTTCGACGCGACCGTATCTCCGGCCACCGGTCTCTTCCCCAGACCGCGGCTGCTGTGCCTCGAAAATACGCACAACCGCGGCAACGGCGCCGCCTTCAGCGTCGCCCAAATGCAACCCACCGTAGACGTCGCCCGCGCCCATGACATGGTCATCCACATCGACGGTGCTCGGATCTGGAACGCGGCCATCGCCCTGGGTGTCCCAGTCGCCGACCTCGCATCGGTCGCGGACTCCGTCAGCTTCTGCCTCTCCAAGGGGCTCTCGTGCCCGGTGGGTTCCGTCCTCGTGGGCGATCGTGAGTTCATTGCCAAAGCGCGTCGCGTGCGCAAGATGCTCGGCGGTGGCATGCGCCAAGCTGGCATCGTCGCGGCCGCTGGCATCGTGGGACTCGACACCATGGTCGATCGTCTCGCGGACGACCACGCGAACGCGCAACATCTCGCGAAAGGCCTCGCGAGCATCCCCGGTGTCGCCGTGGACCCCGCCTCCATCGAGACCAACATCGTCTACATGGAGATTGGCGATGGCGACGGCGCGGCGCTTTCTGGCGCGCTCAAAGCCCGAGGGGTACTGGCCAACGGCCGCTTCAACTGGGTGCGCTTCGTGACGCACAACGGCGTCAGCTCAGAGGACGTTGACGAAGCCCTGGACGTTATCTCAACCGTCATGCGCGCGGCGTCCTGAGCATCGGCCTCGCAGGGGCATCCAATGCCCGCGCTTAATGCAGGACGCCCGAGCCAACCTCATGGGTCTCGCCGCCGCCTGCTTACGACCCCGCTCGGGGGTCTCGCTTTCTGCTCCGTCGCTGGTTCCGACACAGAAGTCCGGATGAGGTGGCCGTCACCCCGGTGATCGGGTGGCTCGTCCCTCAATGTTGAGCGGAGCTACAGGCTCTTGACTTGGCTCTTGGCCGGAACACTACCCGCTGAGGCCCGTATTAGGGAAGTGCCAACGATGGTTGAGCACGTACAGTGCGCGTTGCAGCATAGCCCTCGCAGAAAAACGTAGTCAGTGCGCAGCCGAGGGCCCCCAAGTGAGGCAAAAGGACGCTGGAGGGAGGCACTAGGGTCACATCGCGTCCAGCATACCCCTCCACGCGACCCATGAGCCGCCCGAAGCCAGCGACAACCTGGCTAGGTCTTCGATCCGCCGTCGCCTTGCGCGCGTGACACCCTCCACCAGGCTTCGAGGCGTTCCTTCACCGTCGCCTCGTAACCCAGAGTGCCCGGCTCGTAGAAGCGCTTGTCGCCCATCTCCTCAGGCAGGTTGCGCTGGCCAGCGAAGTGGCCCTTGTAGTCGTGAGCGTACTGGTAGCCCTCGCCATAGCCGAACGATTTCATCAAATCGGTCGCCGCGTTCCTCAGATGCAGCGGCACCGGCCACTGACGCCCATTACGCACCTCGTCCCGCGCGCGATTCAGCGCCATGTACGACGCATTGCTCTTCGGCGCCGTCGCCAGGTAAACCGTGATCTCCGCCAGCGGGATAGCTCCCTCGGGTAACCCAATAAAATGCACCGCCTGCTGCGCCGCTACCGCCAGCGATAGCGCCTGTGGGTCAGCCATCCCCACGTCCTCCGAGGCCGAGATCACGATCCGCCGCGCAATGAACATCGCGTCTTCGCCGGCCTCAAGCATCCGCGCAAGCCAGTACACGGCAGCGTCGGGGTCCGAAGCGCGAATCGACTTGATGAACGCCGAAATGGTGTCGTAATGGGAATCACCACCCTTGTCGTACATCGGGGAACGGCGCTGGAGCACCTCCTGCATGGTCGACTGATCCACGCTTTTCACGCCATTCGTATCGTGGGTCGTCACGCTCGTAGCTAGCTCAATCGCGTTGAGGGCTACACGCGCATCGCCCGCTGCAACCTCCAGCAGGAATGCCCGCGCTTCCGGCTCGACCACAACGTTGGAGTGACCCAGTCCCCGCTCGGTGTCAGCCAACGCACGGTCGATCACCTGGATCAACTCCTCATCCGTCAGCGGCTCCAGTTTCAGCACGCGTGCTCGGGAAAGCAGAGGTGCGACGACCTCGAACGATGGGTTCTCGGTGGTCGCGCCTATGAAAACGACCGTCCCGTTCTCCACGTGAGGAAGGATGGAGTCCTGCTGCGACTTGTTGAACCGGTGAACCTCGTCGATGAAGAGGATCGTGCCTTGCTCGTTGGTGAGAAGCGCCTCGCGCGCCTCTTCAACTGCATTGCGCAGGTCAGCGACACCCGACGTCACCGCCGACAGTGCGATGAAATGCGATTTCGTCAGGCCAGCGATGAGCCGCGCCAACGTCGTCTTGCCGACACCAGGAGGTCCCCAGAGAACCATGGACGGTATGTGGTCCTCCCGGATTGCCCGCTCGAGGATGTGGCCGGGCCCCAGCAGATGCTGCTGACCCGCGTACTCCTCGAGCGTCCGAGGACGCATGCGAGCCGCCAGCGGAGCGGACTCCCATTCGTGCTGCTTGCGAGCGTGCTCGAACAGCGACTGATCGCCGCGCATCCCCGGCATGGTTCCCCTCCCCCAAAGCCCCGATAGCTGAAGCATACACCTGCCCTCGCCCTCGTTCAGAACTACGTGCCTCGAAAATGTTGTGCTATACCTCCCTGCTGTCGTACGGAGCACGCAGTCTGATTCCAAGACGCACCACTCCATCCTGGGCACCTTCACACTCTCCGCCGCGTCCTTGGCCACTCGCTATAATCACCTCATGAATATCCACGCGCGCCTCTACGCTTCCTACCGTGAGCAGGCCGGGCGCAGCCATGTCGACGTGGTCATCGCCGATGGGGGCACCGTCGCTGAGCTGATCACGCAACTGATGGCTGACATCCCCGCGCTGCCGCCATCGTTCAAGCCCCACCTGATCGCCGTCAACGACGAGTTCGCCAACCCCCAGTACCCGCTCAACGACAGCGACGAAGTCGCCCTCTATCCGCCCGTCAGCGGCGGGGTCGACGTCCGTGTTGTCCATGATGCGGTCGACGCTCGCGAGATGGCCGACGCGGTGCGCCGTGATTTCAACGGCGCCATCGTTACGTTCGAGGGCACAACCCGCAACGAGACCGACGGCGAATGCGTCCTCCACCTGGAGTACGAGACCGACGAACGCATGGCCACCAAGGTGCTCACGCAGATCCTAGAAGAGACCACCAGCCGTTTCGGTGTACCGTCGATGGCCGCGCGCCACCGTGTCGGGCGCCTTGAGATCGGCGACGTCAGCCTCATCGTTGCAGCGGGCGCCCCCCACCGGCTGGAGGCATTCCTCGCCACCCAGTACGCCGTGGACCGCATCAAGCACATCGTCCCGGTCTGGAAGAGGGAATTCTTCGAGAACGGTTCCGTCTGGGTCGGCGCCGCCTGCGAGCCCGAGCATCACGCCAAAGAGCTTGCCGAAGCTCCATACTCCCTGTTCCTTGCCCAACGCGAAGGCGAGGCTGAGCACGCGCCGGCGCACTCAACCGCGCATCAGCACTCGCACGCATAGCAGGGCGCGCACTAGCTCGCATGCCCATCCTCACCAAGCGCATCTACGACCCTTCTGAGCCAGCGGACGGCCATCGCCTACTGACGATGCGTCTGTGGCCACGCGGCGTCCGCAAAGAGCGCGTCGACGCGTGGGAGCGTGGGCTCTCCCCCACCCACGAGCTACTCGCCGACTATCGGTCCAACGTCATCGACTGGCCCGAATACGAACGACGGTACCTCCACGAGCTGGCCACCTGCTCAGACTCGATCGCAGCCCTCGGCGCGCTCCGGCAGCGCGCCGCCCACGAGCCGGTCACCGTCATGTGCGGCTGCAAGGACGAGACGCGCTGCCACCGCACGCTGCTGAAGACGTTGCTGGAGGGGACGCCGTAGGGACAGGCTCTGTGGCATCCTCTTCGAGATGGCCCGCAGCGGCGCCCAGACCCTCGCGGACCTCACCACCCGTCTATTCGAAACGAGCACTCTCGGCGGTACACCAGATCAGTTGGCGTTCGTCTTGGATGGAGAGACGCTGAGGTCGACCGGCGTCAGCTCACCCATCCTGGCAGGCGAAGGCCAGATCGACGACGATTTCACCAAGAACGAGATCTCCGTGATTGCGGCGCTCATCGCCAACAACCCGATCGCGGTCGGACTCCGCATAGTTAGCGCGGAGGCCCAGCTCCATGCCACGCATTTCGTCGCACGCACACCCTCATCACCGCCGCTTTCGCGGGGTGATGGGCAACGCCCGTTAGCAACGCTCCCACTCCAACTGCTGATACCCTCGCCACACATGTCAGCCCCGACTCCACCCAAACGACCCCGCATCTTCTATGGTTGGTACATCATCGGCCTGTCGGGGGTATCAGCAGTCTTCGCGGGCACTACAAGTCAGGCATTTTTCGGTGTGTTTCTGAAGCCCATAGAAGACGACACGGGCTGGACGCGTGCCTCGATCGCGGGCGCGGTCACCATCGCGACGTTCGTAGGTGGTGGCATCGCCATCTTCATCGGATACCTCGCTGACCGTTACGGACCCCGCGTGCTGATGACCATTGGTGTCCTCACCTACGCAGCCGGGTACGCAGGCATGCTGTTGGTCACGCAGGTCTGGCAGCTATACATCGCCTTCTTCCTCGCGCGCATGGCCTCGCTTCAGTTCCTGGCGGGTGTTGTCCCGCGAACCACCGCCGTCAACTGGTTCAGGCGGATGCGAGGCCGAGCCCTCGGATTCCAGACCATGGCCATGCCTCTCGGTGGTGCGGTTCTCGCATCCGTCGCCGGGGCCCTCATCGCGGGTGGCATGCCCTGGCGCGTTGTGCTCGCCATCTTCGGTCTCTCGGCCCTGGCGATCCTGGCAGTTCCCTTGCCGCTCTTCATGCGCCGCCAGCCCGAGGACATGGGACTCCTGCCCGACGGTGACGCAGTGAGCCATCACGAGGACAACACGAGCATCCGGGCCAAGCACCAGGATGCCGAGGTCTCGTGGACACTCCAAGAGACCCTGCGTACGAAAACCATGTGGCTGGTCGTCTGGGGCTCCATGCTGCAGACCCTCGCCTCTGGTGGCATCGCCTTCCACATGACCGCCCACTTCCAAGAGAGTGGCCTCAGCACCCAGATCGCCGCAGCCGGCGCATCCGCGTTCCTGCTCGGCGGCGCCCTCTCGTCAACCTTGTGGGGCTTTCTCACGGAACGCTACGACGAGCGCATGCTCGTGGTAGCCGCCAGCGCCGTCGCAATGGTCCTCGCCTTCTACGGCAGCATCGTCGCCAACCCCATCGGCGTCATCGTTTTCTCCATCTTCTTCGGCGCAACCACCCGTGGCGAGGGAGCGCTAGTCATGATGATGATTGCCGCGTACTATGGGCGCCGCTCCTTCGGAGCCATCTCCGGATTCGTCAACACTTTCACCATGATGGGCCTGGGCATCGGCCCGTACCTCTACGCAGCGATTTACGATACAAGAGGGGCATACGAGATCATCTTCTACGCGTCCGGCGGCATCATGGCCGTGGCGACGCTCCTCATGTGGTTGGCCAAACGACCAAGCCGCAGGCCCGAACCAAGACCGGGCGCAAACCACGACAACACGGCCTCAGCACGCGCTGAGTAGCAACGGGAGGGCACCATGGCCACTGAGAGTCAAATCAACACCCTGAAGCAGCAGGTCGCTGACAGCTCGCACATCCTTGACCACCAGGGGCTCGTGGACTTCCACGGCCATATCAGCGCCCGCATCCCGGGTACTGATCAAATCGTCATCAAGCCTGTGCTGCGCGCCCACAACCAGGTCACGGCGGGCGACATCGTGATCGTGGACATGGACGAGTACATCGCCGCCGACTCTGGCGGATGGGACCCAGGTGCCCAGCAGGGCCGCGTGATCAACGTGCCGGTGCCTCCTCGCGAGACGATGCTCCACATAGGCGCCTACAAGAAGCGTCCAGACGTGAACTCGGTGGTTCACACTCACCAGCTCGTCTCGACGGGCATCGGCGCGGCCAACGTGCCCATCAAGCCCATGTACAACCAGGGCGTTCCCTTTGGCCCCGAAACCCCAATCTTCCAAAAGCCTGACTTGATCACCAGCTGGGAACTCGGCTCGGCGGCAGCGGATTGCCTCGGCGAGGCCAACGCCATGCTCCTGCGCGGCCACGGGATCCTGGTGGTCGGCCCGACCGTCGATCACGCGGTCTCCAATACCGTCTACCTGGAGCGCAACGCCATCATGCAGGTCATCGCCACGATCATGACCGGCGGCGACCCCGAGCCCCTCGATCCCGAGTACGTCACACGCTTCGCAGCTGACTGGAGCAAGCGCGCGTCACACGCCTACGAGTACTTCCGCTCCCTGGTACCCACGCTCAACGACCTCTAAGGTGGACGGTCTACGTCACCGCAGGACGGAGGACTGCCGCTCGGCTATGGACACGCCTAACCCAATTATCCATGGCCCTCAGCGGCTCAGAGAGCAGGCTGTATCGGTTCCCTCGCCGGGGCTGTCGTGGTGGTCGCATCCCGAAATGCGGCCTGTACCTAGGCCCTGCACTCAGGCCCTCGTTCGCCTGCTCCACCCTCTAGTAATCCACTCGCACGTGCTTCTCAGTGCCCAAGTCGAGCGCCTTGACGTGCAGGAACTCGGCAGGCTCGTGGTCGAGCGCCCGGAACCCGTAGGCAGTGCCGGACGGCAGGAAAACGGCGTCGTGGGTTGTCATCTCGAATGCTTCATCGTCGCTCGCTCCGTGGAATCGCACTCGGCCGCTGAGCAGGAACCAGGCGCCAACGATTCCAAAATGGGCGTGGGGGCGATCATCGCCCCCCCCATCGCGAACCTTCTCAACCGTCACAGCCAACATGTCATCTCCGACCCAGACACGAGGCACCTGGATGTCGCTGCCTTCGTCGAACTCCGGGCTTTCATAGATGACGGGCTGCATTGCGGTCCGCTCACTCTGGACTTCGGCGCCCAGTCGCGGGTCGACCGCCGCTATGTGCAGAACCTGTAGATCCGCGTCACCGACAGCCTCGAACCGGTAGGCAATCGATCGGGGAACGGCGACCCCTTCTGACTCGCCGAACTCACCAACCAACGCATCGACTCCGTCGTAGAAGCGCGCCCGACCACCAACAACGAACCAGACGCACTCGGTAGTCGGATCCGCCTCAAACACACTTGGCGTGCCCGACTGCACCACCCGCATCTCAACCGTCAGAACATCAGTCTGCCCCAGCGGCACCACCGTCGTGGGCGCGGCCTGCGCCAGCGGTTTTTCGTATGTGAATCTTCCCAAATCCTCCGACCGGCCAACTTCAATCATCACATTCCTTCATCCCTCAAAAATTCCTCATCCCCAGACGTAGGAAAGCATACCTGCTCCCGTACCTTCGTGAGCGACATCCCTTGATCCCGCGGTAACGCAGGCCGCCCTCGACAGTAGAAAGGGCCTGGTCGCCCAAGCCCTTTCTGTAAGCGCACATCGCAATCAGAAGCTTCCGCACTGCCCAGCGGCGGCGGCTCGGCTCGATGCTGCGGAAACCGCCCTAGATCACATGTCGGCCATCTCGGCGTAGTGGTTCCAGATGCCCGAGGGCTTGCGGGGTGTTGGAGCCTGCTCCGGCTTCAGATGCTCAGCGTCCGGCATCGATCTCATATTGGCCATGAACTCCTGGCGCTGCTCTGGAGTGATCACGGCGTGATCGCGACCCACGGCGCAGAACGCCAGATAATTCATCTTCGCCTGTTCCTCTAGGTACAACATGTTCAGCATCGCGTCTTCCATGTCACCACCGACCGTCGCCGCACCGTGACCCTGGAGCATGATCGCGTCCGACTCGCCCATCAACGCCGCGACCTCTGCGCCGTCCTTCTCGTGGATGATGAGCCGCGGGCTCTCGAACATGGGGATCCCCTTCGCGAACAGAGGCATCCCCTCGATGCACATTGGCCCCAGCTGCTCGTGCAGCACGCTCATCAGCACCGTGTAGCGAGGGTGCACGTGCACCACCGAATTAATCTCCGGCCGCTCGCGCAGCAGGCATGAATGCATCTTCACCTCATTGGGCAGATTCATCTCCGGCGCCCCGCTGACTTTGAAACCGTCGGTGTTCACCACGACCATGTGCTCGGCGTACGTCTGCGACAGCGCAGGCCCCAACCCCTTGATCACGAACTTGTCCGGCTCGTCTGGCAACCGATAGCTCACATGCCCGCGCTCGATGGTCGACGCATCGGCCAGTTCCATCTCGAACAGCATCCTATTCGCCAGCGCAACATGCTCCATGATGTCATCAAGCTCTGCCATAGCCTTGTCTCCTCTAGTTCTCGCGTTGGCTCGCCATGGGCGCGCTACGCCTTGTGTCACACTTCAGCCTACTACGCGGGCTCTCTCTTCTGTGCCCGACCCTCCTCCTAAGGATAGAAAGTTCTGCTAGATCGGGGGCCGGGCGCGGTGCCAGTCGGTCGCCTGCTGGTAGGCATGGGCTGCTCGCAGGGCAAGCGCATCTTGGAAAGCAGGCGCCGCGATCTGCATGCTCAGCGGCAGCCCATCCGACGAGAACCCGGTGGGCATGGCCACCGCTGGCAACCGACTCACGTTGAAGATTCGCGTATCGCGCAGCAGCGCCTCACGCACTGCCGTATCGACCCCACCAACCAACATCCGTTCTGCGTCCTGCGGCGGTGCGGGCATCGCAACCGTGGGAGTCGCGATCAGATCGACCGACGCAAAAGCAGCGTTCATGCGGCGTGTGAACAGCACCCGAGCGCGGGCTGCCTGCACATACGTCTCGCCCGAGATGAAGAACCCGCTCTGCACCCGCCGCAACACCAAGGGATCCAACTCATCGCCTCGGGTCCGTGCCAGATCACCCAGGAGCGTCGCGGCCTCGACCGTTGTCATCGCCGCCGCGATGGCAGGAACCCACTCCAACTCAGGGAGCGATATCTCCTCAACGACGGCTCCCTGCTCCTCCAGATCTGTCATCGCCTTCCGAAACGCCGCCTCCATCTCCGGGTCTATGACATCCCACACGTACTCCCTCGGCACACCGATGCGCAGACCACGCACGCCGCCGTCGAGGCCCTGCATGTAATCGACCTTATCGCTGTGCGCCGAGCCCGGATCCTCCGGGTCGTACCCCGCCAACACGTTCAGAGCAATCGCCGCGTCTTCAGCGCTCCTGGCCATTGGACCCACGGTGTCGAAGCTCCACGACAGCGGTGTGACACCGAAACGGCTGGTCAGCCCGAACGTCGGTTTGATGCCCGTCAGTCCACACAGCGCCGACGGTATGCGGATCGATCCGCCTGTATCCGTGCCCAGGGAGATGGGGAACAGGCCTGCGGCCGTGCCAGCGCCAGAACCCGCAGACGAACCACCCGGCATCCGATCCAGCCTCCAGGGATTGTTCGGCATCCCGTAATGCGCGTTCCGCCCCGTGGGATCGAACGCGAACTCCACAGTGCCCGTCTTCCCGATCGAGTAAGCACCCGCCTCCCGCAGCCTCGCCACCGCCGCAGAATCGCGGTCCGGAACGAAATCCGTGTACACACGAGAGCCAGAGGTGGTTCGCACCCCCTCCGTCCAGTAGATGTCCTTCACCCCGACGGGGATGCCGTGCATCGGGCCCCTGTAGTTGCCTGCCGCGATGTCGGCTTCAGCCTGCTTCGCCGCATCCAACGCCTGCTCGGTCGAACGCGTCACGAACGCCCCTACCTTCGGCTCCAGCGCATCAGCCCGAGCGATGAACGCCTCCGCCACCTCCACGGGTGATACCTGCTTGGAGTGGATGCGCGCTCCCAGCTCGGCCACCGTCAACGATGTCAGATCTTGCGAGTTTGCCACGCGGCACCTCCATCTTGCCGCAGCCCTGCATCCTCCGGTGCGACCTCCGAGACATCGATGTCATCCAGATGCGCCAGACGACCCATCATCTCCTGCACCTCGCCGCGTAGCCGTTCCAAGTGCTCCGCGTCGCCCTTCACGCCCACGCTGTCTGCCCAGGCTGCGAAGGCTTCCCTGCTAATCTCAGGCATGACGACTCCTCTCTCTGAAAACGGGCGGAGTATATGCCCCGGCACTCTCACCTCAAAGCAGAGATGCGACAATAGTGTTTCCACCATGGCACTGAAAGCGCTCATCTTCGATTTCGACGGTCTGATGGTCGACACAGAGCAGTCGATCTTCAACGCCTACCGCAAGATTTTCACCGAGCACGGTGCGGAGCTTCCGCTCAGCACCTGGGAAGGCATCATCGGCAGTACCGGCCACCGCGACCGCATCTTCCTAGACCTCGAGCAGCAGATCGGGCGTCCGGTCGATCGCGACGATCTGCGCGAACGGGCCCGCCAAGAGCACCACGGCATCTCAAGCCAACTGCCCGCCATCGACGGCGTTGCGACGCAGATTGCCGACGCCCAGCGTCTCGGCCTTGGCCTCGGCGTTGCTTCCAGCTCCACCGTGGCGTGGGTCCACGGCCACCTGCAGCGCCTCGGCCTCATCCAGCACTTCGGAATCCTCTGCACGCGGGAAGACGTGGTGGAGGTCAAACCCAACCCTGAAATCTACGCCCTCGCCGCGTATCGCCTGGGCGTTGAGCCGCAGGAGGCCGTAGCCCTCGAGGACTCACCCAACGGGATCGCCTCCGCCAAAGCTGCCGGATTGTTCTGCGTTGCCATACCCAACCCGCTCACCGCTAGCATGAACCTCGACGCCGCTGACATGCACGTCCCAACGCTCGCTGCACTCTCCCTCGACAACATCGCTGAGCGGCTTGGCGGCTGATGCGACGAAAACCCGTTCCGCAATCCCTGGGATAGCGCTGCCAAGCGCAATAATTAGGGCATCTGTACAGGGAACGGAGATCAGCCATGGGACAAACAGCCGACGGCAAGAAGTACAACCGAGTCCCCGAGTACACCCGGGTCGGTCCCAAGAGCCAAATCATAACGGCCAGGGAGCACGTCCGCTCCAACCGGAGCACGTCCAAAGGCAAAGCCAAGAGCAAGGCCTAGAAGCCGCGTCAGCGTTTCCGACGCCGATTGCGGCCAAACCACAGGTAGACGATCGGCCCAACAGGCACGGCCAGAAGCCCCACAGCCCAGGGAACTTTCGAGCAGCCCACAATCTCATCGCGCTCGCGCCCAAATAGGTCAATCGCCGCCAGTAGCTGGAGCAGCCCCCCCAGCACGGCCAGGGGCGCTAGAGCGAGCACCAATTGCGCATCCATATAGCTTTACTTCAGGCCCGGGCGGACCGGAACGAAGAAGGCTAGCACCGCTTCTGCCAAGGCCGCCGGTTCACGCTCTCCAGCCACATCGACCACCCACCCAGTGTCTGCAGGCGAGCGTTCGCCATCGACGATGAGCTGCCCGGCGAACGTGATCGCGGTGGAGTCGGCCGACCAGATCTCCTGGGACAGCGCGAACTGATCGAAGAACTGTGCGTACGTGGTGAATTCTGGTGAGGGAATGAAGTCTGCAAGGCCTATCGCTTCACCAGTGGAAACGTCAATAACCACCCAGGTAAAGGAATCTGGGCCTGTACCGACAAGCGCGATCTTGGTGCCGTCTGGCGACCACCAGAACGCGATCACCGCTTTGTCATATAGCACCCGCTCTTCGCCTGTGACCGCATCGACCAGCGAGAGCCCGCTGTATGCGACAGAACGCAGTGTCGAGCGAACGACAGCAGCAAGTGTGTTGGGGTCTGTCGGCGAGAAGGCGAAGGCCGCTTCTAGTTCCACGGGGACGAGTTCACGTTCCTCCCCGGTAGCAATCCGCCTGGCGATGAGCCTCTCACTGTCACCAAGATCGGCCACGTAGGCCAGCGTCTCACTGTCACCGCTGATGGCGGGGGCACGATAGCGCATCGACGACCGACCAGTGTTGAAGAGCTCCCCGTTACTGTCTCGAAACAGGAGGTCGGCCCGGTGGTGAATCGCCATCAGTGATGAGTCGGGAGACCAGGTCAGGTAGATCGGCGCACCCGTAATCTCAACGGAGCCCTTGCCCGTATGGCGATTGATATCACCAACCGAAAGCAGGAGCGCCGTCGCGTCATCGTTGGGCGATATCAGCGCCAGCTGCTCGCCGTCAGGGGACCAGAGCGGAAAGTGGAAGGTTCCGTCAGCTACGCGGTCGACCGGACCTCGTCTACTGACCTGGAGAAGCGTCTCTTCTGATGACGGAGGCTCGATCAGGGAGAGCGCAGCGACTCGGCCTCGGCCAAGGTCGGAGAAGCGAGAGACAACAAGCCGACGACCATCAGGTGACCACGTGGGCCAGGTGAAGCGCGGGGTCTCTTGGAGCAGCGGTTGTGCCTGCACGCCACCAGATGACGCGCCGCTGGAGATGCGGTCGCGGTCGGTGCCATCGGCCAGCACGGTAAAGATGGAATAGTCCGGGGACACGTAGACGACCCGCTGGTCTGCGATAGGTACCGCGGCGGTCGAGGCCTCATTACGCGGAGCGAGCAGCGCGCCGATAACGACCAGCAGAACGAGGGTGACGGCGAGGGGTCGCACGCCTAGGCGCCGTCCGGCCTGACCTCCAGACTGATATCGAGCGCCTTCACGGAGTGGGTAAGCGCGCCGGAGGAGATAAGGTCGACGCCTGCCTCCGCGATGCCGCGGACGGTCTCAAGCGTGATGCCGCCGGAGGCTTCCGTCAGCGCTTTGCCTTTGCAGAGACGCACGCCCTCCACCATCTGCTCGTTAGTCATGTTGTCGAACAGGATCAGCTCGGCTCCGGCGTCCAAGGCCTCTTGAACCTGCTCAAGCGTGTCGCACTCCACCTCAACGCGGATCGTGTGTGGCGCGGTCGCCTTGGCACGGCGAACGAGGTCCGTGAGGCTTTCGCCCCGAGTCGCCATGGCAGCGACGTGGTTGTCCTTGATGAGAATCCCGTCGGCGGTGCTCATACGGTGGTTATGGCCGCCGCCCATGCGGACTGCGTACTTGTCGAGTAAACGCCAACCGGGCACGGTCTTGCGCGTGTCTAGGATAATGTTGGGAAGGTCCTCAATCGCCTTCACCAACTGGTTCGTGGCGGTGGCGATGCCGCTCATGCGCTGAACGAAGTTGAGGGCGGTGCGCTCGCCGCGCAGGATGCTGCTCATGCGGCCACGGATCGTGGCGACATTCATGCCCTGCTCGACGGCGATGCCGTCTGGAACCAGTACTTGCGTCTCCAGCGAAGGGTCCACCTGACGCCAGACCTCCAGCGCGATATCGACGCCAGCGAGCACCCCGGCCGACTTGGGCATCATGAACGCCTCACTCATAAGGTCGTCCGGTAGCAGCGCGCTGGTTTGGTCACTCGCCACCTCGTCTTCTGCGAGGGCCTGCTGGATCAGTTGTATCGTCCCGTGCCAGTGCTGAAGCATCGCCTGTTACCACCGTAGAAAGAGTTGGCAGCCACGCTCACATAGCGTTCCCCGATGGTACCGAGGGAGAGATAAGTTGCCAATATAGATTGTGACAAACGGAACAATATAAGGCAACCGAATACTTCGCCTAGGAAGAGACCGGAACGCTTACCAGCTTGCCCTGGAGGGACCAAGGGGTGGTCTTGGTGATGCGGATGTCGACCAACTCGCCGATCATGTCGCGCCCTGAATCGTCGGGAGGGTCGAAGAAGACCAGTTTGTCAGTGCGGGTGCGGCCTTGCCAGCGCCCAGCTTTACGACGATCCACCAGAATCTCCTGGACGGTGCCGAAGTAGGTGTTGTTGATCTCGGTGAGGACTGCTTCCTGGGCCTGGTCGATGGCCTTGAACCGGCGCTTCTTCTCTTCTAGCGGGACGTCATCTTCCATCTTGCGCTGGGCGAAGGTGTTGGGACGCGTGGAGTAGGCCGCGACGTGAACCTTGTCGAAACGAATGTCTCGGATCATGGCGAGGGAGTCTTCGAACTGCTCTTCTGTTTCGCCGGGGAAACCGACGATTAGGTCGGTGACCATAGCGACACCAGGGATCGCCTCGCGGACACGCCCTACGAGCTCCCGGTACTCGGCGTTGCTGTAACCGCGCTTCATGCGGTTGAGAACGTCATCATTACCCGCCTGGAACGGCAGGTTCACGTTTTCCATCACGCGCGGCAGGCGGGCGATGGTCTCGATGATGTGCTGGCTCATATCGTTCGGGTGCGACGTGAGGAATCGTATACGGGCGAGTTCGGGGACCCGTTCGTGGATGGCCTCCATAAGATCCCCCAGGTCCGGTGTGCCGGGCAAGTCGTGACCGTAGGAGTCGACATTCTGACCGAGTAGCGTGACCTCTTTGACACCTCTGCGGACGAGCATTTGGCACTCGTGAAGCAGTTCATCAAGCGGTCGAGAGGTCTCGCGGCCTCGGCGGTAGGGGATGATGCAGAAGGTGCAGAACTTATCGCAGCCGTGAATGATCGGCACGTGGGTTGTGACCGAAGGGTGGCCGGGGACGAGTGGGCCCACACAGCCTTCGGGGTCGATGCCGAGCTTGTCGCCGACGATGTTGAGCAAGGGCTCGAACTGTTGCGGTTGCATGAAGGCATCGACGTAGGGGTAGCGCCTCTTAAGAGTGTCCGCCTGGGGGCCGACCATGCAGCCCATGACGGCGAGGATTCGTTCGGGTTTCGCCTGGCGCCAGGGTTTCAAGCTCGTGAGCATGCCGACGGCTTTGTCCTCGGCGCTCTGCCTAACGACACAGGTGTTGAGGACGATAACGTCCGCTTCTTTGGCGGTGGGGGCGAGCTCGAGACCAAGCTGCTCGAGTCCAGAGCCCATGCGTTCGGAATCTGCCATATTCATCTGGCAGCCTTCGGTCCAGACGTAGTAGCGCATCGTGTCGCTTAATCCTAGGCAGGGACTTGAGCCCCTGAATCAACGTCGCCGCGGAGCGGATCCACGGCGTTAGCGGCCAAAGTAGTCGGATGGTGGCGGAGGGAGCGGGATTCGAACCCGCGAGGGGGCTCATCACCCCCAACCCGCTTAGCAGGCGGGCGCACTCGGCCTCTATGCGATCCCCCCGTGCTAGGTATTGGCCTGCTTGCTGCCAATCTCAACAAATCGGTCGTCGTCGTTTTCAACCACCATTGGCCCTGTAAAACTATTGAACATAGGGTGGTTTTGTACGTAACCGCGATGCGCAAGAGTTTCTACAGGGGCCGACATTAGGGGTCTTTTGTTACAGGACAAGATGTTGAAGACAACGACTGAACATTCCTTTTTTAGAGGTCGCTCGCGGAAAGTTTACCACGAGAGGAGCAGGCGATGGGTGACATCGTCACTCAGTGCGAAGCGGCCAAGCAGATCGGCGTGCGCCTGGCAACTGTGCAGCGTTGGATAGCTGCCGGTGCGCTGATGCCGGTGACATGATTAGTGAGGCAACCTCAACGGTGTAAGGCCAATTCGGATGAGTCAATGCGACCGGTAGCAATGATTGCCGCCGTTCCCACAGCCTCAGTCACGACGTTCAAAGGACTCTGTGACGGCGCAAGCAGCCGAATGGTCAAGCCCGACAATGGAGCTAGGTTCATACCCCGATTCAGCATTTCTGTGCGCCTGCGGAACTCTGAGTTTTTACAGCGCAGTTTAGCGGTGGCCAAAGGCGCTTAGCAGGCAGGCAAGCCGGCTGGAAGACAGAGGAGTCGAACCTTCCAGAACGGGCCATAGCCTCCCGGAAGCCATGCAGGCAATCAGCGCCGGCATAGCGCTTTGGCGGACGAAGCCTACCCTACCGCAAGAGTCGGAAGCGGGGGAGCATGGGCACAAACACTATGCCTACAAGAGGGTCATTCGCTGGATCATCGATCGCAAGGACTGGTATCTCCAGAATCAGTACTTGAACAACTGGATGGAGCAACACCATCGGCCAGTCGGTGCTAGGCGCATTCGATGAGTTACGTGATTTCTGAAGAGTCCGGCGTCCCCACAGCCAACGAGTTCCAGCATCAGCCAAACGCCAAGTCTTCCGCCGCAAATAGTCGATGCTGATGGCTGAGATGGCTGCTTAGGCCAGTGCCGGAGTGGGGCTGCGTCGCCTCTGGGTAGCGAGAGCCCTGAGTTCTGAGAGAACTTGAGACATTCCTCCCTGCGGATACGGATTGCTACCCGTAACAATTCCCTTTGCTAATGCTGTTCTGTACCCGCATATGCTTCCTCACAAGTGCTCAGTTGTGCTAGAACCAGCACGCTATTCGGGTGGCACCAGAATCTGGCCGAACTGGCCGAACTGTAGGTTCGCCAGAAGACTCATCCAATTTAGCCCGAGAGAATACATGAAGAAAACTCGACCGGATGGCCCGCGTCTCTACTACGGTTGGGTCATCGTTGGGGTACTGGCGCTTGCGGGCTTCACGCAAACCTCTCAGACATTTCCGGTATGGGGAGTCCTCTTGAAACCCATCACTGAAGAGATGGACTGGAGTCGCACTGCGTTCTCTGGAGCCATGGGGGTTGGCACTCTCCTTGGCGCCTTCGTCGGATTCGCTATTGCTCCGTTCATCGACCGCGTTGGTCCTCGGTGGCCGATGGTAGGTGCGTTCGCCGTGATTGGCCTGTCTCTTGTGCTCATGGCAGGCATGGACTCGCTGTGGCAATTTTACTTGCTCCTAGTTCTCGGTAGGGTGCTGCATCTAGGGGTCGTGTCGATCTCCACAGAATCGACAATCCCGAAATGGTTTGTGGCCAAGAGAGGGATCGCGGCTGGAGTTGGGACCTCTGGTAATCGTATTGGCAGCGCCGTAACGCCGGTGTACGTGCAAGCCATCATCCTCCTCTCGGGCTGGAGGCTTTCGTTGGTCGTGATCGGCATCGTGGTCTGGGTGGTGTCCCTGGTGCCAGTGGCGTTGTTCATGCGCCGTGGGCCCGAAGAGCTAGGGCTTCGGCCGGACGGGGCACCCGCGCCCTGTCGCCAGTCGATGCTGAGTGTCGAGCCTAGCGGCCAATCGCGATTGCCGAACGCAGCGGGGCCTGCTTACTCACGCTCGCAGGTGCTGCGGACGCGTGCTTTCTACATGCTAGTGGGCGCCGACGCAGTGTTAATGGCTGTGATACCCACCACAAGCTTGCACCTCATTCCTTTCTTCACCGACCGCGGGATCTCCGCAGAATTCGGCGTTGCCGTTGTGGCTCTGTCATCCTTAATCGGCGTACTCGGGTCGCTCACCGCAGGTTGGCTGCGAGATCAGGTCGGCTCCCGGCCGGTCGCTATACTGAGTTTCCTGTCCTTCGGTGGGTTGTTCGCGCTGCTGCCGCTCGTATTTTCACCAGCCGCCGCCCTGCTCTGGGGTCTCGGCTACGGCTTGATGCAGGCGGGAGTCATGATCAGCATCCAGGTGCTGATCGCCGACTATTTCGGACACCAGCATCTTGCTGCCATCAGAGGCATGGTCATGCCCATCAGGAGTGTTGGGCAAGCGGCTGGTCCCGTCCTCGCGGGCGTTGCCTTCGACACCACGGGAGGATACGGGGCGGTCTTTGCCGCGTTCGTCGTACTCAATCTGTGTGCCGCGGGTCTCATATTCTTAGCGAAGCAGCCCATAAACGCGCCGCTTCCTTCACCAGCGACCGACCCTCTGCCCTAACCATGCGACCCTGGCGGCTCACATACCAACCGGTACATACGACGGCTCTGATCATTTACTGCTTGGGTAGGTGATAGGGAATCAGCCTAACCAAAATCCACGAGAACAATGGGGAAACTCCGCGCTTACCCCAACGCGGAGCTTCCCCTGGCGGCGGGAGGGACCGCCCGCTTGCTGTCATGGACTAGACGCGGGAACCAACCTAGATCAGCTAGAACCCGAAGAACGTCGTGGGGTTGTCCTCCAGTATCTTGCTGGCCACCCTCTTCGTGATCTTGCCCTGGTCTGCCCAGCGCGTCACCTCTTTCAGGGCGCTCAGGTTCGCCGATTGGTCCGTGTGGCTATAGTCAGTCCCTATCATCAGATTGCTCTCTGCCCCAATCGATAGCAGGTACTCGATATCGTCCACCGGGTCGATCGTGACGAACACGCGGTTCTTCTGCAGCAAGTCTTGTGATAGCTCCAGCGACAGGTCCCGCTCATGGTGGCGCTCCGTTCGCTCCACCATCGCCAACTGTGAGATGACGTACGGGAGCCAGGAAGCGCCCGCTTCGATGAAACCGAACCGCAGCTTCGGGAACTTGTCCGCTAGCTTCCCATTCACCACCGACATGAACGCGGACATCACCGGGAACCCTCGGTCCCATTCGCTCCCCGGATGCCCCGTGTGGATGCACAGCGACAAATCCAGGTCGTTGGCCTCCTGATACATTGGGAAGAAGTGGGGATCAGCCACCGGCTTGTTGAGGTCGAACCCTCGCTTGAAGATGCCGCAAGCGCCGTTAGCCTTCGCCCATCGAATCTCTTCAATAGCGTCGGCTGCGTTCAGCCACGGCACCACCGCGACCCAGCGCATCCGGCCATTGGTCTGCGCACACGCCTTAGCCACCCATTCGTTGTAGGACCTTGCCAACGCGGCCTCGGGCTCCGCGTTCAGCGAAACATAGCGGATGAAGAACGTGGGAAATAGCACCTGGATATCCACCCCCATCTCGTCCATGTCCAAGAGGCGCCCTTCCAGGTCTTCCAGTTCACGGCGTGTCCGGAGCGGGTGGTGGACGTCGTCACGCACTGCACGCACCTGAAGACGGCCTTCGACGAGCCAGAACCGGCTCCGGTCAGGGTTCAGGCGTGAGCGTTCAATTTCATCGTCAGGGGGCCCCATGGTGGCGGGAGCAAATCGGCTAGCGGCGCCTTCCAAGCCCGCCCAAGTAGCCTCGGTCTCGTCGACGTGGGTATCCGCATCAATCACTGCCATAGGTTCCTCCTCATTCTCTGTTCGGCCCGCTCGATCTCCGGTCCTAAGGCGCGTGAGCCCGGGGACAGAGCCCCGTTTACGGGCTAAGCTCACGCCAACCACCGTTGATGAAGGGCGCTACTCGGAGGGAAACACCGCGAGCAGCCCACCGTCTACGGGCACATCAATGCCAGTGATGAAATCAGCATTCGACGAAGCAAGAAAGAGGACAGCATTGGCCTGATCGGATACGCGTCCCCAACGCCCCAACGGAATGTTCTTCGGCGGGGGCCCATCTTCTCGTGATTTCCCGCCTGCAACGGGAATACCCGTCTGTGTCGGGGTGACGGAGTTTACCCGTATCCCGTGCGGAGCAAGCTGGATGGCCATGGACCGTGTCATATTGAGAATGCCCCCTTTCGCGGAGGCGGAGGCGATTGCCCGCGCGGCCCCACGGTGACCAGAGGTTGATGCTACGTTAACAATCGCGCCGCCTGTGCCTTGGGCAACCATCTGCCTTGCAACAGCCTGGCCCACGACAAAGTGCCCAATCAACGTCACATCAATCACGTGCCGCCACTCCTCAATCTCCGTATCGAGAATGTTACCGGAGTGGGTGACCGACCCACTGCTTACCAGGACATTATAACCATTGATTCAATAGGCATCTGTGATTCTGTCAAAGCTCAGGTCACGAGGGAAGTTACCGTCCGCGTCAGACCGGATGAGGGTCGGGCCTCATGGCATGACCGCGATGGGTCGCAAACGGTTTGCCTCTAAACACGATAGCGCAAGGAGGTGAGATGGCGCGATCAGCGACTGTCAGGGATAGGGGGCGTTATAGGCCTACTCCGCGAGGAGAAGGAAGCCGTAGTGGGCGCCTTGGACGGCATCCTAGCCAACGCTGACTGAGACGGCGTTGATGCCCGGTGCAGAGCTAACGGAAGGAACCGGGAGTTGGCGAGATGGAGTTCAAGCGGGGTATACCGCGCACCGACCCACGCCGACGAGTGATCCGTCTGTCGCTCTAGCTGGTCCATCGGAATCACCTCTAGCTGTACAGGCAAATTGGCGGCGGTGGCCCTTCGAGCCGCAGCGTGAAATTCCCCCGGCGCGGCACCAACAATGGCTCTCGGGGGAGGCGGACCGTTGCCGAAGACGCTGGAGGTGCCCCCCCCCCCCACGCCACCGCCAGCTGCGGAGACAATCGTGGCGAGGGCCAATAGCGCACCCGATATCAGCCCATACCGATTCATGCCGCTCTGCATGCAACTCTCCGGCTAAAGCCGCCCTCGCGCTAGAATGCACCGCAGCCCGCTATTGGCGCTCTTGGAGTTTTGAAATGCCCGACCTGACGCCTGAGGAAGTACGCACGCAATTGTCGGCGATCGGCCTGATTCCACTGGATCAGGACGACCTGGACGAAATCACCCATCGCATCAATGCAGTGAACGAAGCGGTGTTGGCGCTGGAGCATCCAGATGCGGACGCGCAGGAGCCATTGTCCGTGTTCTGGCTGAACGAGGAGGGGACAGATGACTAGCGCTGACGAGCTGACTCCGCGCCCTGCCGTTGAGCTTTCGGCGCTGCTGACGTCGGGTGAGCTGTCGCCGGTAGAGCTGACGCGGGCGTTCATCGACCGCGCGAAACGCTACGCCCGGCTGAACGCGTACATCACGCTCGACGAGGAGGGCGCGCTACGGCAAGCGGCGCAGGCTGAGGACGAAATCAAGCGCGGGATGATCCGAGGGCCGCTACACGGTTTGCCCGTGGCGGTGAAAGATCAGTTCGACGCCCAGGGGTTGCGCACCACAGCAGGCAGCAAGATCGTTGATTACGTCGCGGCCGAGGACGCTACGGCGGTGGCCCGACTCCGTGAGGCGGGTGCCGTCATCTTGGGCAAGCTGAACCTCAGCGAGTTCGCGCTGGGCGGCAACGTCACGCACCCGTTCGGCGTGCCGCACAACCCATGGGACGAAACACGACAGGCAGGACAGTCCTCCAGCGGGTCCGGTATCGCAGTCGCGGCGTCGCTGTGCGCTGCCGCGCTGGGAGGCGACACGGCGGGGTCGATCAGGGGGCCATCCGCCTGGTGCGGCATCACAGGATTGCGGCCCACGTGGGGCCGCGTGAGTCGCCACGGAGCATGGCCCATGGCGTGGTTCATGGACACCATCGGACCCATGACCAAGACGGTGGCCGACGCTGCGATGGTCTTCCAGGCGATCGCTGGTCACGACCCTAAAGACCCGAATACGTCGTCACGCCCGCTGACGCCGTTCGAGCCGGAGCGGGGCCTCGAGGGAATGCGCATCGGCGTGGTGCGCGAGAGCATCGACAACGCCATGGCGACCGACGATGTGGTCCAAGGCGTCGAGGAGGCGCTTGAGGTGCTACGAGGGCTCGGTGCGACCGTACTGGACGAAACATTACCGCTGTTTGAGCACGGAGGGTTGATCTCCAACGGGTTGGCTGACTCGGAGGCCGCGAATATTCACCGTAAGTTCCTCCGCGAGCGTCCCGAGGACTACGATTTCGCATCGAGGCGGCGCCTGATGGCCGCCAGCCTCGTGCCTGCGGCGGCTTACGTAAAACTCTCGAGGTTCCGCATGCTCATGCGACGCGACGTGATGGCGGCGCTGGGTCGCGTCGATTTACTGGTCACGCCCGCACAGGCGGAAGGCGCGCCAAAGTTGCCAATATCGACGGGATTGACGAGCAAAGAGGCGGTGATGCGCCAGTTCTTCGGACTACGCGCCCACCGAGGACCGTTCAACCTATCGAGTGTGCCGGCAATGGCACTGCCCATCGGATTCACGCCCGCCGACCCAGAGGAATCGCACTGCGGACTGCCGATAAGCCTGCAAGTGATCGGCCGGCCGTTCGCGGAGAATCGCATCTTCCAACTAGGCCACGCCTACCAACAGGTGACCAGTTGGCACGAGCGGCGGCCGGAGTTGGACGATAACTAGCGGGTGACGCCTAGCGAGGCGCGATGCTATGATTGACGGAAGCTGGCGCGTCGTCGCCAGCTTCCTCGTGTGGGCCTGTGGCGCAGCTGGGAGCGCGCCTCAATGGCATTGAGGAGGTCGAGGGTTCGAATCCCTCCAGGTCCACCAGGTTTCTCCCGCTCAGACTGACCAAACGGGCCCGTCCACATTGGACGGGCCCGTTTCATGTCGTGCGGGTCAGGAAGGATCGCGCTTACGGATAGAGGAACACGGCCGAGTCTCGCTCGCTGCCCGGATCTGGCCGGCTCGGAGCGTCGCCAATGCGCCCATCATACCTGTGAGAGTTAGGAACTCGACCTCAAGGTCTTCACCATCACCATGAACCATAGCGACGTGGCCAACATCGCCAGCGGATAGGTACCCAATGCTGCCAAAACTGCCTTCTGTGAGCTCCTCACCGGCCACATCTTGCAGCCAGACTACCTCGTTGGACTCTTTGATCTTCGCTTGAGCCAGGTCACAACGCTCCGCTAGGGTCCGTCGTTTCCGGCGCATGTCGCATCCTCGGCGGCGGGCCAGCGGAACCCCTCTGCTCGTCTACCTCGCGTGCCCACGACCAACTACCGGCGAGCAGGGGCAGGGAACGCCGACTGGAGCTCCAGTCGGTCGAGGGCCGCCGATTTCACGATTCACGCGGTGTAGATATCAGGAGCCCGACCAGAGCGCTTCTCAAGTGGCCCAACCGCCCGGTATCGAATGCCCCACCGATCCTAAGCGGGGCTCGTCCACAACCTAGTGCAAGGCTCCATGGCGCAAGAGACCAGCTTGGAGCACTCGTTAATCTGGCAACGTAAAGCCCATCGCAAGGAACACTCCGCCCTTGTCATCCGGGTCAAGCAGATATTCGATCCTCGGCTGCGCCACGATGGCGATGTCTATGCCTGAGATTTCCATCTACCCCCATGCCCTCAGGGGACCAAGCTTCGCGACGGGGAGCGCTTCCCATTTCGCCTTGAGGCTGATTCGAGTCGCATGGCGGCCTACATACTTATCGTAGGGAAAAGGCACCCACGGCTGCATGATGCCTCTTTGCCAGACAAAGAAACGCGCCCTCGTGATGGGACGCGTTTCTCGTAGCTCTACGTCGGTCGATCGCCTAGAGATCGACGATCTTGAGTTCGGCGTCGTACTCAGGGTGGACGGGGACCTGGTGGGTGAGCTGAACAACCTTGCCAGTCTGGGAGGATTCGACCATCCCAAAGATGGCTTCGGCGGTGGCCATGCCCCACTCACCAGAGTGATAGACCGGCTTGCCATTGATGATTGCGTCATACATCTCGTGGATCTCACCACGGGCATCCACGTCGGATTCGCCGGTGACCTCGCGCACACCGTTGTCACTGTAGATCAACACTCCATTCGAGCCGATCCGCATGTCGCCACGCTCGCAGGTGACGATAATGGTACCCGGATCGCCCGTGTCGTTAAGGCCAGTGCGATCCCCAACCTCGCGCGTGATCTGGTGCCCGAAGTTACCTCGGCTGGGGCCCTCTACCTTCGCCGCCTCGAACTGCTTGATCTCGGTGTCCCCGCCGATGCGCAAATCCTGCTTCGCTGCGTCCTCATCTCGAGTGCCATCGCGCATCGCCTTGCGAATCTCAACCAGGCTCTCCACTGACGCACGGCCAGCAGCGGGACCGTTGACATCACCGAGTGTGAAGTAGCCGTAGCCGTTGTGTGTTGCGGTGGCGATGGCGCCGTTAGCGAAATCGAATGTGGCTGAGTAGTAGCCGGGGATGTTGCGCTCGGGCATCCACCAACCCATCTTCGCCCAGACCTGCGTCATCATACCGCCGCCGAGCAGCCGCAAAGAGTCGAGCTGGTGGGGGCCCTGACGGAAGGGAACACCGCCGCCTTGGGCGAAGTCGAGTTCGTCGGGGGTGCGGGGGCGGAGCATCCAGTCGGTGTAGGCAAGGAGGGTGATTGCCTTGAGGTCGCCCAACTCGCCGGACTGGATAACCTTGCGCATCACGCGGTAGGGCAGTCCGAAGCTGGCGGTGTGGGCGCAGACCAGCTTGACCCCAGCCTTCGCGCACTCCTCAACCATCTGCTCAGTCTCCTTGAGGGATATGGCCATGGGCTTCTCGATGAGTACGTGCTTGCCGTTGCGGGCAGCAGTGATGGTGTGCTCCGCGTGGAAACGGTTGGGGGATGCGATGTAGACCGCGTCCACATTCGGGTCCTGGCAAATCTCCTCGGCCGTCGCGTAGACGTTCGCCTCGGGGAAGCGCTCCTTGAACCGCTCTCGTGTCACTGGCACAGTGTCGCAGCCCGCTACGAGGTTGATGGTCTCGGGTGACTGAACGGCGGTCCGGATAATCTCCAGCCCTCCTACGCCAACGCCGATAACTCCCATATTGATCTTCCTGGTAGCAGCCTCTGTAGCCATGCGCGCACTCCTCATCTACTGTCTGGTTGGTTGGCCCAGTTAGGCCGATCTAGCCAAGCTGTCCGCTTGGCGCTGATTCTCGCTCTTAATCGTCACAACGTATAGTGCAGCATTGCACTCAGCGCACGCCGGGTAAGATGTCGCTGGTCACTTGGTAGACGAGGAGCGTTGTTGAGCGAGCGATTGATCGGTCGGTTGGCGCAGGGGCGGGTGTACTACGGTTGGTACATCGTGGGGGCCGTATTGGCGGGGGGCATTCCCCGCGTGGGCCTGAATGGCTCGTTCTTCGGGATCTTCCTGAAGCCGCTTTCGGAAGAGTTCGGCTGGACGCGTGCCGAGGTCGCCTTGGCAGTAACGATCGGAACGCTGATAGCGGCAGGGCTGGGGATCTACTTCGGACGCGTGCTCGATAGATTCGGGCCACGCTGGATGATGGCGGGAGGATTCGCTCTACTAGCGGGCTCGTACTTCGGGCTGGCGTTGGTGAACTCGCTCGTGGGCTTCTACCTGGTGTACTCGGTAGGGCGCGCCATGATGCAGTCTGCGACGGGGCACACGCTGATGTACGCGTTGGTGTCCAAATGGTTCGTGCGACGGCGTGCGACAGCCATTTCAGCGGCGACGCTCGGTGGCTATCTAGGCGGCATCCTTTTAGCGCCAGTGACTCAAAGCATCATCGACACAGCGAGTTGGCGACACGCATACGTCTTCTTTGGCGTGCTCACGGTGGTGATGGCGGTGGTGCCCGCAGTGCTGTTCCTCCGGCGCATACCCGAGGATCTCGGGTTGCTGCCGGACGGCGATATTCGCGAGACGAGCGTTCCTACCCCGGCCCTTGATCCCGCAATCCGCCCGGCTTCGGGGCAAATCAGGAACGACAGCCCTACTGCCGATATTGCGGTTCCTGAAAAGGAACGCGTGAACCTGACACTCCACGATGCGCTGCGCACGCCCGCTTTCTGGCTGCTCACGATGATGGTGATGGTAACCAGCACGGCGATGACTGCGATTACGTTCCACATGGTGCCCCACTTCACCGACGTAGGGATATCCAACGCGGCGGCGGCAACGACGGTCAGCCTGCTGACGGTAGGGTCGATGGCCAGCGTTTTCGTGTGGGGAGTTCTGGCGGACCGGTTGAGCGCGAAGCTGATGCTGCTAATCGCGCTCGTAACGTTGGAGGTCGGCGCCGCGCTGGTGGCGACCTCGACGTCGGTATTCGGTGCGTACGCGAGCTCGGCGATCTTCGGGGTAGGCATGGCCGGGTACCTGCTGCTTAGCGAGGTGGTGTGGGCGGATTTCTTCGGGCGCCGGCACCTGGGAAGCATCCGCGGGATAACGATGATGTTCCAGCTCGCTGGCAATGCCAGCGGGTCGCTGATCGCTGCGTTCATGTTCGACGTGAGCGGGAGCTACGATGGGGCGTTCAAGATGATCTTGGCCCTGTACGCAATCTCGTTCGCGGTGCTGGCGATCGCGCGCCGGCCCCGTTTGCAAGAGCAGACGTCTACCACAGAGAGTCGGGGCACGTAAGCGACACAACCTAGTATGCTTGCGGCTCAGACTATGGAGCACCACTCCTGGCAGCCCGACGAAGGATCTACAGATGAACTACAAGGGTAAGGTGGAGATCGACGCTCCGGCGTTGGACGTGTGGGTTTTCGTGCTAGACGTCGATAAGTTTGCGTCGTGCATGCCAGGGGTCGAAGACCTGGTGCGCGTGGACGATCGAACGTTCACCGGCAAAATGCGGGCGAAGGTGGGCCCAATCTCAGGCGAGTTCGCCTTCCAGGCGCAGATCGTGGAGGCCGAAGCACCGGTGCGATTGGCCGCCCACGTTGAGGGAACTGACACGCTGACGAACAGCACGATGACTTCCGATATCACGATGACCCTTGCCGCTAAGGGCGACAGTAAGACGGAGCTTGAGTATCAGGCGACGGTCAACATCAACGGGCGGCTGGCGATCATCGGCGATATGGTGTTGCGCGCTACGGGCGCGCAGGTTATCAAGGAGTTCTTCAAGCGTCTGCGTGAGCAGGTGAGCACCGTCACGAGCTAGCCGAGGAGGCAAGCGGCATGGTTGAAAAGCACACGTACGATGTGATTGTGATCGGCGGAGGCTCGGCAGGATGTGCTGCCGCCGCTCGTCTCTCAGAGGACCCAGACCGGCAGGTGCTGCTGCTGGAAGCAGGACCTGACCCAATGCCTATCCCCGAGTCGGTGGCCGATGGGTCTCAGGCGACGAGAGCGATATTGGAATCGCCCTACATCGTCATGTACCCCACGGTGCGACGCGAGGACAGCAGCACGTTCTACAAGGTGAGCGGCCGCATCATGGGCGGTGGTTCATCGGTCAATGCCATGGCCGTGGTACGACCTACGAAACATGACCTCGACTCGTGGGCGGCTGACGGCAATCCGGGTTGGTCTTATGACGACTGCCTTCCGGTGATGCGCCGCCTCGAATCTGACCAGGACTACTACGATGATCCCATCCACGGGACGGACGGCCCGCTGTTCGTGAAGCGTCCGTTCACGCTCGACATGGGCGGCTCTCGACCGGTGCAGGCGTTCATTGAGCGCGCCATGAGCATGGGAATGCCGCTGTGCCCGGATTTGAACGTGCCCGAGCCCTTCGGCGTGTGCGGCTCCGCCTACAACGTCAAGGACGGGTTGAGGCAGTCGACCACGGTGGCCTACCTGGATCCCGCAAGGGGGCGGGCCAATCTCCACATCGTCGATGACGCGCTCGTGCTGTCGCTGAAGCTTTCGGGGCGGCGCGTTGACGGCGTTGTCTACCAGAAGGACGGCCAGACGGTCACGGCAACGGCGGATCGCGTGGTGCTGAGCGCTGGGGCGTACCATAGCCCGCAAGTTCTGACTCTTTCTGGAATCGGGCCCGCCAGGGAGCTAGCGCGTCTGGGGATCGAGGCGACACATCCGTTGGAGGGAGTCGGGGAAAACTACCAAGATCACGCGACCGTCCAGATGACGTACGAGGGGCACGACGATTTCAGCCCCGATTGGGTGGTGCCGAGGTTCCGCTTGATGTTCAAGAGCGACCCGAGCCTGCCGACAGGGAATTTCCATCTGTTCATGCGGCCGCCGACCGAGGTGCCTGGCCTAACTCGGATGATGCCGGTGTCGGCGAATCTACTCCAGCAAACCACTCCAGGGCGAATCTTCCTGAACAGCACGGACCCCCGTGACGTCCCGGAGATCGATGACGCTATGCTGGCGCATCCGGACGACATCAAGGCGATGACGACAGCGATGGAGTTCCTCCACGAACTCGTCTCGCACGAGTCGATGGCTGAGTTCTATGGCCCGCTGCTAACACCCGAAGTCGACGAAGATTGGGCGACGTACGCGCGGAGCTCGTACGGCACGTACCAGCACGGCGCCGGAACATGCATGATGGGGCCGGCGTCCAATTCGATGGCGGTGGTGGACAACACACTCCGCGTTCACGGGCTCGACAACCTGTTCGTGGCCGACGCGTCGATTATGCCCCGCGTGACCCATGGGAACACCAACGTCACGGCGATCATGATCGGCGAACGAGTCTCGGACTTCATCAAAGCCGAGGGCGGCTAGGAGCAGGCGGCGTCCCGCACTCCCGTGCTCGAACACGTCGTTCCGGCCAACAAGGATGGCATGGGGTTCACGCTAGAGGTGCGCTAGGGACAGTTGTTGTCATCTCCGGCAAGCAGACGGTGGACTTCGTGGCGTTCAGCCTGAACGACCTGAACGAGCGATTCGACCATGCGCGCAGCAGGACGAACCAGCTGAAGATATTCCTAACCGAAGGCGATGTGCTGTTCTCAAATGACAACAACGCAATGCTGACCATCGTGAAGGACGCCTAGGCGTACACCCACGACCTGGAGAAAGGGCTTTGTAGCCGCAAACGCCACGAGATGGCATTCAGGGACGAGGCCAGGACTGACAAATGGGGCGGCGGGAACAACATGTCATGGAAAACGTGGGTGGGTATCACTTCGCTCCCGCGCCAACCACGATGCAGATCTTCGACCCGTAGCGGGGTGCCGCCGCTCCCTGGCGTTTCGGGTGCCGTGGGGAGAGAATGGCCCGCGCCCAGAGACAAACACACCCCGCGCGGAGGCAACCGTGGCCCCAGAATTCGCAACCAATCAAGAGATCGTAGAGCAAGCAAGGCGCAGACTGAACCAAGAAGCCTGGGACTACCTGACGGGCGCGTCCGAGTCGGAAACGACGATGCGGCGCAACCGTGCGGGGTTCGATCGCCTCGCGTTCCTCCCTCGAACTCTGATTGACGTAACCGATGTCGACATCTCGACGACGGTCCTCGGGCACCCGTTGCACGCGCCGGTCATGCTGGCACCGATGGGGTCGCTGCAAACGCTCGACCGCGAAGGCGGGGCCGCAAGCGCAAAGGCGGCGGCGGAATTCGGGACACTCCACGTGGTGAGCTCCGTAACCCAACCCAGCCTCGAAGAGATCGCGGCAGCAACGACCGCCCCCAAGATCTTTCAACTGTACATCAGGGGCGATTGGGCGTGGATTGAGGAGATGTTGGGCAGGATCAATGCGGCAGGCTACAACGGTCTGTGCATCACCGTAGATACGGCAGTCCAAAGCCGGCGAGAGAGGGTGATGATGAATCGGATGGCGAGAGGGGCTGCGGCAGCCCGCAACCCCATGTACCCGGCATCCGTGACGTGGGAGCTGCTGGATAAAATTAAAGAGACAGCCGGGCTCCCACTCATGGTCAAAGGCATCGCAACGGCAGCCGACGCAGCCTTGGCCGTGGAACATGGAGTGGAAGTGATCTGGGTATCGAACCACGGTGGACGGCAGCTCGACCACAACCGTGGCACGATGGACATGCTGCCCGAGATCGTGGGCGTGGTCGGCGGTCGCGCGGAGATCGTGCTGGACGGCGGCATCCAACGCGGGAGCGATGTGGCAAAGGCGCTGGCGCTGGGGGCGAAGGCCGTGGCGATCGGCAAGCTCCAGGGCTGGGGCCTTGGCGCCGACGGCGCTGAGGGCGTGAAGCGCGTGCTGGAGATCCTGGCCGAAGAGCTGTGGGTGGCCATGAGCCTTCTCGGCGTCACGAGCGTGAATCAGCTCACGACAGATTACGTGTGCGCGGCCGACGTCGTCACACCACCTCACGAGATGAGCGCCTGGGTGAACATGCCTGCTGGCAGGCAGCTCTAGCGTCACCTCTGAGCCAAGTGCTCGCGGAGAAGGCCCCCGGCAGGGGCGCGCTCGCATAAACACGCGCACGCGCCCCGTTGGCGTTGCTAGGTGCGGCGCTCGTCCGTCGGACCAACGTTGCCCGTGCACCACGGGATGAACGCTTTCATGTTGCAGGTAACGCCCTTGGCAGCAAGCTGGGCCTCGAACTCTTCGTGGATCGCCTTTTCCTCGTCGGCGTACTCGATCTGCCAGCCGCCTTCCTTGACACTCTTGTCGGCCAGCCAACCGCGATTCGAGCGAGGCTTCATGTCGCCGAGGGCACTGGTGTAGATGGCGAGGTAGCGCGCGCGAGTGTTGCCGGTGTTGAAATGCTGATGGAACATCTCGTCGCCAGGCACGATCACCATCCCGCCGACCTTCCAATCTGCCTTACGGCGTTCAGTGCCCTCTTGCCAGAGCAGCGAGTAGCCTTCCTGGCCGCTGAGCAGCAGCAGATGCGCACCCGGACCATGGCGGTGGGCCTTCTTGTACGTGCCGACCGGGAACTCCGACATATGCGACTTACTGCTGCTGTTCTTTGCCATTTCTAGCATGACGTTGACGCCGCCTGCGCCTCGTTCCTTCCATCCGTAAAGCGCCATGTCAGGGGCGTTCGGGATGAAATTGGACTCCCAGACTCGCTTGTTGAAGAGCTCACCGCTGCCGTTGAAGTAGTCGCCACCGGCATCGTAGCGGCCTTTGAACGCGTGCTCCGTCTTGAAGATGAAGTCGATGTCGTTGTACAGGCGCAACGCAGGGGGTGCCGTGGTCACGGAGATGTAGCGAGCAGGCTCGGTGCCGCTGCCGTTGAAGTGCTGGTAGGAGGCGTTGAGCGGGATGGAGAACAGGCTGCCGGCGTGCCACTCGAAGCTTTGCTTCTTGCCGTCGCCGTTCCAGATGTTCGTGGCACCTCTGCCGGAGATGATGTAGCAGTACTCCTCGTACAGATGGTGCTCCGGCTCGGACTTGCCTCCGGGGGCGATCTCCACGAGATGGGAGTCGTTGGTAAGGTGATCGTTGGGGATATTGATGATGGCCCCCGCGCCCCCCTTGCGTTCCCAGGGTTCAAGCTCGATCTGGCTCAGGTCCTCGAAAGCGAAATCGACAATAACTTTGACGCCTTCCTCCGCCTGCCATCGCTCGTAGGCGTCGTCGCTCTTGTAGTCCAGCAGCTCCCCTTCTGGGGCCTCCGCGATCTTCATATCGGTGCCTTGCATGACCATGGTTGGCTCCTCCGAGTGCGTGAGTAACCCAAAGATATCCCCCACAACGGCAATAGGCAACGATATCGCTCCACTGAGTGATATGCGAGACGAGAAGCGCAGCGGCAGGTACGAGCGATACTCGAACTAGACCTCGGGAAACGCCTCAAGGTGCTCGGCGACTTCATCGATGTGCATGACGTCGGCGTACTTGTGGTGCATGTCGAACAGGTTCATCTTGTGCGACAGCAGGTTGCGGTCGAAGACGCATTCTTCAGCGACGACAACGTGAAACCCATAGTTGTACGCGTCGGCCACAGAAGCGCGGACGCACCCGCTGGTGCTCTCGCCGCAAACGATGATGGTGTCGATCCTCGCCTGCATGAGGTGGGCAACAAGCGGAGTGCCGAAAAACCCAGAGGCGCGCTGCTTGGTGATGACGACGTCCTCTGGCTTGGGGGTGAACGCTTCGAAGATCTGCTGAGGGTTCTCACCGACGTTACCGCGACTGCGGTTGGTTGCCGTGACGCTGCCGGGGCGGGCTTCCGGACGCGTTTCGCCGGTGGTGTAGAAGACGGGGAAGCCACGCGAACGAGCGAGGGCGAAGAGTTGCTTGGTAGGCTCGACTGCTGCCCAGGCGTACTCACCACAAGAGCTGGGGAATTCCTTGGCGACCTCGTGAACGGGAAGCGAGCCACCCTGATACACCATGTTGTAGAGATCGATGGCGAGCAACGCCGGCCGCTGACCGATATAGAGGTCACGCTGGTAATGCTTGTATAGCTCTAGGTCCTCTGGGCTAACAACGTCTTTCCAAGTGTGGTCTTCGAAGCCGTGTGTCATAGCATGCACTCCTCGCACCGGCAAGCCAACGCTGGGCATCCGACGATGCGTGCTCCATTCTACCTCCAGAGTAAAAAGCGCGTGCACAGAGGGGGGGGGGGGGAGAGCGAGCGGAGCGCTCGCGGGTACTGTACTCTCTGGGCAGGCGTCCCCGATGAGGAATCCGTGTCGACGATGCGGCTGCCCACCAATCTGATCAAAAAGGAAACATGATGGCTGACGGCCCTCTGACAGGCAAAGTGGCTTTAATTACAGGCGCGGGGAGCAATCCCGGCATGGGTCGCCTCATGGCCCTGGCGATGGTGCGGGCGGGTGCTCGAGTGGCCATGTCCGACATCAACGGCGAGGCGCTGGCTCACAGTGTGAACGATGCTCGCGAGATAGGGGGCGATCAGGCGGCGATGGCCATCGTAGCGGACGTAAGCTCGCAGGAGGACGCTGAGCGCTCGGTGCAGGAGGCGATCGAGGGCTTGGGTGGCTTGCACATCCTAGTTAACAATGCGGGCATGAACGCGACGTTCGCGGATGCTCACGCGACCCGCAATGCGAACTTCTGGGAGATCGACCCCGCCCTCTGGGCCCGCATGATCTCGGTAAACCTGAGCGGTGCGTTCCTGATGTCGCGCGCGGCAGTGCCGCACCTGCTGGAGCAGAAGTGGGGCAGGATCATCAGCGTGACGACCAGCCTGGATACGATGATCAGAGGGAACAACGCACCTTATGGGCCATCGAAGGCGGGACATGAGGCCTTTGCAGCGGTAATGGCGCAGGAACTCGAAGGCACGGGTGTCACAGCGAACGTGTTGGTTCCCGGAGGAGCAACTGACACAAACTTCATACCCTTCCTACCAGAGACTGACCGTGCGAGTTTCATCAACCCTCAGGTGATGGAGGCTCCTGCAGTATGGCTAGCCTCAGAAGCCTCCAATGCAACTAATGGCACTCGGATTAGAAGCATCGACTGGGACGAAAACCTACCCATAGACGCACGCCTCGCAAAGGCAAGTGGGCCTACGGCCTGGCCTCAGTTGGGACGACCTAACTCCTAATGTTTAGATCCGACCTAACTTGACGTCGTACTCCTTGAGTACGGCGTTGCACTCGTCTTCCAGCATCGGTGTGATGATTTCTGTGCCGACGCCAATCATTGTCGTTACCTTCTCGACCGTGTAGTCGCCCCATCGACGATTGCCCTCATTGTGCATCGCGCCCACGACGACCAGCTCGATGCCGTTCACGGCGATGGCTCCGCAGCACATGGGGCACGGCTCCAGCGTGGAGTAGAGGGTGCAGCCGGAGAAATCCAGCGTCCCGCTCTTGGCGACAGCATCACGGAGGGCGGTTGTCTCCGCATGGCCTAGCGGGTCTACCGCAGACTCACGGCGGTTGCCGCCGATACCGACGATCTCGTCGCCACGCACGATGACGGCGCCGACCGCGCGGTTACCAGCGGCGCCTGATTTGCGAGCCTCGTCGATCGCGATCCGCATGTACTTCTCATGGTCGGTCATCCGGAACCTCTCTGCAGGTAGTGCTTCAGTCGCGAGCGACGGCGTCGCGCAGTGCTTCTTCCAGGCCAGGGTAGGCGAAGCGGTAGCCCGCCGCCAGCGTGACTTCAGGGATACCACGCTTGCTCGTAAGCACCTCGGCCGCGAACTCACCAAGAACGAGCTTGACCACAATCGCTGGCGCCCAGGTGAGCGCAGGCCTGCTCAACACGCGGGCGCAGAGTTTGGCGAAGTCGCGCTGGCGTGCGGCGTGTGGGCTCACGACGTTCATGGGGCCGCGAATGCTGTCGTTCTCGAGGGCGAAGCGGATGAGGCCAGTGAAGTCGTCGACGTGGACCCAGGCCCACCACTGATTGCCCGAACCAATCCGACCACCCAGACCAAGCTTAAATAGCGGTAGCTGGGGTTCCAAAAATGGGGCGCCCTTCCCGACAACGAGGCCGGTTCGGGAAACGACCACACGAATGCCCAAGCGTTCCGCATTCAGGATCGCCGCTTCCCAGTCCACGCTGAGGCTTGCAAGGAAATCGGTTCCTTGCGGTTCAGTTTCAGGCAGGTCATCGTCGCCACGGTCGCCGTAGTAGCCGATGGCGCTGCCTCCGACGATGACTCTGGGGCGGTCGCTTGAAGCCTCGATGCCACGCACGAGGTTCCGGGCGCTCTCGACGCGGGAGTCGTACAGGCGGCGCTTCTTGGCAGCGGTCCAGCGTCCCGTGACGGGCTCTCCGACAAGGTGGGCGATGCCATCGACGCCCGCGAGAGCCTCTGCGGGCAGGGGATCGTCGAGCGGGGCCCAAGCGTACAAGTGGCCGACGCCAGGGATCGTGCCAGCGCGTGCTGGATTCCGAGAGGTGCCTACGATCTGATGACCCATACCTTCGAGTGCGATCGCAAGCTTGCCACCTAGATAGCCAGTTACGCCGGTGATGAGGATCTTCACGCTAAAGCCTCTTTTCGTTGATCACGTCGTTGAGTGGCCAACAAAGCGCCGCCTGCTAGTAACGCAGCCCCGATGGCCGCAACGATGGAGAGCACCCAGTCCAGCGCGCTCAGTGCCGGTGGGCCGGTGCCTCCGATTTCAACCACTCGCCCTGCGAACTCCTCGCTCACGAAGACCCGGCCGCCTACTACGGCAACGGCCGTAGGGCCAACGAGATTCTCGGCGACAACGCTAGTGGTCCCATCAACGGCGCGGCGCACAAGGCGTCCTGGGAGGTCAGTCGCGTTGTCGAGCGTAAGGTCAGACACCAGCACCTTCATCTGAGTGCTGAACTCGGTGACTAGTAAACTGCCGTCCGCCTCGAACGCGAGGTCGGTAGCGGCACTGAACCCGGTCGAGTAGGAAGTCACCTCGCCGTCATCAATCGCATCGCCGTCGGCATTGGTATCGGCAACGCGGTAGACGGTGGCCCCGCCAGTGGGGTGTGGCCATCCAGTGAGGGTTGCAACGTACAACGCGCCGTCAGGGCCCCAGACAGCGCCGGTAGGCACCGCTTGGGCCTTTTCGCCAGTGTGAGGTACTGGTTCGTCCGGGAAGAACGCGTAATCGGAGATAACGCCATCCGACGTGATCCGGATGACGCTGTTCCGGCCAGAGTCGGTCACTAGCACATCTCCACCGGCCATAAGCACCAAGTCATAGGGGTTGGTGATGGGCTGGGGCGGGAAGAATCCTTGCACGTCCTGCCCGGTAACTGGCAGGGGTTGGTCTGGTGGCGTTAGGCGATACAGCTCTTGATGCCCATGGGCGCGTGCTTCACCAACGATGGCAAGGTAGCTATCCCCGTCAACTTGCAGGGCAGCAGAGATGCCGCTGGCACTTTCACCTTGGATACCCGAGATAGAAAGGTGCGGGAAGGCATCAGAGATTACTTGAGGAGCGCCAGAGAAATCCCACTTCAGCAATCGCCCGGCCCCGCCTTCAGCGATCAGCAGCGAGCCGTCGCTGATCGGAGTCAAACCACGTGGGGCAGCGAGTCCCTCCAGGGTTGCAGGACTAACGTTCGCGGCAAGTCGTACGCTGGCCAGCCAAGCTACGACGGCGCCGATGGCAAGCCCCACAACGATGGCCACAGCGAGATTGCGGATGAGGCGGGGCACGAAAGAAAGAGTAACGCAGTGAGGGTCATCCGAATAGTAAGCAAAGGAGGGTGGCCATGGGGCCACCCTCCTGAGAAAGCGACGTTGCAGAAAGCTTAGAAGCTTTTCTCAATCTTGGACAAAGCGTCCGCGGTCACCCAGGTCTTCCAGTCTTTAGTGTTCTGGAGGAACCAGATAGCTGTCTCTGCGTAAGTTTCACCGGAATCGCTCATGTAGTTCTCAGCGCTGACCTGATTCTTCGCGTTGAAATCCCACTTGCCAAAGAACTCGGCGATGTCAGGAGCCGCCTCAACTAGATCGGTCCTCATGACAACGAGAACCTCCGCCAGCGGATATGCGCACCCCCAAGCAGGATCCGCCGCTTCGCACTCCTTGGAGTGCGCCGGCTCTTCAAGAAGGAAATAGCCACCGAATTCAGAGTCAATCTTATTGGCCAAGGCTGTGGGGCCCCAGTAGTAGAAAAGGATGTCCTCTTTCTTGGTGAACGCATCAAGGACCTCAGCGTTGAGAGCCGCCATGGAACCGGGATTCACAAGTTCGTAGGTGTCGTCAAGTCCGTATGCAACGAGCTTCTTCTCGTTGATGACCTCACACTCCCAACCTGGGATGCAGCCGATGTTGCGCCCCTTGTCGCCAGTGGCAGTCGTCTTGAACAAATCTACGTAATCGGGCAAGTCCGAAACTTTCCTGAGGCCGGGGTTGGCGTCAGCCGTGTACTGCGGGATCAAGTAAGAACTCTGCCAATTATCTTCAAGGCTGTTACCAATAATCTGCAGGTCGCCGGACTTGTAGGCTTCTGCCCATGCGTCCGCCTGGTTGGGGAGCCAGAGCTCCATGTTGATATTGGTATCGCCAGAAGTGAGGGCCTGCATCAACGGGATCGTCCCGCCAGGCACTGCATCCGTCTCGTAGTCATAGCCGCGCTCTGCGATGGCCCGAGCGATCGCGTTTTGGATCTGTGCACTGTCCCAGTTGAGGTCACCAAAAATCAACTTCGGCTTAGGGGCGTCGTCCCCGCCACACCCTGCCAAAACCAATGCAAACATGGCCGTTAGGCCTGCCAACATACCTAGCTTGCTAAATTTTCCTAACTTCATACCAATCTTCCTCCATCTGATCTTAATCACTTCTTCACGTCCGGCTCGCAAGCCGGAACTCCTAACAGCTTTTTAGCGCTCTCCCATGAGAGACTTCTGGCGTTCATTCGCGGCTGCCTGCGTCACACGGTCGATGATTATGGCAAGGAAAACAATCCCAAGCCCACTTAGAAGCGCTTCACCCGGCTGGAAGCGATTCAGAGCACGGTTCACATCTTCGCCGAGGCCACCGGCACCGACCAGGGATGCGATCACGACCATAGCTAGCGCCATCATAATGGTCTGGTTGATCCCTGCCATGATGGTAGGCACTGCCATCGGTATCTGCACTTTCATCAGGAGCTGTCGCGGTGTGGTGCCAAAGGACATGGCAGCTTCAACGATCTCTGAGGAGACCTGGCGGATACCGAGGTTCGTAAGCCTGATTGCCGGCGGTACCGCGTAAATAATGGTAGCAAAAATCGCCGGGACATCACCGATGCCAAAGAACATGACAGCAGGAACCAAGTAGACGAAACTGGGCATCGTCTGCATCGCGTCCAGGATAGGGCGAAGAATCGCGTCTACGAGGTTGCTGCGTGCTGCGAGAATACCCATAGGCACTGCGATGGCGATCGAGAGAATCACCGCAACGACGATCAGAGCCATCGTCTCCATGGCACTTTCCCAAAGACCCAAGGCCCCCATCATCGTCAGTGATAGGACAGCGAAGATCGCGATCCCACGGCCTGCCGTCTTATACGACGCAATCACAACCGCAACGATGAAGATCGGCCAGGGAAGCCATTCAAAGAAGTCTTTTATTAGCAACAGAAAGCGCAGAACTCCATCAGACGTGGGATCAAGGAGCCACGCCCCGCTGGTGGTTGCCCACCCAATGGAGTCGTCGATCGCCTCCGATAAATGGCGCCCAATTTTGACCGGGAATTCCACTGCGGGGCCCAAGACGGCCAAAACGATAGCGCTGAAAGCCACGAATGCGCCGGACCCAATCAGCCAGCGTGTGCGGCCGTTAAGCTCGGTCCCTGGCAGTTTTTTTACAGTCTTTAACGGCGATAAAATCGCCATGGATCCCTCCGATAATCTATCCGCCCGATGATGCCGCGGCTCTACTAGCCAGCGGTCGGGGTCTTTTCCATTTCACTGTCAACCTCAGCGGGTGTGCGGAGGGACGCGCTCTCCATCTCCAACACACTGCTGCCGCGAGCTTCAGCTTGCTCCTGCGCTTCCTGGGCCATCGCAGTGACGACCGACGAAGGCTGTACCGTACCCACCAGGCGGCCTTCGCCGTCTGTGACGGGGAGCACACCTTCCTCGTGCTGCACGATAGGTAGCGCGGACTCAACAGACGTATCCACCGGAAGGCACGGCGTCTCGTCACCGATACAAGCATTGACGATAGTGGCATCCCCGCGCTGCTTGGCCTCCGCTGCGGCATTGAAGGACACGACTCCGAGGTAGCGTTCTTGGGCATCGACCATGAACGCGGAAACGACGCCAGCCCGGCCCATCGCCTGGATAGCCTGGTTCGGTGAGTCGGACTCACGGAGTTGAAGCACGGGTTGCTCCATGAGCGTTCGAAGCGTCACGATTGAAGTCCGCCGAACATCGCGCACAAACTCGGCGACGTAATCATCCGCAGGGTTCGCGAGGATCTCTTCGGGCGTACCGATCTGGATGACAAGACCATCGCGCATAATCGCAATACGTGTCCCCAACTTGAGCGCTTCGGCCAAGTCGTGGGTAATGAAAATAAGCGTTTTATGCAGTTGCTCCTGCAAGCGGACGAGTTCTCCTTGCATATCACGCCGAATCAGCGGATCAAGGCCACTGAACGGCTCATCCATCAGCAATATGTCGGGGTCTGCAGCTATCGCTCGGGCCAGTCCGACGCGTTGCTGCATACCACCACTCAAAGCTGCCGGCCGGTAGTCTTCCCAGCCCTTGAGGCCCACCAGTTCAAGCGTTTCGCGCGCGACTTGCAAGCGCTCGGCCTTGGGGACGTTCTGGACCTCAAGTCCCCACGCAGCATTCTCCAGCACCGTGCGGTGCGGTAAAAGGCCGAAGTGCTGGAAGACCATCGCCGTCTTGCGGCGGCGGAACTCCACGAGCTCCTGCTCAGAGAACTGGAGGACGTCCTCACCATCAACGAGGATCTGACCATACGAAGGCTCAATCAGACGAATTAACGCGCGCACGAGGGTCGACTTACCGCTACCCGAGAGGCCCATCACGACGAAGGTCTCGCCCTCGTGGACATCGAAGCTGACATCTTTGAGCGCGAGGACAATCCCGTCGTCTTCACGCATCTCTGCTTTGTTCTTGGTAGCGATCTCAGAGGGCACTTCACCCCCGGTGGATTCATGACCAAATACCTTCCACAGTCCCCGAACGCTCAGCTTTGGTGCGCCATCCTGCGCCATGCTTGCTCCTTAGGATTCCGAATATTCCAACCCCGCGTTCTAGTCCGTTCGCCTCTAACCCTGCTCAGGGCACAAAACGGCTGTTCCCAAACCGCCATCGCTTATTCAAGGCGTGGTTCGTGGAGGACAGTGCCGAGTCAAAAACGTGAGAAAACACGAGAAATACGCCTCGCCACGCTGATGGACCCATCTATCGCTGCTGGGTCGGCCGTTTTACCTCGGGTTGGCTTGCAGCGGGTCGTCAGTGACGAGTTCTGGGGCAACCGTACCCACCTAATCGCGGAGTGTCAATCTTCTCTTTTCGTCACCGATTGGTATGTTTCGCGTGTATTGCCGCTATTTCTAATGATGGGGTCGACGCAAAGGCCCACATGCAATACGCCAACCATTTCGCCGGTGGGCACCTCTCAGACAGGATTGGAATAAGCCAGGCCATCACCAGGCCTAGAGCAATGCCGGACGCGCCGATTCCCATGGCGCCTCGGCCTGCATCCAGCGCTTAGACCACACTCAAGTTTTGGAATTCCCCTAACAACGAGAGATGGTCAATTTCGTCCCAGGTCACCATATCGGAGACCCAATTCGTCATCTCAAGACACTCCCTCCAATTTGGACGCCGCCAATGCTGACTCCCAGGATCCCGCCGGAGTAGCGAACTTGGCTGGTACACTTTGCGGGCTCCATGGACACTATGACAACACCACCGACAGCGCCTAGTGTGGAAGCGGACGACCTCTGGAAACGTTACGGCCATTGTGACGTCGTGCAGGGAGTGTCGTTGGCCATCCAGCCGAGCCAGCAACTGGGGCTGGTGGGACCCAACGGCTCGGGCAAAGCCGCGACAACCCGCATGGTGCTGGACATCATTCGCCCTGCCCAGGGGACAGTGATGCTGTTCGGCGGAAACATGTCTCAAGCAACGCCATCCAGGATCGGCTACCTAGCGGAGGACCGAAGCCTGCGACAGATCCTTCGAACGCTTCGCAGCGCCTAAGCCATGCGGTCTCCTGCAGAAACTGCGAGCCGGCTGCTCGCGCAGCACGCGAGCGCCATCATCGGACTGGCCTTATTGATGACCGCCCTGCTCGTAACGCCGATGCTGCTATGGACATCCGACGAGGTTGCGTCTACCGAACCTGGTGGTGAGGTGTTCGGCCTACGGGACGAGATCAACGCCAAGCTCGCCCCCAGCGTCTTCATCACCGCGTACATCGTCGAGGCGCGCGCTGGCGACATGCTCTTGCAAGCCCCCCTCGTGGAGCTGCTGCGCAATGCCGCCGCGCTACGAGCGGCCGATGATCGCGGTGATTTGTCGCCTAGTTCGATGGAGCACAGGCCTTACCTTGCGGAGTCATTCGATACGAATACTGGGTTCCGCTTCCAGGGTCTGCTCACCTTCGCCGACTCGGTCGATACGTGGTTGCGACTAGCACGGGACAAGGACCTCGAAAACGCCAGCGACGACGAGGTGAAACTGGCGGTCCACGACCTGCTATCAAATGAACGGACGAAGCGGCTCAAGAGCAACCTCTCTGTGTTAGCGACCCACGAAACCAGAACGGTCCTCGGCCAGACAATCGACTACTGGCAATCCCCAGCTTTGCTGTTCTCTGTTCGTGCGGACAACGACGCCCTGGGAGGGATGTCCAGTTTTAGGAGCATCGCGGCGAACGAGGCAGGCCGAAATATCGAGCGATTCGCCCGCAACATCCAATCGACGATGCGCGGCGATCAGAAGACATACAACCTCTGGGGGCTCGCCATCGACCAAACATTGGCGGCGGAGGAACAAGGGGCAACCACAGGAACGTTCATCGTGCTCACGGTCATCGCCGCGCTCGCAGTGGTTGGCGCGAGCCTACGCGCTTACTGGCCGACGGCGTTGACAGCCGTCGGCGTGGGCGGCCTGATGATCTGGCTAAAGGGGATTTCCGCGCTGGTCGGCATCAAGGGAGGGATAATCGTCGAGCTGATCGTGCCCATCGCCATGGTCTCGCTGGGCGTGGACTTCGCGGTGCATGCCACCCGACGCTACCAAGAGGAGCGCAATCTGGGCATCGCGCCCAAGGCGGCGCTCCAAGCCGGTATGGCCGGCGTGATCGGCGCACTCCTGCTAGCGATGCTGAGTGACAGCATCGCATTCCTATCCAACGTTTCGTCTGGGATCGAAGCAATCGTGCACTTCGGGCTCGCAGCCGGAATCGCTGTCCTTTCATCATTCAGCATATTGGGGATCGTGCTGCCATTGGCGCTGATGAAGATCGACGAGCTGCTGGATGCCCGCCCAAACGTGAGACCACCCGTGTGGGTGCCATTACTGGCTGCAGGCGGCGTGACAGCGCTCACCGGCGTGGGAGTCATCCTGCTAGTGGCAGTCGATAAGGCGATGGGCGCTGGCGTGCTTGTCGCCGCGACAACCCTTTTCATTCTCGCGCCCGTCCTGGTACTGCACCTGCGCAAATCGGGTGAAACGTCACGGGCTCTCACCTCGAACTCCCATCCGTTGATGGAGGGTGCATGGGTTGAGCGACTGGTGACGGCGCTTGCTTCACGCCGCAAGGTCCTCCTGCCTGTGGTCGCCTTGCTAACGGCAGGGTCGCTCGTCCTCGCGTTGCGATTGGAGGCAACCTTCGATGTCAAGGACTTCTTCTCGGAGGATTCGGACCTCGTCGTGGGGCTCGACAAGTTGGATGAGCACGTCGGGGATCGCAGCGGTGAGGGCGGCATCGTGTTCGTGAAGGGAGATCTGGGGACGCCGGATGCCCTTGCATCCCTGGATATGTTCGTCAACAGCCTCGGCGCCAACCCCTACGTGGGCAAGGCGGCAGACGGCACGCCCAGCATCTTCGATCAGAACATGCTAAACATGATGACCCTGATGATGGAATCGGACTACGCCCGGAACGCCGTTGAGGAGCGCTCGGGGGCCGCGTTGACCGATGAAGATGGAGACCACCGCCCCGATACGCCCGCACAGGTGCTCGCAGTGTTTGAGTTCATGACTACACGCGGGGTGCCGCTCAACGCGACAACCGACATTTACGCGTCGAGCGTCGTCCGCGAAGCGTTGTTCTACGACCCATCGACGCCCGGTGAGCAGATCACTCTGATCTACGCAGGCATCCCAGGTACACGTGAATTGAGCCATATCACGCTCGCCCGCGACTCTCTGCAAGAGGACCTCGCACCGCTCCGGGACGTGCCTGGCATCACACAGGTCGGGCTGACGGGATCTCCGTTCTTGCGAGACGCCGAACTGACGGCAACGGTCGATAACTTGCGCCGGTCACTGCCCATCGCGGCCGCGGGTGCGCTCGTGCTACTCCTAATCGCGTTCAGGTCGATCAGGTACGCGCTGGTGACCATCCTGCCCATCGGACTCGTGGTTGCCTGGCTATACGCGATCATGGAGTTGGCGGGTTTCGCACTGAATTTCGTTTCGGCGACCATCGGCGCGGTGTCCATAGGCGTGGGCATCGACTACTCGATTCACATGACGGAGCGCTTCCGGGAGGAGGTGGGCCGCACCGCAACGCCCGTCGAAGCGCTTAGGCGTGCGGCCCGCGGGACCGGTGTCGCTCTGCTGGCGTCTGCTGGCTCGAGCATTGTGGGTTTCGCGATCATGGCCTTCGCGCCGATGCCAATGTTCAGTACGTACGGGATCCTAACGGCGCTCATGATCTTCCTCGCCCTCGTAGCCGCCCTTGTAGTCCTCCCCTCGCTCCTGATGCTCGTCACCCCCGATTCACCGGTACGCGTCCAGAACCCACTGGCGGCTTCTTCGGAACAGGAAGGTCCGTCATAGGCATGGCGCGATACGACGCGGTGATCTTTGATCTGTTCGGGACACTGATCCACACGGTGCCGCCTGACGACTATGGGGCAATGCTAGGTGAAGTGGCCGGTGCGCTAGGGGTTCACTCGGACGCTTTCACCAAGGCATGGCGCGCGACGATCGACGAACGTGAGTCCGGATTGTTCGGCGGGATAGACGAGATACTGGCGAAAACGGCCGCGGCAGCAGGGCGTGCGGCTTCCTCAGGCGAAGTCACAGACGCCAAGCAGCGTTGGCTAGCAATCGCCGCAGGCTGGCTGGCGCCACGCGAAGAGGCGCGAGCGACGCTGGAAGCGATCCGCGCAACGGGTGCAAAGGTTGGTCTGCTGAGCAATTGCTCGGCAGAGATTCCTCCTCTGTGGCCGACAGCGGGCCTGGCCGACCTATTCGATCACGTGGTGTTCTCGTGCAACGTCGGCGCGATGAAGCCTCACCCGAGCGTGTACGAGGCGGCATCCGGCCCTCTAGGCGTGAAGCCAGAGCGGTGCATGTTCGTAGGGGACGGAGGCGCGAGAGAGCTCACCGGTGCAAGTGCGGTTGGCATGGAAGCCGTGTTGCTACGCGTGCCCGGCGAGGAGCACACGTGGTTCGACAGTTTCTACCGCAAGGATGCGCTGGAGTGGGCAGGGACCGTCGTGGCAAGCCTGAGCGAGCTTACAAGCCTGATCTAGCCGCTTACGGCGTGGGGAACGGAGGAACCAGGAGCGGCATTGCCATCTGAGTCCAGAATTCCGTCCCACGTGAACGCTTTGCCCGCGCCGCTGCGGTTCGCGAGGAAGCGCTTACCCGCCAACGGCTCCAACAGCTCACAGTAAATCTCGATGCGGTTACCATCCGGGTCGTTGCAGTACATGCTGCGCGTGTACCCGTAGTCGATCATCTCGATGAACTCGACACCACGGGCAGAAAGATCGTCGAAGGTCGCTTTCAACTCCTCTGTCCCACCTTCTATGACGAACGCGATATGGCTGAGGCCCGGCGCGCCCACAGCGCCACGCTGGTCGTTGTGGGCGTTGAACAGCCCGATGTCGTGATGTTGACGCCCGAACGACATGAAGGCACCCGGACGCTCGGCCCAGCGGACGACCTCCATCCCTAGCTTGTCGCGATAGAACTCGACTGCCCTTGCGACATCTGTCACGTAGAGCACGGTGTGTCCAACTCGTTCGATGCGCGTCATACCATACCTCCTCGACCCATACGGGGGAGCGCTTTGCAGAGCGCATAGTCTACAGCGACACGTCGCGTGCTACGCAATCGCTATCTTGACTTTTCGTCCGCAGACGCTTCTGGTAGGCGTCCACCGCGTCCTTGATCTCCCGTTCCAGCTCAGGACAGTCCGCCGAGTGATTAGCGGCGTCAGCCTGCCACCCGGGCTCCTCAGCCTTCTCTGTAGCTGCCGCCTCATCACTCGTAAGGTCGGTATCCGCCGTGAGGAGCGAATCCTTCGTCCCGCGGAACTCGTTTACCGGGCTGAGATCGCCTCGATGTCTAGCGGTTCGCGGTAGTTGGGCTTGTTACGCATGACCTCCATGCCCTCCTCAGCGGGGTACACGTCGGCATAGATCTCGAGCATATTGCCGTCGGGGTCTTGGCAGTAGACGCTGTGGGTCATACCGTGATTCGTGACATGATCGATGCTGACGCCGGAAGCTTTCAGCTTGTCGTATACGGTACGCAGGTCGTGATCGTCGCCCGGGATTCGCAGGGCGATGTGCACAAGCCCTAGGCCCCCGTGCACGCTATCTGCGGTGTCCTGGAACAGCGCAATGTCATGGTGTTGCGACCCGAAGGAGAGGAATACGCCCTGACCCGGGCGGTACAAGACCACTTCCATGCCCAGCTTGTCTCGGTAAAAGGCCATCCCCGAGTCTATATCCGACACGCGAATGACGATGTGACCCACACGCTCGATCCCCAACATGGCGTCCCTCCTCAGGATTGCGAACGATCAACGAATGTTGGCGCGAGTCTACGCTTGGTGAGTAGGCGCGGGCAAAGCGAAGGCCTCTCGAAAATCGAGAGGCCTTCGTGTGGATGCGATTGGTGCCGCAAAATCGCCGAACGCCACCCTGACGCAGACGGCCTCGGGACGTACTCGGCGTCTGAGCCGCGCTTACCCCACCCGCTGGAACTTGTAAAACTGTTGAGCGTTCTTGTGCATGACCGCCTGTTTGTCCTCGGCAGTCATCTCCTCGCTTTCGAGAACCTCTTCTATCTCCGCCCTGACTGACGCACGGTTGACTTCATGGGGAAAGTCAGACGAATACATGAATGCCTCTCGACCACACACCTTCACCGCGTAAGGAAGCGTGAATTCGCCGCCCTCGCACCCGACAAAGATCCGGCCCTCTTTCATCTGGCGGATGATGTAGTCTTTTACATCCTCACCCGAGCCAAGTTGAAGGAACTGCTCATCTGGGTCGAACGGGATATGGCTCGCATACGATTCCTGCAAGCGCTCGATGCACAGCAGCAACCAGCTAACACCACCCTCCAAGAACCCGACTCTAATCCCCGGGAATCTGTCATAAATGCCATTCAACAAGATGCCCGAAAACGAAATCATCTGTCCGAACGGATGGCCAAGTCCATGAACGGCCGGGTAGACATTCATGTCGTCCATACCCATCCCGCTGTGGCAGCCTCCGTGAACCCCGATACAGCACCCGAGCCTTTCGGCCTCGGCGAAAACGGGCCAATACTCGCGAGAACCCAGGTGGGCTTTCAGACCGGTCGATGGCAGCATCGCCCCGCACATGCCTAGGTCTTCAACAGCCCTGCGTAGCTCCTTGACGGCAGCGACCGGGTCCTGCATGGGAATAAGCGCCATACCCTTGAACCGCGGATCGTTCTGCAGGTAAGCCTCATAGAGCCAATCGTTGTACGCCTGCGTAACCGCGACAGCGAATTCGGTTGACGCGATCTTTCCATAAGCCAACGCCGACGTCGGATAGAGCACCGTCGAGTCGATAGCAGCGTCCGTCATGAACTGCTTCCAGCCTTCGGCCCCGGTCTGCTCAAACGAGCCTGGAGGCAGCGTCATGATGTGCGCTGAATGCAGGTGGTCGAGCGGTGGGAAAAGGCGGGACAGCGGGAAAGGGCCGCGCTCTTTGAATCGGGGAGGCAGATGATTCGATATTCCTTCCGCGTCTTCAAAGACGTGTCCGTCACCATCGATAACTGTTTCTAGGTCTATGGATGTCAAGTCAAATCTCCGTAACTTTTAACACTAATGGGTAACGCATAGAATTGTGCAAGGCTCTTAAGTTCTAAATCGAGCGGGCCATAGGCTCCCGTAATGTTAACCGGGAACCTGTCCATTCCTCGCGAACATTTCCGCTTATCGATAAACAGGCAGTCGAAGCGACTCCTCAACGCTCCCGCACTCTATCAATCACGAAAATCGTAGTCAACGCGCCTTCGAGAATCAGAGTTGTTTTTAGGCGGGAGGTTCTGCGCGTTAGAGGCGCTTGACATTCCTGTTCTAGCTGAATTAGATTCGTTGCCGCTCCGCGCTCGTTAAGGTGTCGACGCGCTTGATGCCGCACAAACGAGGGAGTGATTCGTCCGATTTAAAGGCCGCCAAACTCTCGTGGGAGAAAACCGTGCACAAAGCGATTTCAGTTGGATTAGTTTCCGTACTCATGGTTCTACTAATGGCCGCGTGTGGTTCAGATCCGACTCCAACACCAACCCCGCGCCCCGCAGCAGCTACTGCCACACCTGTACCTCAGACACTGACGCAGCAACTCTACGAGGAAGCCTTAGCCGCCAACGACGGCAGGATCCACTTGTCGTTTCCGCTGACCGCCGACGACGCTCCCGCAATTCTGGGCGTGTTTGAGGCGAGGTATCCTGGCCTAAAGATCGTCCACACACAGAAAACCTCTGCTGAGGTTGTAGAACAAGCACTCCTCGAGCACCAGAACAACAAAGGCACGGTCGATGTCCTGGATCCGGGCCGCGACACTCGTCTCATGGACACGGGATTACTTTCAAACGCGAAGGCAGTATTCGACGACCTGAAACTGCCCGACCAGGTGCGATACGGTGATAACCTCGCCGCGCTGTACACGCCTCTCGGACACGGCCCGCTATACAACACTGACAGCATTTCCGAGGCCGATGCTCCTAAGAGTTGGGACGATTTACTCGATCCCAAATTTAAGGGGAAGATTGTCCTTGAAGACCGCTTAAAGGGCTTCATTTACCTTACGGACCTGCCTGCATACAACGGCCGGTACTCAGGATTGTGGCCCGAAGAGAGAATCGTGACATTCCTTGAGGGCCTCCGCACCCAGGATCCGCTGATTGTTCACGGCAACAGTACCGTAGGTAACGCGGTGGCGAGCGGAGAGCGCCCGATCGCAGCTGAGATCAATATGGCCTCTGGTGGTCGACTCGTGAAGAAGGGCGCACCTGTAGCTATTGCCCCGGTCAGCCCGCACCCTGTTGAGCAATGGCTCATCGCAGCCGCATCTACAGGCCCCAACCCGGCTGGAGGACTCTTGCTCTTGCACTGGATCTTGGGTAGCGAAGGCATAGCAAAGCGCGTTGAGTTCTACCCTGCTACCAGTGTCGACCCGGCGAGCGGAGACATCGTCGCCACTGAATACGAGCGATTAGAGATTGAGTTGGCGTACACCGGAATCGAAATGGCCGGCGAATTCAGCAGGCTTCAAGCCCGGTACCGCGAGGCAGTAGGCTTCATTTCGAACTAAGGCTAGCTAGACGCGCAGACAGGAGCGTGCCCTTGTTATTGAAAAGGGCACGCTCCTGATCTCGTTGGAGAACCTTCTTGGGAGTCATTCGCCCGCCTGCCCGCCTACCGCTCATGCAGCGCGTCAATATCGGTTCACAGGAGAACGTCATCTTTGGCGGACTAGGCGGGCTCCTCGTCCTCCTGGTACTCCTCCCCCTGGGCATACTGTTGTTCTACAGCTTCTGGAGCGTAGGCCCTGCGGATTCCGACGGCACATTCACGCTAACTAACTACACCAGCACATTCTTTGATCCCTCCACCTATCGGCTCCTCTTCAACACGTTGGTATTCGCTGCCGGCTCCATGGTCATCGGGCTAATCTTCGGCATCAGCCTCGCCTGGCTGATTGAACGCACCAACGCACCGTTCCGGAACTTCGCCTTCGTCATCGCCATCATTACAGCCGGGATGCCACCTCTAATCTTTGCGATGGCATGGGTTTTCCTGCTCAACCCCCGCACCGGCATCCTGAACATGCCCTTCACCGTCGGATTGGGTTGGGATACAGGCATCTTCGCGCCCTACAACCTCGGCACGCTGATCGTGGTGGAAGGCTTCCGCGTGACCCCCACGATTTTCCTAATGATCGTCGGCCTCTTCCGTAGTATGGACCCCTCTCTCGAGGAGGCATCAGCGGCCTCAGGGGCTGGACTATTCACCACTCTGCGTAAAGTCACCCTACCCGTGATGCTCCCGGGGCTGCTTGGCGTCACCATTTTCATAGGCACCGCAACCATAGGCATATTCGAAATCCCTGCGATCCTTGGGATGCCAGGTGGTGTCCACATGTTTTCCACCCGGATCTACATCGCACTGCAGCAATTGCCCTCTGATTACGGGCTGGCCGCGAGCCTTGGAACCGTGGCCGGTCTTCTGGGTCTCGTCGGGATCTATTTCTACCATCGAGTAACGCGGGTCCAACAGCGATTCGCGACCGTGACGGGAAAAGGATTCCGGCCGCGAAGAATAGACCTTGGGCGCTGGCGACCGGTTGCAGGTGCCGCGATCATCCTTTACTTCATCGTCATGGTCGCTGTCCCGGTGGCGGTCGTCTTCTACGCCAGCCTCTTCGAGTATTTCAGAGTACCTTCCATCGCCGCCTTCAAGGATGCGTCATTGGACTCATACCGCGGGCTCTGGCGCGAAGAGGCCTTCTGGATCGCCTTTAAGAATTCCATGATCATCATGGCCGTGGTCCCCATCACGGTCATGCTCTTTTCCTCCGTGATTTCCTGGTTCGTCGTTCGCGGCAAGATGCGGGGAAGGGGAGTCATCGATTCCATAGCATTCCTGCCATTCACCGCGCCCAGCATCGTGTTTGGCCTGGCATTTTTATTGATTGCTTTCTGGGTCGACGGCATCATTCACATCTACGGAACGATTTGGCTGATTGCACTCGCCCACATTTCACGATTCCTGCCCTTCGGGACACGCACAACCAATGGAGCGATGATGCAACTCCATCGCGAGCTAGAAGAGGCGGGATCGGTGAGCGGCGCGGACTGGTTGACCGTCTTCAGACTGATCACTCTCCGGCTTTTGATTCCCTCACTGCTGGCTGGCTGGCTGTGGATTGCAGTGCACAGCGGGCGCGAGCTCAGCATCGCGCTGCTGCTGTCCACCACCCGCGATAACCAGATTCTCTCGGCACTGTCTTGGGCCCGATGGGAGAACGGGCGCCTAGACGACGCTGCCGCGCTCGGCATCGTGCTGATGGGAATCATGGCGGTGTTCATCATCCTCGCCCGAGTGCTCATGCTGAAACTTGCTAAGGAAAACGGATAGGTGCACCGATGACAGTTGCAGTACGAGTCCAGAACCTCAAGAAAATATACCCAACGGATGAGGGCGATGTAAACGCCGTTGACGATGTTTCGTTCGAGATCAATTCAGGGGAGTTCTTTACCTTGCTTGGTCCCTCGGGGTGCGGCAAGTCAACGACTCTCCGCTGCATTGCGGGGCTTGAGCGCGCCGATGGTGGTGAGATAACGATTGGTGACACGCTCGTAGTCTCAAAGCAGCAAGGCTTATTCGTACCTCCGCACCGCAGACCCATCGGCATGGTGTTCCAGTCCTACGCGATCTGGCCACACATGAACGTTTTTGACAATGTTGCGTTTCCCATCACTCACGGCAGCGACCGAGTACCCAAGTCAGAGGTCCGCTCCCGCGTCATGACAGCCCTCGATCTCGTCCGCTTGGGCGGGCTAGAGAACCGGCCCGCCCCACAGCTATCGGGTGGTCAGCAGCAACGCCTCGCCTTAGCGCGGGCATTGGTGCGCGAACCCCAGGTATTGCTGCTCGACGAACCGCTCTCAAATCTGGACGCAAAGCTCCGAGACGAGATGCGCGTTGAGCTGAAAGAGCTTACCCAGCGGCTCCGTATCACCACCGTGTTCGTAACTCACGATCAGCTTGAGGCGCTTACGTTATCGGATCAGATTGCTGTCATGCGTGACGGCGTCATCAGACAGTTGGGGTCCTCCGAAGAGATTTACGCCACGCCAAATTCGCGGTTCACCGCTGAGTTTATTGGTACGACGAATCTGGTCGAGGGGGAAGTCACAGAGACAAGCGCCGACGGCATGAAAGTCGCGGCCATGAATGGTGAGTTGGTCTGCGACGCTGTTGACGGCTTCGAGAGCGGGGGCAAAGTGATTGTGGCGATCAGGCCGGAGGGCCTCAAAGTCTCCCTTACCGAGCCTGCAGAAGCCGAAAACACGTTCAGCGGCACCGTCGAGGCTGTTATTTATCTTGGCGACTCGCTGGACTGCCGAATACGCGTGGGCGAGGACCTGCTGCGGGCCTTCGTAGCTCCCCGGCCTCGAATCGCGCCCGGGGATTCGGTATTCATATCAGCCGCAGCAGCCGATTGTCGGCCGCTGCCTCTGGAAACGTCGTCCATCGAACTTGACGACACTGAGGCCGCGGCGGTTCCGAGCCAGACCTCCGCAGGCCCAGCGATCATCGCCTAGGCTCCCTCGGTTCCAGGTTCACACAAGAACGGCGACACCAGACATCAACGACTGGTTCCCAACGGGGAGTACACATGGACACTTGTAAAGCAGTCGTCTTCGTAGGCGCGGACCAGCGTTTGGAAGTGCGAGAGTTCCCTGTGCTGCCAATCGAGCCAGGCGGGGCGCTCCTCCAGATGCAGATGGCTGCTATCTGTGGGACCGACGTCCACGCTTCGCACCTTGACGTGACCCCGGCGCCCATGATCTTCGGCCACGAAAACGTCGGAGTCCTTACAGAGGTCCCCCAGGGCATCAGTACCGATGTCCTCGGAGAGCGGCTCAGGGCGGGAGACCGGGTGATCTTCCGGGACTCCCCGTGCGGCCGCTGCTTCCGCTGCGCTATGGGCGAGGGCTGCGAACACTCACGGGCCTATGGAATGTTGCCCTCCACTGAACCACCGCACCTGCGTGGCGGATTCGGCCAGTACATCAACTTAAGCCCTACGCCGTGGCTATTGCGCGTTCCCGATGATCTCTCCACTGAACGCGCTCTCCTCAGCGTGATAGGCAACCACACCGTGCTCAACGGCATCGAGCGCATCGGCGGCGTCAACGCTGCGGATACCGTCGTCATCCAGGGGTCCGGGCCTATCGGGATGGGAGCATTGAACCAAGCCCGGTTGGCCGGTGCAGGCCGTGTCATTGTGATTGGTGCTCCTGAGAGCCGCTTGGAACTGGCCCGTCGGCTCGGCGCCGACGATACCGTGTCACTCGACGAGGCCCCGACGCCGGACGACCGAGTAACGCTAATCATGGAGATGACCGGGGATAGAGGCGCCGACTTGGTCATCGAGGCGTCTGGCGGGAAAACCGCGTACCAAGAGGGACTCGAGATGGTCCGCTTCGGAGGCCGGTATCTGGTCATTGGCCAGTGGACCGACTATGGCCCCTTGCCCTCTAACCCCGCATTGCTCACCCGTAAGGTGATCCGCGTGCAAGGAGTGGTCTCGGCCGGGCCTCGCCACATCATACGGTCGCTGGCCTCCATGCGCTCCATCGTCGACCGTCCCGTTGAAGATCTAATTACACACCGGTATGGACTTGAGCAAGCGAACGACGGCTTCGCCGCCCACGAGCGGTTGGAGGCGATGGTCGCCGTGATCCTGCCCAATGGCGAGCCCAGCTAGAGCTCACCGCAAAACTAGCCCTTGCCGGTCTAGAACTCGAACTCAATCCCCAGAGGTGACCCATGGCAAAAGATGGATTCCGGATACTCGACAGCGACATGCACATCATGGAGCCCCCTGACCTATGGCTGCGTTACGTGGACGAACAGTACCGGTCGCAAGCACC
>CAUZFB010000009.1:0-65267 GCA_963579135.1 Dehalococcoidia bacterium | reverse complement strand
AAGGTGCTCATCCACCCGCTGGCTGACCACCGCCGATTGCTGCATATCGAGAAGCTCGGTGAGGTCATCGAGGCCCATCCTAACTTCCTCATGGTTATCTCCTACAATCCTGGCTACCAGAACGCCCTCAAGGATCTGAAGCACAGCACCCGGCAGCGCTTCGTGGCCATCGAGTTCGCCTTCCCCCCGCGTGATCTGGAAGGCCCGATCATCGAGCACGAGAGTGGCTGCAACCACGAGACGGCGCAGCAGCTCGCCCTGCTTGGCGAAAAGATCAGGAATCTGATTGGTCAGGGTCTGCAGGAAGGCGCGAGCACCCGCCTGCTCATCTACGCGGGTAAGCTCATGGAGCGTGGCATCGCTCCCCGGCGCGCATGCGAAGTTGCCATCGTATGGGGACTGACGGACGACCACGAGATTCAGAGGAGCGTGATGGAAGTCGTAACTTCGATTTTCGCGTAGGCGAGGAGCAGCGAGCCGCTTGCAAGCACAACAGGACACTAATCCCCGAGCGCTCATCGAAGCACTTCGTGTCGAGCTGGCAGGCCGCACGCCGGTGGCTGAGGCCGCCGACGGCGCGAAGCCAGCTGGCGTGCTCATCCCCCTGCATTTCCACGATGGCGCTTGGCACGTGATCCTTAACGTCAGATCCCAACACGTCAGCCAGCACCAGGGAGAGATCGCCTTTCCCGGTGGCAGGCTCGAGCCGGAAGACGCAGACATGACTGCCTGCGCGCTGCGCGAAACCTGGGAGGAGATGGGTATCAGACCCGAGGACGTGGACGTCCTTGGGCCCATGGACGCCACGCTCACCCGCACCAATTTCCTGGTGTGGCCGACCGTAGGTGTGGTACCCCACCCCTACGAATTCCGGACCGACGCCCGCGAGGTCGCTGGCGTCCTTGAGGTACCGCTGCATACGATGCTGAACGGCGATGCGGTGCTGCACGAGGCCCGCCTCCAACCCGACGGCACGGTCCGCCGACGAAAAGCGTACGGGCACGATGGGCATCTGGTATTCGGGGCTACCGCCTGGATACTCGGCGACTTGTTAGAGTTGATCAACAAGATAGGGATGGCCACTGGGGAGCAATCCCTGGCCACCGGCCAACGGATCGAGCCAACGGACTGAGGAGGTCACACCGTGACCAGCACACCAGACCACAGCCACGTGATCGTCGAGCTGGAGAAACACCCAGCCGCACTCCTGGCTGCTTATGAAGAAGCCAAAGAACGCGTCGTCACTGCCGTCGGGCCCGCCTCAGCCCTCAAGTGGGCCGAAGAGGGAGTCCAGCTAGCGAATCTCGGCGCCCGCGCTTGGGAGGCCGCCACCGAGTACTACAAGGCCTCGCCCCAAGTCGTGGAGATTATCGGCTTCCCGCAGTTCGAGCGCTGGCTCGAAAGCGGTACTGAACTCGTCGACGAGTCTCCCGTGGTCGCCGCCGCCTACTTCCGGGCCAGCCCCGAGGTGCTCCCGACCCTAGCCCCACGACACATTGCTGGTTGGGCAACCCTAGGCCGCAGCCTGTCCAAGGGCACATGGAAATCGTCCAGCCTCGCTGCCCGTTTCTTCGACGTCAGCAACGACCTCGTGCAGAACGTGACGTTCCACGAGCTCCAGTTGTTCGTATCGCTCGTTCAAACGTTGTCAAATCGCTCCTATGACCTCGCCTCCGAGGCCTTAGTGCTAGGCCAGCGCGTGCTCCCCGCAGTCGGAGAACGCGAAGAGCTGATCTCGCTAGCGACCGTTCTTTCCGAAACGAGTTGGCGCGAAGTCCGTGGTTCCTTCGAAGCCGCATCCCGTGTCAGCCTCAGTGTTGACCGAAAGCTGCGTCGGCGCTACTTCTCGCTGACTGAGCGTCTCGCCCGCGCAGGCATGGCCAACGTCTCTGCGTTCATGCTGGAGTCAGCCCAATCGCTGGCGCGCCTTCCGCAAGAAGAGCAGATGGTCGTGCTTGAGCGCGCAGAAGACCTGGCCGACACCTCGTCCGAGGCCGTGGGCGCGTTCCTCAAGACGGCGCCCACAGTGCTTGAGCGCATCAACATCTCTCAATTGGACGACTGGTACCAGCGCGGAGTCGAGTTCCTCAAAGAGAACCCCGACGGAGGAGTCGCGTACTTCAAGCTTGAATCCCAGCGCGCCGAGCAATTACTCGAAGCGTTGTCCTCCAGCATCGAGCTTGACCGCGTCCGTGGTCTCCTCGGCATGTATGCAAATGCTCTCGCTGGCACCGAGGTGCAACTCCAGTCCGTCGGCGAACTGGCGCATAAGAACATCGGCTGGGTCTCCATGGAACTCGCCACCACCGATGGTAAAAACGTGTTTCTGCCCGAGATGGTTGACCAGGGCGAGACCAAGCAGGAGAACTTCGCCTGGCTCAAGGTGGTCACCACTCACCAGGTCGGCCACATCGAGTTCGACAGCTTCGGTTTCAATTTCGACGGCGAGGCCTCACGCTTCGAGAACCTGCGACGCAAGGTAGCCGACGGCATCGGTGCGCAACCCAGCACCACTGACGTCTCGTCCTTCTTTGACATGTTCCCCATGCGCGCCCTCGCTGCTGACGTCTTCTCAGTCGTCGAGGATGCGCGCGTCGACGCCAATCTCATCGAGCGCTACAAGGGGCTGAAAGAGCACTACTACAAGGTCCAGGACGAGACGCTCCAAACTCGCACGCCCATCCACGAGATGCCCGCACAGCAGGCGATGGTGGAGTTGCTTATCAGGCTCAGCCTGCACCAGTCCGAAAACGCCCCGGTACCCACCCAGTACGTTCAGCAGGCGCAAGAGATAGCTGCCCTCCTGAGACAGGTGCAGGACCCCAACGCCACCGTCGAAGACACGGCGGAAGCCACCCTGCGCATCTACCACTTGATCTCCCAGGTACCAAACGACGAGGTCTCACCAGACGACTGGGAGGAAACCGACCTCTCCGAGACGGAATTCTCAGAGCCCGACGTCCAAAACATCGTCGACAACCTCCAGCAGCAGATGGAGGAAGGCGAGGAGGGCCAGGGCGGTGAGGAATACGAGTCCCCCGAGGACGTTGAGTACCGGGGCGACTTCAAACCTGAAATGGTTCAACTGCTCGCCAAGATGAAGGGCCAGCAGAGCGGATCAGAGGACAAATCTGATGAGACGGCTGAGGGCCTGACCCAAGAAGAGATTGAGCAGATGCTGCGCGATTCTTCTGAGGTCGACTTCGGCGACGACGCCGAGGTGCAACAGGTCGCGTCCAATATGATGAAGGAAGCGGGCGCGGACGCGCCGGACAATCCATCTGGCCAGGGCTACAACTCAATCCCCCACCAGGACGAAGAAGGCGGCCCGCTGGAGCCCTCCGAGCCCCGCAGCTTCGTGTACGATGAGTGGGACTTCCGAGCCAACGACTACCGGCCACGCTGGTGCGTGGTGCAAGAGCGCACGGCGGTTGCCGGTGAAACGACCTTCTTCCAGGAAACGCTGCAACAATACTCTGGGCTCATGGATCAGATCCGGCGCCAGTTCGAGTCAATCCGTCCTGAGACCTACCGCAAACACAAACGCCTACCCGATGGCGAAGATTTCGATTTCGACGCCGCACTCGAAGCGCTGATTGACCTCCGTAGCAACATCTCACCCGACGACCGCATCTACTGGCGCCGCAACAAGGACGAGCGCGACGTGGCTGTGGCATTCCTACTGGACATGAGCGCCTCCACAGCTGAAGCCGTCGAGGAAGGCTCCCGCGACGGCGAATGGAACACCCCCGGCGATCCCGTCGCCTACACCGCGTGGCTCCGCGCTCGCCGTGGCGAGACGACACGCCGCCCCTACAAGCGCATCATCGACGTTGAGAAGGAATCGATGGTCTTGCTCATGACCGCGCTGGAAGCCATCGGCGACCGCTACGGCGTCTACGGCTTCTCTGGGTTCGGTCGCGAAAACGTAGAGTTCTACGTGATTAAGGATATTGAGGAGCCTTTCACCGACAAGTCGAAACGCCGCCTGGACAAGGTCGCGCCGCTCCACGCCACCCGCATGGGCCCCGCTATCCGTCACGCGGCCTTCAAGCTATCCCAGACCGACGCCAAGACGAAGTTTCTGTTCGTCGTCTCCGACGGCCGCCCACAAGATCGCGGCTACAGCCGCGAGGGAGTGGAGAAGGAGTACGCGGTACAGGACACGCGCATGGCGCTCATGGAGGCCCGCCAGTCCAACATCACACCGTTCTGTCTAACGGTCGACCGCAACGGGCACGACTATCTGCGCACGATGGCTGGAGATCTCGGCTACGAGGTACTCCCCGACATCATGGAGCTCCCGCGCCGCCTACCCCAGCTCTACAAGAAGATCACTCTCTAACAAACTCGGTTCTCACTCGACCATCTATCGCACGGCCCGAGTAAAAGAGGGACCATCGCTGCTGTGCGGTGGTCCCTCTTTCTTTTACAACGTCTCGATAGCGGCCCACGTCGCCCTAACCCGCAAACGTAACCCGCACCCCGTCGCCAGAATCCAAGTACCTCTCGAACGCCCAGGTCGCCAGGAAGAGGTCATGGACGTACATCGGTGTGAGCTCATAGACCACCACGTCCTCAGGGCGTTCGCGAGGCAGGGCTCCCTTCGCCAGAACCGCGCCCAACTCCGTCACGTCGGCTCGCGTGAACGCGCCACTGCGGATGCGTGGGGTGTACGGCAGGCGGGGCGACGGATCGTCCACCAGCGCTTGCCAGCTGCCCACCACGACGCGCGAGCGCTCGACGAAGTCTTGCGTGGTCTGGTTGCCCGCCGTCGATATTACCAACGCTCCGGGTTTCACCCACCCAGCCTCCAGAAGCGGCTCACGAACGTCATAGTGGCCAGGCGCCAGCAGATCGACGACGTCCATATCGCGGACCGCCTCTTCGGGCGAGCCCACAGGCACAACCTCGATCCCCAGCGCCGCCGTCATCTCAGCCGCGAATGCCTCGCGGTGCGCGGCCGTAGGGCTGAACACACGTATCACCTCCAGCGACCGCAACACATGCTTGAGCATGCGCACCTGCGTTGGTGCCTGCCATCCTGAGCCGATGAGCCCCAACGTTCGCGCTCCCTCAGGCCCTAGGTGCTTCGCCGCAAGCCCCGCGATCGCGGCCACACGCACCGAATTCAGCACGCCCCAATCCATCATCGCAAGCGGTCGCCGAGTTTCACCATCGAACAACATGTAGATACGCGTATCCGGTGGATTGCCGAAGACCCGCATTCCCGTCGCGAGTCCATCGCCCGCCGCAACGCTCACCCGGAACGAGTTCGTACCCGCATCGACCGCAACGTCATCAGCGAGCGCAAACTGCCGCGCCCCATCGTGATAGGCGGTCAGCGTCGCGCGCTCCACCGCGTCCAGCGGCCCATCGAAGCCGCCTAGGCTCTCCCGCAGCGTTCGCAGGTCGGCATCCGTGAGGATCAACGTGGGCTCAGCCGGCGTCGCCATGTCTACTTGCGCGGCTCCATGTACTCGGTATGGTCTGACACTTGCTCTCCCACCACGTACAACATGAAATGCGCGCCCGTATCCCCTAAGAATTTAATATTCTTGCGGAGGTTTTTGACAAGCGCCTCGAAGTCGGGGTTCGAACGCAGGTAGCCCTGAGAGCCACCGTGCTGATCTTCGAGCTCCAGCATCCGGCGTGCGTTGGCGATGATGGCATCGACCTTACGCCGGTTGCGGATGATCCGCGTGTCCGTCGCCATGGCGTCCACTTCGCCGGGTGGCAGATCAACCAACGTCTTGGGGTCGCAATCGCGGGGCACCTCTCGGGTACCTGCCCACTTCGACTCGACCACGCGCCACGAGATTCCGTTCTGGAAAATGGCCTTGCTCATCACATCCCGATAATCACCGAGCGTCGTCGGTGTGATCTGCTCCGATGGGTTCAAACCTGCCATGGATACCCTCCTGCGCTGACTCTGAACACTCAGATGCGACTGACCCGCTGCTGGTGCGCTACTTGATCGCCTGAGCCAACTGGAGCAGGGCCGCCGTCACCGCGCGATTGCGCACCAACGCCCGGCGCGACGGAAAGCGGTACTGCTGGACATCCACCCCATCTGGGTGTGCGACGCCGATGAAGACGGTACCCGCCTTGAGTACACTGCCATCCGGGGCCGTGTCATCGTCGGCGCTAGCGATCCCGGTAACGCTGACCCCGCAGTCAGCGCCGTAGGTCCTGCACGCGGCGCTAGCCATAGCTGCGGCGGTCTCTTCGCTATAAACGCCGAATTCCTCGATGACCTCGGCCGGAACGCCGGCGGCGATCTTGGACTCGGCTGTATAGGTGATACCGCCACCCACGAAGTAGTCAGACGAGCCGTTGATGTCCGTTATCGCAGAGCCCAACATGCCGCCTGTGCACGATTCCATGATCGCTAACTTGTAGTTGCGAGCTTTCAGGAGTTCAGCCACACGCACCGGAGGTTCTTGTTCGTCAGTACCCCAGATGTAGTCACCCAGCGCATCTCGGATCTTCTGTTCGGCTGATATCAACGTCGTGAGCGCCTCCGACTCCGTGGGCGCCTTCACGATCGCTCGCACGTAGATACCATTGGGCTTGGCGTACACACCAAGCTCCACCCCCTCCATGTCGTAGACCTCGCCGACCATCTCGTCGGCCGCGGCTTCGGACAGGCCGATCGTCTTGAACGTACGGGACATGATGGCCTGGCCGGGGATGCGCTCCTTCAGCCGAGGCGCCATCTCCGTGGTCCACATGTTCATCATCTCGCGGGGCGGTCCCGGCATCGTCGCCAGGATCTTTCCGTCTCGCTCGATCCACCAACTAGGAGCGGTACCCAGGGGATTCGGTACCGTGATTGCGGACGGGATCATCCCCGCCTGCCGAAGGTTCTGTTGAGGCATCGGACTCATGCCCCGACGGGCGAAGCTCTCTTCCAGCCACGCCGCCAGGTGGGCGTCAGTCGTGATCTCCTCGCCGAACATCTTGGCGATGGCGTCACGCGTCAAATCGTCCAGCGTTGGCCCGAGCCCGCCGATGGTCAGCACCACGTCCGAGCGGCGCCACGCCCGGTCGACGATGTCCGTCAACCGCATCAGGTCATCACCAACGAGCGTGACCCACTGAGGTTCCAGGCCGATCTCAGGGAAGCGCGACCCGATCCAGGACGAGTTCGTGTCCTGCGTCTCCCCCATCAGTAGTTCCGTCCCAACCGCGATGATCTCAGCCTTCAACCCAGTCACCTTTCCCTTCGTATCGTGTACGGGAACCGTGTTCACGGTTCTAGCGCCGGTGAGCACGCGCGATTGTAGCATCGGCCCCACTCGCAACCGCCTCTGCGCGTTGCCCTCTAGCTTGCCGCGATGCTACCCTTTTTAACGCTTCGCAGGTCTGGCCTGGCACATCGGGGCGGACTCTCCCTTTACTCTGATCTCCCATACTGAGCACCTCCCTGCCAATGACCACACTGCGCGGCGACGACAATCTCATACAGCTTGCCTCGGAGCATTCGGCTGACACGCCCGTGCTGATTATTGACACAGCCTCGCTCAAACACACCGCTGCCACCTTCGCCTCGTACGCGCCAGCCATCGCCACATACTACGCGGTCAAGGCCAACACCGACCCAGAGGTACTACGTGTCCTCGCCGACGAGGGGATCGGCTTCGAGGTCGCATCCGAGGCCGAGCTCGCGACCCTGCTCTCCCTCGGCGTCGCCAGCGAACGGATCATCACGAGCAATCCCATCAAGGCGCCTGCGTTCATCGACGCGATGCACGCGCTCGGTGTCGACCGTTTTGTGGCGGACTCCACGGACGAGATTGACAAGTTGGCGACGCGCGCGCCTGGCTGCAAGGTCCTTCTTCGCTTGGCAGTCGATAACACCGGCAGCACCTGGCCTCTCGACGAAAAGTTTGCGGCAACGGCCTCCGAAACGATCGAGCTAACGCTCCACGCGATCGAGGCCGGCCTCCAGCCGGTGGGTCTCACATTCCACGTAGGCTCGCAATGCACCAACTTTTACGCCTGGGCGACTGCGTTACGCGACACCAAGACTGTGTGGGACGAGGTCAAGAAGCATGGCGTCCACTTCGACACGCTAAACGTCGGCGGAGGATTCCCGGCCGCGCACGCCGACGTGCGCCCCGACCCAGCACAATCGCTAGATTCGATCGTGGTGTCGCTTGTCGATTTCCCCGACGCAACGACCATCGAGATCGAGCCCGGCCGTGGGCTCGTCGGCGACGCCGGAGTGCTCGTCTCGCGCGTCGTCGGAAAAGCGAACCGCTCGGGCACGCGATGGTTGTACCTGGACGTGGGAGTGTTCAACGGCCTCATGGAAGCCGTGGGCGGTATCGAGTACCAGTACACCAGCTTGGATCGCGAAGGCCCGGAATACGCGTGGACCGTCGCGGGCCCCTCGTGCGACAGCATGGACATTGTGGCGACAGAGGTCCGGCTACCAGACCTTGCAGTCGACGATCGAGTCGCCATCTCACCCGCGGGCGCATACACTGCCGTCTACGCGTCGTCGTTCAACGGCCTCGCGCAACCGCGCATCCTTTGCGTCTAGGCCGCGAGTGATGGCCGACCTCTGGGAATCCGATCCCTTTTCACCCATCGAGTACCACTACAAAGATCTGATGCTCCTCCACGAAGAGCAGTCCGAATACCAGGCCATCCAGATCTACGAACACCCCTTCTTCGGGCGCATGCTCGTGCTAGACGGCGTCGTCCAGCTCACCCAGCGGGACGAGCATTTCTACCATGAGATGATCGTCCACCCATCCATGCACGCCCACCCCGCACCCAAGCAAGTGCTTGTCATCGGTGGTGGCGACGGCGGCTCGATCCGCGAGGTCTTGCGGCACCCCACCGTTGAATCTTCAGTGCTCGTGGACATCGACGGTCGAGTGACGGAAGTCGTCGCTGAATGGATCCCCACCGTGGCGGGCGCGCTAGCGAATTCACCCGTCGAGCGCCACGCTCTAGGCGGTGCGGCGTTCCTCGAATCCGACCAACGCCAGTTCGACGTCATCATCATCGACTCCACCGACCCCGTCGGCCCAGCGACCGAACTGTTCGAGAGCACCTTCTACGCACAAGCGTTCGAGCGGCTCAGCGACGACGGCATCATCGTCACGCAATCCGAGTCGCTGCACTTCCACGCCGATTTCGTGCGCACCGTGCAGCAGAAAATGGCCGCAAGCTTCCCCATCGTGGACTGCTACACCCAGGCAATCTCAACGTACGCCGGCAACTGGTGGACCTTCTCGATTGCCTCGAAATCCCCCGACGTCAGGAATGGAGCACGCAGCCCCATCGACGGCCCGCGCTACTACGACGCGGAGGTACATCGCAGCGCATTCCTGCCGCAGCGAGTCCTAGATCAGGTGCGCGCGGGAACGTTCCTCTAGGCCTCGCCGTGAACACTAGAGCGTGATGGGATTCGTGATGCCGTAGCCCTCTTGGGCACGCATGTAGGCGAGTCCCGCGTCCCCGGTGGCAAACACCTCAGAGTAGATCTCGAGCGTGTGGCCGTCCGGATCGGCGAAGTACACGCTGTTGGTGATGCCATGCGTCACAGGGCTGGAAACTTCCACTCCGTGGGCCTCAAGGTGTGTCACCATCTTCTTCAGCTCGTCAGTACCGCCATCGAGTTGGAGCGCCGCGTGGATGAGGCCAAGATCGCCGCGCTGCGCACCGGCGGGGGCTTCGAAGAGGGCCACATCGTGGTGCTGCGACCCGAACGACAAGAACGCCGATGGTCCTTGATCCGGACGGTCGCTGATCAGGTCCATCCCCAAGACCTCTTGGTAGAACACCTTCGATTTTTCCACGTCGGAAACGGCGAACACCACGTGAGCAACCTTGTTGATCTTCGGCATCGGTTCTTTCCTTGTCTGCAAGCATCCGGGCCGGATTGGCCCGTGTCCACATTGCTAAACATCCGATTTTTGCCAGTATAGGCTCGCCTCCGCTCGCCGAGCTAGCATAACGTCCAGGAGCACGAAGCGCGGGATGGTAAACTGGCGCATCATTTCAGGAGAGAGTCCCGTGAGCACCCGCCCTCTCGACATCGTCTACCTCGACCACGCCGCGACAACGGCAGTGGCCCCCGAAATCGTCGACGCCATGCGCCCGTTCTTCGAAACCCAGTTCGGCAACGCATCGAGCATCTACGCCCTGGGCCAAGCCTCACGCCGCGCCATCGACGATGCCCGCGGACGTTGCGCGAACGTGCTGGGTGCACGACCCGGCGAGATCGTCTTCACCAGCGGGGGCACGGAGGCCGACAACGCAGCGCTCATGGGGGCTGCTCTGGCGCTACGAGAGCGCGGAAACCACATCGTCACCACCGCCATCGAGCACCACGCCGTCCTGAACGTCGCTGAATTGCTGCAGTCGCTGGGCTTCGACGTCACCTACGTACGCCCTGGCCGCGATGGCATCGTCACGGTCGAGTCCATCGAAGCTGCGATCACACCCGCAACCACCGTGGTGAGCGTCATGCTCGCCAACAACGAGACCGGCGCAATACAACCGGTCGCTGAGATAGCACGAGCGGTGAAGGCTCGCGCTGACAGCGAGAAACGCATCATCGCCGTCCACACCGACGCAGTGCAAGCCGCCGGTTACCTCGAACTGCAAGTCAACGCACTGGGAGTTGACTTGCTCAGCCTATCCGCCCATAAGTTCAACGGCCCCAAGGGCGTAGGTCTGCTCTACATCCGGCGTAACACCCCGTTCAGGCCTACGCAGGTCGGCGGAGCGCAGGAGCGCGATCGGCGCGCAGGCACCGAGAACACGCCCGCTATCGTCGGCATGGGGCTCGCCTTGGAGAGCGCCGAGCGGCGCAGGCTCGAGGGGAGTGGCTCCTGCCTTGCGCTCAGCAACAAGCTGGTCGCTGGCATCATGGAGCGCATCGATCGTGTCACGTTGAATGGCGACCCCGAACGACGTCTGCCCAACAATGTCAACTTCACCTTCGCGGGCGTCGAAGCGGAACCGCTGCTCATGGGCCTCGACCTCGCAGGGATTGCCGCATCCAGCGGAAGCGCCTGCACAGCAGCGTCCATCGAGCCATCCCACGTCCTGCTGGCCATGGGTCATTCGGATCTAGAAGCGCGGTCCACGTTGCGCCTCACCGTCGGCCCGGAGAATACGGAAGGCGAGATTGATTACGTCGTCGACACCATCGCAGATCTCATTCCAAAGCTCAGGAAACTGGCCTCCCCGTCTCGCCGCTAACGCGAACGACATGAACAGGATTCTACGAAACGTTACCGTATTTCCTCGCCTCGAGCCCGTCGCACCGGCCATCTGGCCACGCCGTGTATTGCACTTCCTCGCACGCTCTACCGTCCCCGCCGTCATCCTTTTCCTCCCTAAAATCCTCGTTGAATGGCTACTCATCGTAGGCATCATTGTCGCAGTCGCCATCGAGATGAGCCGCGCGTTCCTGCCCAACGTCAACGAAGTGATCATCAGTCGATTCCACATTTTCAAAGACGAAGAACGCGATGTCGTCACGGGCGGAACGTTCCTGGTCATCAGCGCCGCTGTCGCCTACTTCGCGTTCGAGAAAGAGATCGTCGTACTGGCCTTGTTCTTCCTTGCCGTGGGTGACCCATTGGCTGCTTTGATAGGTCATTGGGACCCGAGATTTCGAGTGTTCGGAAAGTCCCTCATCGGCACCACCGCGTTCGCAATCGGAGCCATCCTAGCGAGCCTAATCGTTTCCGCCCACCCGGACATCACCTGGGCGTGGTGGATCGTGCCAGGGGCGGTTATCGCCGCGATCATCCAGCTCATCCCTTCTCCCTTCGACGACAACATCACGATCACGCTGGCCTCCGCTGGTGCGATGACTCTGCTAGCGATCATATGACCAACCGTCTGGTCCACGAGACCTCTCCCTACCTGCTCCAACACGCCCAGAATCCTGTGGACTGGTACCCCTGGGGCACCGAGGCCTTCGCGAAGGCCCGCGACGAAAACAAGCCCATGCTTGTGAGCATCGGGTACGCCGCCTGCCACTGGTGCCACGTCATGGAGCATGAGTCGTTCGAGGACGAAACCATCGCCGCAAAGATGAACGAGTTGTTTGTCAGCATCAAGGTCGACCGCGAGGAACGGCCCGACATCGACTCCATCTACATGCAGGCGCTGATGACCATGCAGGGCCAAGGGGGCTGGCCACTCAACGTGTTCTTGACGCCGGACGGTCGCCCGTTCTATGGCGGTACCTACTTCCCCAATGACGACCGCGGGCACATGCCATCATGGCCGCGCGTACTCGACGCCGTGTCCGACGCCTTCCACAATCGACAGCAGATGGTGGAGCAGAACGCGCGCTCACTCACCGAGACCCTTCGCAACTCGGCGGCGGCCGAATCCGCCGATGAACCCGTGAGGCCAGAGGTCGCTGACAGCGCCTACGAGGCGCTCGCGTCGGCCTTCGATCCCGACAACGGCGGGTTCGGCGGTGCGCCCAAGTTCCCATCGACGATGCCACAGGAGTTCCTGCTACGCTACCACCTGCGCGCCGGCGAGCCTCACGCGCTCGAAATGGTCACCCATTCGCTCACGCAAATGGCCGCCGGCGGCATCTACGACCACCTCGCCGGAGGCTTTGCGCGCTACTCGACCGACGACCACTGGCTCGTACCCCACTTCGAGAAGATGCTCTACGACAACGCGCTGCTCACGTCAGCATACCTACAGGCGTACCAGGCGACCGGCGAGCCACGGTTCAGGCAGGTGGTGGTGGAGACGCTGGACTACCTCCTCGCGGACCTCTGCCACGCCAACGGAGGGTTCTTTTCGTCCCAGGATGCCGACAGCGAGGGAGTCGAGGGCAAGTACTACGTCTGGACCGCGGCCGAGATCGACGCGATCCTCGGTGTGAGCGACGCGCCCCTGCTGAAAGCTGCGCTCGGCGTCGATGCCGGCCCCAACTTCGAAGGCCAGAGCATCCTCTTCCGGCCCCAAGCGACGCAGCCCGACGACGAACTCCTCAAGCCGCTCAAGGCCAAGCTCCTCGAAGTCCGCGCACGACGCGTCCCTCCCGCGACCGACGACAAGGTGCTGACGTCGTGGAACGGCCTGGCGATACGCGCCCTCGCGGAGGCGGGCGCCGTGCTTGACGAACCTCGCTTCCGGGACGCGGCCGCGAGTGCGGCCCACATGATCCTCCAGCTAATGCGCCCTGACGGCCGTTTGCTGCGAACGTGGAAGGACGGCACGGTGCACTTGCTGGGGTACCTTGAAGACTATGCCCACCTGATCAACGCGCTGGTGTCACTTCACGCCGCGACGTTTGACCACTCCTGGATCCACGCTGCCCGTGATCTCACGGACGAGATGCTTGAGCTGTTCTGGGACGATACCGACGAATGCTTCTACGATGTCGGCACTGACCACGAGCAGCTGATCGTTCGACCACGTGACCTGTTCGACAACGCCGTGCCTTCCGGCGCCTCATCCGCGGCGGAGGCGCTGCTCAGGGTGGGCGTCATCACCGGCGAAGGCAGGTACACGCTAATCGCCGCGCGCCAGCTGCGTAGCCTCGTGCCTATCCTGCCGCGAGCGGCGCTTGGCTTCGGCAACTGGCTCAAGGTGATTGAACGCTACCTAGCGGAGCCATCAGAGATCGTCATCATCGGCGACCCTTCAGCCGACGACACCCGCAACCTTCTTCGCACGCTGTACTCCACCTACCAGCCGAACCGCATCATCGTGGGCATGAAGCCCGGAGACCAGGCTCCGTTCGCCGGCCCCCTTTTCACTGGCCGTGGCCTGCTTGGTGGGGTCGCGACAGCCTACGTCTGCCGCGGCTACCACTGTGACCTGCCGACCAACGACCCTACCGTACTCGCAGGCCAGCTATCCACGTTCTCGCCGGCAACGTGATCCTCCCGCCGCCCGAACACCGCGCTGCGCATCGCGCTTCATGTGTATGCTTGCTTGAGCGACAGCTTTACGCCTGCGAGTAGAATGGCTGAGAGTAACGGGTGAATCGTTGATAGAACGCAGTTGGTGGTTCCGCACAGCCCTCGTGGTCGGAGTCCTCAGCGCTTTCGTCTACCTGACAAGCGCTCTGGGACGCTTATGGGAATTCCTCGGCGATCTGCTGCTCATTTTCTTCTTTGCCTGGCTTGTCGGCTCCGTGTTAATCCACGTGGTCAGCAGCCTCATGCGTATCCCCCATATGCGGCGCCCGCTCGCGATTCTCTTGGTCTATCTCGCCCTGATTACTCTCATCGCCAACTTCGTCTTCCTGGTCATACCGGCAACCATCCAGCAGGTCGAGGATCTGGCCAACGACATTCCAAAGATCGTCGATGGGCTCCCAGGGGCGATCGCCCGCGCAGATGAGATTTTGAGCGGCCTGGGCATCGAGGCCCGCCTGGCTGACCGGGTCCAAGTCGAATCCTTCAACACCATCGCCGAAGACATCGGCAGATGGCTGACCGACAATGCAGTGCCGATCCTTACGAACCTGGCCTCCGCAGTGTTCAGCGTCACGTTGGTTATCGTTATCTCGTTCTACATCGTCTTGGACGGCGGACGCCGGTTGCACGAAGGCCTCAAGATCCTACCGCCCAGGGCTGAGCGTGAGGTCTGGTTCGTGCTCTCGACCATCGATGAAACATTCCACGGCTACGTTCGAGGCATGCTCGTTGTCTCTATGATCTATGGCGTCGGCACCGCGTCCGTCATGATGGCCACTGGCCTGCCTGCGGCCCTACCCGCCGCAATCCTCTCCAGCATATTGCTGGCCGTCCCGTTCATCGGCGATTGGCTGGCGCTGGCGCTCCCGTTGCTGATTGCAATCGTCGCGGGTGACTTCATCACGTTCATCATCGTGCTGGCAGTGCTGCTGTTCGTCCAGCAAGTCATGCTGAACCTGCTCACGCCTCGCATCCTGGGTCACGCGGTTCGCATGCCAGCGATGCTCGTCATCATCTCGGTGGTACTCGGCGCGCGGCTCGCCGGTGTGCCCGGTGCCCTCCTCGGCGTGCCCACGGCAGGTGTGCTCTACACCCTGGCCGTCCACTACGGCACGCGCATCCGCCAGCGTCGCGAAACACGCGACGCCATCGAGCGAGAGAAGCGAGTAGCCATAGAGCGAAAGGGTTTCGCCGAAGAGGTCGAGCGAGCCCTACAGGGCCGAGGACAAGGCCAGGCTGACCCCCCAGAGGCCTAAGCCCAGACAGCTAAGGTGTGCTCGCAGGCACCTGCGGCGAGTCCGGGTCGAATTCCACCAACGCCCAGCCCATGATGTGCCCTTCCTTGACCGAGAACAGGTCCGCGCCCACAGGGAGCGGGCTCCAAGCCGAAATGCCTTGGTCCCACACGAACACGCCCCAGAACTGCGAACCTGTGGGCTCGATGCCCAGCACCGAGCCCACGAAGTGGGAGCGGAACTCGGCGTACCACACCGCCTCCAACTCGCCGTCCACGGCTGCTTCGAGCAACTCGTGGCCGTTCGTCCCTCTGGGCACGGACACGCCCCTGAACCACGTCTCACCGCCCTCTGCAGGCTCGACTAGCACGCTAGCCGTGATCGGTGGCGCCGTCACATCTTGGTCGCTGCCGCAAGCAACAGCCAAGGCACTCAACGGTGCGAGGAGCAGCAGCAGGGACAGCGACAAGTTACGCGTGGTTACTCCAAACCTACCGAGCGCTTGACTCGTTCAGCGCCCTTGATGAATAGCGGCCCGAACACCGGAAATAGGACCACGTTGCTCCCCACGTGCAGCACCATGAACAACAACGCACCCGGGCCGAACAGCGTAACGCCGATCCAGCGCACGTACTCCGTACTACCCGCGATGCTCGCCCAGAAGTAGGCGGTGTACAGATTGGTCGCGAAGTCGTAAGCGATCGTCGTGATCAGAGCGGCCGCCACGAATCCCAGCGACGCCTTGCTCGGGCCCAACCGTACCGCACGGACCAACCCCAGGCGTGCAAACACCGCGCCGGCGATGGCGTAGCCCATTTCAGCGCCAACCTTCGTCAACAACAGCGGCGCCTGCGCGGGTCCCCAGGGATTCGCCATGTCGTAGACCAGCCATGCGGCCACCGCCACCAACACGCCGCGCCGCAGGCCCAGCGACGCGCCCGCAACGAACACCAACAGGTCGAACAACTTCACGTTAGGCAGAGTAGCCAGGGCGTAATTGCTGATGACGATGGCCAAAATGAACGCGCCAGGCGCGAGTAGCTCACGCGTCACCAGTCCAGCGGACGGACGAGCCGGGATCGATGGGGCCGATAACAGTTGCATGGTCATTTCTCCTCAACTTGCTCTCCAATAACAAAACCCGCCTTCGTATAGGCGGGTTCACTCATGAGCGAGATCTCCAACCTGTTGCACGCAGGACGGAGCAGATGGTCGTGCCGGTCTGGACTTACCCCGTCTTCGCAGAGATCACCGTTGCGTGACAGTGTCGGCATTTCACCGACTTCACAGCCGCCATTCACTCGTGAAGTGAAGACGTAACGCCGTCTGCTGTTCGACTGTACGTCCATCTTACGCCCTATCGCACCGCACGCAAGGTATCCTGCGGCCATGGACACAGGCGATTTCTTGGTCATCGACATCGAGACCAGTGGCGGCTCGATGCAAAACATCCCGGAGGGATTCAACCTCCTCGTAACAGGCCTCCGCCGCGACAATTTCTACGCCATGTACACCTCGGAGCCCGAAAGCCTCGCGGCGCTCGCCGACCAGATGGAATCGTTCGCCGGTCCGATCGTCACCTTCAACGGCGCGCGCTTCGATCTTCCCATCCTCGACCGCTGGTTCAACGAGGTGCTCGGCCGACAGGTCGTAGTCCAGCAGCACTACGACCTCATGGTCGAGATCGTCAAAGTGGCCGGTCACCGCATCAGCCTCGACAAACTCTGTGCCAACACTTTCGGCAAACAGAAGCTCAAATGGGACCACCGCCACAACGCCCAAGTCTGGGCCACCGAACCCCACCTCCTCATCGACTACAACCGAGTAGACGTCGACCTCACCCACGAACTCTTCATGCGCGTCCTCCGCGTCGAGCCCCTCTTCCTCGGCGACTCTACAGTGATCTTGCCCCCGCCACAGGAACCCCAGTGGCATTGACCACCTCAGTCCCACGGACTGCCATAGGGAGCGGTTGGCACAGTCCCTTCCACGGTCCCACCCGCCTGCCGTAGCTCGTTCACTCAACCGACCGGCAACCTTTGCGACAAGCGACCCCACCCGAAGCCACCCGTGAGTTTCACTTCAACGATGAACTCCGCCCACGCGCCGAAAGCCACTAAGCCTAGGCTGACCAGAGGGCTAACCTCCCCTACTGCCACAGCCGCCGGCGGTCGTCGTAGCGACGACCACCGCCCTCATCGCGGGGAAACGTCCACGTGCCCTCTACAAGGACAGCGCCATGCCACCCACGAAAAGTACCAGGCCCGCCGATAGAGCGACCCAGGCCGCCAACGGCAATGCGTGGTCCGGGTGCGCCAGCACCTCCTCGGCAACCCCGACGAACAGCACTAAGCTACAGACCATTAGGAAGTGAGCGACCGAGAACGCATCCCGGCAGACAGCGGTCAGCCGCTTCTCGTTTAGGTTCTCGACCACTCGATCCAGTGCAGGCTTGGCGAACGGGAAATAGTTCCACCAAAAGCCGAACGCCGTTGCCACGACCAACAACACGGATGTAACCAGGTCCGGCTCCCAAGCGTCACCCCTCAAGCCGGTGCTCGCTACGATCAACGTTGCGCCTAGCGCAATGATGATGACCAGCCCACGCCGTTCGCTGAAATGCTCCCCGTCCAGATGAAACTCCTCATAACAAACTAGGCATGCAGGTTCGCACCCCAGTCGTGGGCCGAGTCATGCCCGTATCGCTTCGGTCGTGAGCGCGTGCCACCCGGCCAGGGTTGCTTCGTTGACCAGCCTCGCATAAGGTCGCGTTCACGGCCGCGGCGCAGCCTCAGGCGTTTGCGAAGACGAACGCACAAGAACACGCTAACTGCAGACCGGGCTATGTGACGTGTCGGCCAGGTGACGCGATTAACTGAACTCTCTGGGGGAGCGTAGATGAGTACCATCGAACAGGTCGTCGATATTGAAACTTCCGATGGAGCCATGGCGGCGGTAAAGCACCTCCCTGACGCTCCCGGAGCTCATCGCGCCGTGATCGTGATCATGGAAGCGTTTGGGCTCAATGACAACATCGGTGGTATCGCCCGGCGTTTCGCCGAGCAGGGATACATTGCCATCGCCCCCGATCTTTTCCATCGGTCGGGCCGAATGAACTACGCCCCCTACGACAAGCTGATGGAGTACCGCGAGCAACTCCGCAAAGGATTTTCGGACACCACAATCGTCTCGGACGTCGCAGCGACGGTTCGCCATCTCCAAGCAGACCCCAACGTCATCGGGCCAGTGGGCATCGTTGGCTTTTGTCTGGGTGGGCGAGTCGCCTACATGTCGGCCGCCGCCGTAGATGGGATCGGCGCCGCTGCTTCCTTCTACCCCGGGAACATGTTCCCGGAAGACGGATCCTACTCAGCCGTCGACGACGCCGCTCGGATCCAGATACCGCTGCTTGGCTGTTTTGGAGAGGACGACGGGAACCCATCTCCCGCGATGATCAAGAAGGTTGACGCTGCACTCACGACCCACGGAATCGAGCACAGCTTCCACTCCTACGCGGGTGCTAGCCACGGCTTCTTCTGCGATGACCGCGATTCCTACCGGGCCGAGGCGGCTCAAGACGCGTGGAGCAAGACACTGGCGTTCTTCGCGGAAAAGCTCACCTCCAAGTAGTCGGTAGTCGACTTCAACAAACCGGCCTCCCTGCACCGGGGCGCGCAACGCCCCGGTGTTCGGTCTGCTCCAGACATAGCCGCTAGCAACGCAAACCTGGTACCGGCAAACCCTGTACATCGTCGGAGCCGTCAGGCCGTTCAGGAACGGTTCCCACTTGGAGACGGATCACTCCGGTAGGTTATGATGCGGGAACTCCACCAGGAATCCGAGGTACATCGGGCATTGGAACACCACCCCCGGTTCGTGATAGCAACTCCCGTGTGCGATGGGCACGACGTCGCAGCGGCCGCAATCACGCGCATTCTCCGTCGGGAGGGCGCAGAGGCGGTCTACGTCGGATTCAACAAGACCGCCTTCCAGATCGTCAAAGCAGCCGTCGAAGAGGACGCTTCCGCGATTGCCATCAGCACCTACAACGGAGGGCACGTCAGCTTCCTGAAAGAGGTGCTCGCCGAGCAGCGAACGCAGGGGGTCCCCGAGATACCCCTTTTCGCGGGGGGTGGCGGCACCATCCTTGAAAGCGAGGTTAGGCCCCTGGAGCGCCTAGGCGTGACCAAGGTCTATCGTCCCCCGCTGGATCTAACCGAAGCCGTGCGCGACATGATCGAGCGGGCCTCGCACCGCCCACAGCGATCCACAGACAGCGTCTCCTCGCCCGAAGCGGTCCGCCTTAGCCGGCAGCTCACCGCTGCAGGAACCTCGAAGCGCGCCGCTGCCATGCCACCTCCAGCGTCGACCACCCCTCGCATCTGGGGCATCGGCGGTCGTGGCGGTGCAGGCAAGAGCACGCTCATCGACGAATTGCTGATCCGCTTCCTGAGATCGACCACCGGCCGGATAGCCGTCGTAACGGCCGACCCAACCCTGGGTGACCGGCTCCGTATGCTGCATTGCTACTCCCCGCGCGTATTCCTCAGGTCCGTCAAGGTCGGCCCGGGGGAATCTACCGAAACCAAGGTTGGCCCCTTCATACAGGAGCTACGAGACTGGCCCTTCGACATAGTCCTCGTAGAGTCCGTCGGCCTAGGGCAGAACGAAGTGGGAGTCGCTCCACTCGTCGACGCATCGATCTTCTGCATGACCCCTGAGTACGGCACTGACGTTCAGCTAGAGAAAGAAGCGCTGCTCTCGCTCGCCGACATCGTGGTTATGAACAAGCGCGACTTCCCGCAGGCAGAGGCGCGTGGACGCCGCGTCCGCAATTTCCTCCGCAACGACCAAGCTTTCATCATGACGGAAGCCAAGCAGTTTGGTGACGCAGGCGTAACCGAACTGTTCAACCTCATCGCGTCCCGGTCCAGGCTCCACACCATGGAGGCTGAACTTCCAACGAGCAGCTACAGTCGGCCTGTCCCGCTCTCCCGCCGCGGATACCTAGGAGCGATTGTCGACGCCCACGAGGCGTACTACGAGGAGATGGAACGTGAGGCAGATCACCTGGATCCGGCAACCGGCGGTCCTGCAGCCGATGACGCGTCCTCCTTCCGCGATACGTTCGACGCATTGTGGGCCACCTACGGTTTCGATGGCTCGCTTGAGTTAGGCTCCGTCGAAGGTGATGTCCTGTACCGAACCGACGCCAATGGTTCTCGCGTGCCGGTTGCCCGCCAGACGACCACGGGGATCTGGGTCCCCGTCATTGGCCTACCCCCACGGGACGCAGAACAGAAGCAGATCGTTCGCTACCTGTATAAGCAGAACGTCCCCGGTGCCTTCCCGTTCACCGAGGGTGCCTACCCTCACCGCCGGACCGACGAAGATCCCATACGTATGTTCGCCGGACTGGGCGGGCCCGAAACAACCAACGGACGCTTTCATATGCTCGCGAAGGGCCACGGCTCACCACGGCTGTCCACCGCCTTCGACTCACTGACGCTATACGGCCGCGACTCAGACGAGCCCGGCGCCCTCGCCAAGGTCGGTGAAGGCGGCGTCGCTGTGGACACCGTCGAGGACATGGAAAAGCTCTACGGTGGTTTCAACCTGGAACAGACGTCCGTCTCCATGACCATGAACGGTCCTGCGCCAACCCTCCTGGCGATGTACCTCGTCGCCGCCAAGCGGCGGGGGTTCGATTGGCGAAAGCTCCGGGGCACCATCCAGACCGACATTTTGAAAGAGGTGCAGGCGCAGAACGAAGCGCTATTCCCCATTGAGCCGTCGCTCAGACTCATTGGCGATATGATCGACTTCACGATGCGTGAGACGCCCTCGTGGTACCCCATTTCGATCTCCGGTTATCACATCGGTGAGGCCGGAGCCAACGCAATCCAAGAACTGGCCTTCACGTTGGCTAACGGGTTCACCTACGTCGAGGCGCTCAAGGCCCGCGGGGCCTCCATCGATGAGTTTGCACGCCGGTTCTCCTTCTTCTTCACGTCGGGCTCAGAACTGGAGTTCAACGTCCTGGGCCGTGTGGCTCGCCGAGTCTGGGCCGTAGGGATGCGTCGCTACTACGGTGTCGAGGGCTCCGCCGCGGCGCTGAAATTCCACAGTCAGACCTCCGGCAGGTCACTGCAAGACATGGAACCCCTCCATAACCTCACGCGCGTCGCACTCCAAGCGGAACACGCGTTGCACAACAACACCAACTCTCTGCACACCAACTCCTACAAAGAGACGTACACCACCCCGCAGCAAGACGATGTGCTGCTGGCGATCGGCAGCCAGCAGATACCGCTGGTTGAAAGCGGGGACTTCCGCTTCACCGAGAATCTCAACCAGGGAGCCTTCGGACTCTCCTACCTGGAAGACGAAGTTGAACGAGCAGTGCACCGCGTCTTCCGTGAGATAGACGAACAGGGCGGAGTGCTCGCCGGTATCGAGAACGAGTACTTCCGCACATCGATCCAGGAAGAGGTCCAGCGAGAACGAGAGGCCACAAGAGAAGGACAGCGGCGTGTCGTGGGCTTGAATTACCTACGCTCTCCGGACGCCAACCCCGCTCGCGGAGAGATTGTCCACATCCCCATGCGCGAAAAACACTCTCAGATCGCGCGGACTAAGCGCTTCAAGCGCGACCACGCCAAGGACGCGAAACTCGCGCTATCCCGATTGCAAGAGGCAGCGCTCTCGGACACGCAGAACGTCTTCGAAGAGCTTCTGGGAGCCATAGAAGTCGCGACGGTTGGTCAAGTCACCGATGCACTATGGGAAGTCTGGGGTCGATTCCGGCCAAGCATGTAGCCATCGGCGGCGTTCCGCCCGTAACCTCAGCAAAACCAGGATCAAGGAGTAGCTATGGAGATCATCAGCCCAACGGTACGACGGTTGACAGCCGAGGCCCTAGAGACCCCCGACGAGTTCTGGGCTAAGGCGGCGCGACAGATTCCGTGGCTGAAGACCTGGGACACGGTCTATCAAGCTGAGTACCCCTCGTTCAAATGGTTCGTCGGTGGCGAGACCAACCTGTCCTACGCCGCCATCGATCACCAGATTGACCAAGGACGTGGCGGGCACGCGGCGTTCATCTACGCCAACGAGCTCGGTGCCCGCGACACAATCACGTACGCGCAGTTGAAGGAAAAGGTCGAGAGCGTTGCCGCAGCACTGCGCGGCATGGGACTCAAGCGTGGCGACCGCCTCACCATCTACATGCCTAACTGTCTCGAAACCATCTACCTCATGCTCGCGACCGTCCGCATCGGCGCGATCCACTCAATCGTATTCGCAGGATTCGGTGGGCCAGCGCTCGCCGACCGGATCCGTGCCAGCGGTTCGCGCCTCGTCTTCACCGCCGACGTCGCCTACCGGAAGGGCGGGACGGTGGACCTCAAGCAGCTCGTAGATGACGCACTGGCCCTAGGGTGCGAGTCCGTCGAGCACTGCATCGCCCTCAAGAGGGCGGACACAGACATGGCGATGACCCCAGATCGTGATCTCTCCTGGGATGAATTCCTGACCAAGGCCGGAGGCAATTCTGGCACCTACGAAGCGATGGAATCCAACGAGCCCGCGTACATCCTCGCGACCTCCGGCACCACCGCCACGCCGAAGCTCGTCGTCCACACCCACGGTGGATACGCCGTCGGCGTCGTCAACCAGGGGCGCTGGTGCTACGGGCTGAACGCAAACGACGTTTGGTGGGCGACCTCCGACTTGGGATGGGCGGTCGGCCACAGCTACATCGTCTACGGACCTCTCTTGGTGGGCGCGACATCCATCCTTTACGAAGGCACACTTGACCACCCAGGCCCAGACGTGTTCTGGCGGTTGATCGAAGAGTTCAGCATCACCGGCGTATTCACATCCCCCACCGCCGTCAGGCTGCTCATGAAGTTCGGCGAGGAGCCAGTCAAGGGTTTCGACCTCTCTTCCCTGGAACGAATCGTCTGTGCCGGCGAAGTACTGAATCCCCCCGCTTGGGAATGGCTGCAGAAGCGGGTTCTCAACAACGAAATTCCGGTAATCGACAACTGGTGGCAGACCGAGACTGGCGCTCCCGTCATCGGGAACCCGTACGGCATAAATCTCGCCGCTCAGAAGCCCGGCGCAGCTGGCATCCCCCTGCCCGGGATGGAGGTTGCCGTCATGACTCCCGACGGCGCGTTGTGCGAGCCCGGCGAGAAGGGGATCTTGGTCCTGAAACGGCCCTTCCCCAACCTCACACCAACGATCTGGGGCGACCCGGACCGCTACGGCAACGACTATTGGGAAAAGGTGCACGGCGTCTACTTCACGGGCGACCTGGCCTCGATCGACGAAGACGGCTACGTATGGTTCTCCGGCCGCGCTGATGAAGTGATCAAGATTGCCGCTCATCGCATCGGCACCATTGAGGTCGAATCGGCGTTCCTCAGCCACGACGCCGTCGCCGAGGCTGGCGCCACAGGACGCCCCGACGAGCTGCGCGGCGAAGTCATCTCCGCGTTCATCGTGCTCAAGAATGGCCGTGAGCCGAGCGACGCCCTGCGAACGGAGCTCACCGCAACGGTACGCAGCGAACTTGGACCGTTCGCCGTTATCGGCGAGATTAACTTCGTGAAGATGCTGCCGAAGACGCGCTCGGGCAAGATTATGCGCCGGGTTCTCAAAGCCGTCACCATCGGCTCCGACCCCGGCGACATCACCACCATCGAGGACGAGGGATCTGTCGAGGAAGCTCGTGAGGCGTGGCTGGAGCTCAAGGGGGGTGCTCGCTGAACCATCCCGCGTTCGCCAGCCTACGTGCGCAGCCTGAACCTCGCCGTCATCCGTCGGCGCTTCAGAAGCTCGTTCGCCTTCGTCCAAGCGAACCAGGCCATTCGCCCCGTCATTCGGTCGTCCGAGTGAAGGTTCAACTCGGTCAAGAACTTCAAGAGGAACAGCGCCCCCTCGCGGGGCGCAACCGCCGAGTCCGGTGCTACCGCGATCGGCGCCCACGCATCCGGCGCCTTCAGCACCGCCTCCGCCAGCAGCCCACCGTGATCTCCCCACTGACAAACCACCGCTAGCTTCGGGCCATTGACGTTGGTTGTCAGCCAATGCCACACGTCGACATCATCGCCAGGACAAAACAGGACGACGCAACTCGCCGCGCCCAGCGACGGGGCGTGCACTGCTAGGTCGCTCACGCTGGTGATCGCGATGACCTGCTTCTCCGCGAGCACCAGCCCTCGCTTGCCAAGAACGCTCATTAACCTACCCGAAACATCCCACTCCCACCCCTCTGAATTACCGGTGGCATCGATCAACAGCAAGCGCAACGGACGCTCGATCGCACTCGTACTAAACATCCCCTGGCTGACCCATTCCTGCAAGGGCTTCACGCCGGTGCCGCTTCCAGAAGCGAGCCTGCACGAACCACGTGGATCTCGTCTCCTGCCAGTATGAGATGAGCATGATTGAAGCTGCGATGGTGCCAAATGCCGTAAGCATGCCTCGCATTTTACGCTGCCACCCAGCATCCGGCACCATCCGAGAGCACCTGCCGACACGCTCGCCCGAACGCGCCACGCGCCGTCCCCTTGGTTAATCGGGCCCGCCACGAACGTTTCGCGCACCTCGCGGTGAAGACGCTTTCGAGGTAAGCGCTACAATCAGCGCAATGTCCATCCCATGGCGACTCCCATGCCAACCCCGATAACAGAACCGAGCGTCCCTGAGCGGCTGGGACTGGAGATCAGCTTCGTCCGAGCACGATGGCTGGGTGCTGTCGCGCTCGCGGTCCTGCTCCCGCTCGGAGACTTTCCCGTCCCCGCGACTGCCGCCTTGGTCGCGCTGATCACCCTGGGCAACGCCGTCGTGTGGCGAACAGCCAACCGCGTGGGCACCCTAACGGGCCAACGCAGACTTGGAGTGACTGCGGTCACGCTTGATGCGGTGGTTGTTCTTGGCGCTGGCCTGGCTGCTGAGCCAGCAGCAGCAGCGACCACGCTGGGCGCGCTGCTTATTATCGTTGCCGAAGCATCAGTGCGCTTTGCGCCTGCCAAGGCAATGGTGGCCACGGGCATCCTCATCGCAAGCCTGGCAGCGGTTATGGGCCTGCGCGATGTGATAGTGAACGATCCGTTCAACGCAGCTGAGTTTGCCGTGATAGCGCTCCTGTCTCTCCTCGCGGGCACCATGATTGGCTCTGCGGTTCGCGAGGTGTACCGCCACCGCGTTGGCGCGCCCGTTACGGACGCAGTCACCGACGAGACCACGGTTCCTCAAGAAGTAAAAGACCAGCTCACGCCACGGGAACGCCAAGTCCTTGCGCTCATCGTCCGTGGCTACTCCAATGCTGGTATAGCAGCCGCCCTCGTGATTGAGCCCAAGACCGTCAAAAATCACATCAACCGCATCTACGGAAAACTCGAACTCAACAACCGGTACGAAGCTATCACGGCCGTACTTGGCCAGCGGCGAGAGCAGGGATAGCCCCTGGGCCCCGTCATCTATACTTCGCGATGCTCCATCTTGACCTACGGTGACCCATGCCTGACAAACCTATCGTTTACATCTCCCCCGGCCACATGGATCCTGACTATACCCTCGAGAAGGCGGGCCTCGGCCCTGATGTCAACCTCCGGGTGATGCAGAATCCCGACCGCGGTTACATGGATGGAGCCAGCGTCCGGGACGCCGACGCCATCATGACCTGGCGAACACGGATCGACGCCAATGCCATCGACCAACTTGAGCGCTGCAAGCTCATCGTGCGCATGGGTGTTGGCTACGATATCGTGGACGTTGAAGCGGCGGCCAAGAAAAGCATCCCGGTCTCCAACGTACCCGACTACTGCACCAACGAGGTCGCCGATCACACCATCGCGCTGCTGCTAGGGATAACCCGTGGCCTGCCCGCCTACATCGACAGCGTGAAGCAGGATGAGGAGCGATGGGAGTGGTCGGCAGCCGGTCACTTGTTCCGCATGACAGGTAAGACGCTGGGCATCATAGGACTAGGTCGCATCGGCATTGCCGTCGCACTACGTGCCAAGGCTTTTGGCTTGGACGTAGCCTTCTACGACCCGTACGCCCGCGACGGCATGGACCGGGCGTTGGGATTGCGGAGACTTGAGCTCGACGACCTCCTCGCCCAAGCGGACTTCCTAACACTCCATACTCCGTTGACCAATGAAACTCGGGCGATGGTGAACTCCGATTTCCTCGCCAAGCTCAAGCATGGCGCCTACCTGGTGAACACCTCACGGGGTGGCGTGCTCGACGCCAACGCACTAGAGGTCGCCCTTCGCGAAGGACGCGTGGCTGCTGCCGCGCTCGACGTGATGCCCACGGAACCCCCTGGCCCCGAGCTTGCCTTGCTGAAGGCCTGGCGCGCCGGTGAGGACTGGGTGAAGCACAGATTAATCGTCACTCCCCATTCCGCGTTCTACAGCGAAGAAGGTGAGGTCGACATGCGCGTCAAAGCGACCGCGGCCGTCCGCGAGGTGCTCGACGGCCTACCCGCGCGCAACGTCGTCAACATGTAACGAACGGCCCGTCCAAAACGACAATAAAGAAAAAAAGAGGGTGGCCGATGGGCCACCCTCTTTGGTCTGAAACAGACTGGACAATCGCCTAGGCAGAAGGCGAGCGGGCGAGCATCTGCTCGTAGTTCGTCCCCATAACCTCAGCGACCGACTTACCTGCGATGACGTCCTTCGCCATCGCCGCCTCACGCGCCACGATGGTCTCAGCCTCCGGCACGACCTCCGCCACACGCTCGGAAGGTACCACCACGATCCCGCTGTTGTCGGCGATGATGTAGTCGCCGGGGCGGACCGCCACATGAGCTATCTCGATCTGCTCGTTGGTGGACTCTTCGATAATCCGGTTGCGCGCCGTCAGTGGCGTACGACTGCGAGCGAACAACGGTAGCCCCAACTCCTGCGCCTCATCGACATCGCGGCTCGCGCCATCGATGATGACGCCGGCCAGACCCTTGGTCTTCGCAGCCGTCGAGAGGATGCCCCCCCAACCTGCCGCGTCAGCACGCCCACGGTGGTCGATGACGATGATGTCGCCTGGGTCAGCCGCCACCACCGCAGTGGTGCACAGGTGCCTCACTGACGTCTCGCCAGGGCCCTTGGTCTTCAGCCGCACCGTCACAGCACGGCCCGCAATCCGCTCCACGGGGTAGAGCGAATTGATGCCAATCACCGTCCCTTGGATACCAAGCTTGTCCTGCGCGTCGGACACGGCACACGTGTCGAGCTTCCGAAGTCGCTCCACGAACTCATCAACTGCCATCGTTCTCTCCTTGAATCACCATCCGTGGCTCGCTATCTACGAACCGCTAGGCGACGTAAGCGGTGAACTGAATCTGCAGCTCCATCCCACCAGCCAGTGCGTCGTACTGGATCGTGTGGCGGGTCGGGCGGTTCTCCTCGTCGGGGAACATGGCCACCCACTCCTTGTTGATCAACGGGCGCGCCTCACGTGCCTTCACGTATACGTTCATGTGGCAGATATCGTCAGGGGTTCCTCCGGCCTCAGCCATGATGCGGCGCACGTGCTCGAACGCCCACTTCGCCTGTCCTTCGACATCCTCAACCACCTTGCTGGTCTCTGGATCCAAGCCGGACACGCCACCGGAAGTCACAATCGGACCTGTCTTAGTCGCTGGCGGAATCGGTTGATCGCCGTGCCAGTTACCGGGGATGTGGAGTACTTTCCTTGTCATATTTGCCTCCTCGAATGCCCTCAGAAAATAGGGAATAGCGGCAGGATTCACCCTGGACGCGCGGCGGCGAGTATAGGTGGGGCACCTAGGGGTGTCAAACAAATAACGGCCTTGGTCACGGCGCCGAAAGTGGCTAGGTCTTGGAGGCGGAACGGCCTGCGTCAAAGGCTTCGGCAGCCTCCATTTCCCTCACCAATTTCTCGGCGTTCCGTACCTGCTTGCTCAATCCGAAAACCAGGCCTGTGGCGATCAGCACTCCAACGCCGCCCAGGCCGATGGCGAACGGTGTGCTCGTGAGCCCGGCGATGAGTCCCGCTTGCAAAGCGCCCAGCGGCGACAGGCTCCACATGATGCCGCGCAGCCCCATAACCCGCCCGCGGAACTCCACCGGCACCAGCAGGTTTAGCAGCGTGTTGGCGCCTACCTGAAAGATCGAGTAGAGAGCTCCCGCGCATGCCGAGAGTACGCCGGCCAAGATCGCCCACCCGAGAACCCCGCTGATCCCGAACCCGATGATAGAGGCGCCCATGAGCGTTGCTCCCACACCGATGAGCTTCGCACGGTCGACGCTCGAGCCGTAGGACGCCGCGACGACGATCCCTACGATGCCACCGATACCACTCGCAACATACAGAGCACCCAGTCCGGACGGGCCCAGCCCAAGGTCATTCTTGGCAAATGCAGGCAGAAGCTGCTGGTACGACAAACCGAAGTACCCGATTGCGAAGCTGAGTCCCAGCAACAGCAGGAAGATGCGGTGCGTAACAACAAAAGCCAAGCCATCGACGATGTCATGGAACACCGTCGCACCGCCAGACCGCTTGATGTCTGGGATGCGCACGAACATGATCGCCACCGCCATGGAAGCGAACCCCGCTGCGATGACCACGAACGAGATGCCCGCACCGAATCTGACATCACCCGTGATCGAGCCCACCAGCGCAATGATGCCCGTGGACACCGCCGGCCCGATGACCCGCGTTCCATTCCATGCGCCCTGGTTCAGGGCGGTGCCCGCAACGTATTCGCTGCGGGGGATCAGCACGGGCCACACAACACGGCGGGCCGGCTGGTCGAACGACGTTGCCACGCCGATCAGGAACGCGATGATCACGATATGCCAGACCGTGACGACATTCGCAAACACCAGCACGGCCAGGAGAGCGATGAGCAATGCCGCCGCCCCCTCGCCCATCACGATCATCCGGCGGGGGTTGAATCTATCCGCAAGCGCGCCTGCAATAAGGTTGAAGATGAGCCCCGGTATCGCCTGCGCCGCGCCCACCAGGCCGAGCGCCAGCGGCTCGCCCGTGATATCGAACACCAACCAGCCCTTGGCAGCAATCATCCCCTGGTGGGACGTAACGCTAGCCACTAGGCCGAGGTAGTAAATGCGATAGTCGCGGTGTCTGAGGACGGATAGGAACGCAAGTCGCTTGCGTAAACTCTGATTCACGCATCAACGGTACCCGAGGCACTCCATCACGTCGAGGCCCTACCCTACCGTCGCTCCCACCCACACGGCTGAACCGGGTGTACTCTACTCAAACCTTACGTTCGTCTAATGCCCCCGTTTCCCCGGCCAAAACCCCGTCCAGAATCCCCAAAGGAACGCCATTCGCCTCATGCTGACCAGCGCTGCGCAACACCTACGATTTCGCGGCTGGCGCATCGTCGCGCTCATGCTCGGCCCACGAGCCGGCGGGACGGGCACGTACATCCTCGGCAGCACCCTCTTCATCATCCCGTTGGAGAACGACCTGGGCCTATCGCGCAGCATGTCCGCTCTGCTGTTCGCCTCCGGCTCCATGGTCGCGGGGCTCGCAGCCCCCATCACCGGAGCGCTCATGGACCGCTATGGTCCTCGATGGATCCTCCTCGGCTCGGTGATCGTCTCTGCGACCGGCTACGTACTGTTCGCCGTGTCGCCCAACGTCCTCATCTTATTCATCGTCTTCGTAGGAATCATCAGCCCTGTCATCCTCAACGTAGCGTTCAATGCCTCAGCCGCTTTCATCAACAACTGGTTCCATCGGTACAAGGCCACCGCCATGTCAGTACTTCAGGTGGGGTCAGGTTTGGGAGCGATCGTCATCATCCCCACGCTTGCGTTCGTCATAGATAGCAAGGAATGGCGTTCGGCGGCGATTGCCGCCGCCGGTTTCGTGCTGGTGCTCGGCCTCCCGGCCGCATGGTTCTCACGCGACACGCCCGAGGAGCTCGGAATGCTCCCCGACGGCGAGCTCCTGTCTGATGAGCACCCAGCCGCCACCGTCACTGAGCCCACAGCCAAAGAAGCGTTCAAGACGCCTACTTTCTGGTTCATGGTTTGTGCCGTCATGGCGTTCGGCAGCGCCCAGGCTGGTCTACAGATACACTTCGTACCCATCATGGTCTGGAAAGGCCTGGATGAAGTCCAAGGAGCCCTCGTCCTCACGGTGATGGCTCTCGTAAGCACGCCCGCGGTCCTCATCATGGGGCCCCTCGCCGACCGCTTCGGGCGCCTCACCGTAGCAGGCGGGGCAGCCCTGATGGTGGCGTTGGGCCTGGTGCTGCTGAATCTCAGCAGTCCGGTGTGGAGCATCTGGGGAGCGGCGTTAATCATGGCACCGAACTTCGGCCTGTACCCGCTGATTTGGGCGGCGCTCGGGCATGCGTTCGGGCGCAAAGCGTTCTCGACGATCCGCGGCACGGTCATGGCACTCCAGGTCGGCGGCACGATGGGCCTGCCCATCCTCGCTGGCGTGCTCTTCGATCGTACGGAAAGCTACAGCGCAGTGCTGTGGATTATCGCGGCAATGTGGCTGACGGCCGCAGCGCTCCTCTTCATAGCGCCCAACCGCAGCTACGTACGTGTCGCCCTCGCGGAGTGAAACGCAGAACGGGCTAGCCGGTCAGGCTAGCCCGTTGCGCTGTCTACTTGATTGAGCTCTAGACCGACGGCTAGAGCTTCTCCTCGGCGTACATGATCTCATCGGGGAAGATCTCGTCCCAAGGCTGCTTCCTCTTCGACAACCCCTGCTCCACCGAGAATGTCTGGGCCATATCGAATGCCTTCGCGTTCGCGTTAATCCCATAGGGGAAAGGATCGCGGCCGAAGACCGCTTCAAGCTCGCTCAGGTATTGGCCACCAAAAACCATCAGCGTTGGCTGGCGCTCACGCAGTCGCGCGATCGCGAGCTCCTTCGCCTTGCGAAAGCCCTCCATCAGGCTCACGCCGACCCAGGGGTGCTCGTCGAGAATGCTCTCGCGCACGACGGTCACATGGTGCGGCGGGTAGACGCCATGCTTCTGGAAGAACCGTATGGCCTCGGCCCGCGGGTCAGAGAACAGCGTCGTGAAGCCCTCATGACCAGACAGATCCTTGCGCTGGCGGTCGATGCCCGAACCCGGGACCATCACCAAGCCGATGGAGGCATCCAGCTCATCGTCCAAATACATGCTGCCGAAATCCCTCTCGGCGTACTTCAGGACAAGATCCTTGGGGAGCGAAAGCCCCGCCCCGTGGGACGCGCCGGTGTGACTGAGGTGTTCTCCGCGCTCTTGGTACCAGGTCATCTCTTCAGGCTCGATCCCCCACTCCAGCTTAAAGATACCCCGCGTCCAGAGACCCACCGACTGTTGATAGTCCTGGATACCAAACCGCTTGCCTCGAAGGTCTTCCGGGTGGTCCTGGCCTATCCCTGAAGCCTTACGGATATACACATTGGTGTAAGAGAACGCCCGGTTGTGGAACACAGGGAGCATCCGGTACGGAAAGCCCTGTGGCCGCATACGTAGGTACGACGACATCGACATCTCGGAAACGTCGTATCGGTTAAACTTAATCTGATCATAAAAGACCCGTGGAACCGCCCCCGGCATCCCCTGGTAGTCGAGTTTCACCCCGTCCACCTTGACCTCACCGTCAATCAAGGGCGTCACGCGGTCGTATGCGGTCATCGCGAAAGAGAGTTCCAGGTCTGCCATCGTTTCACCTCCAGCACTTGGTGGGACGCATCATACATCGCGAACGCAAGAATACCAGCGCCCCATGCTCTAAGGACGAGTCTCCTACCCGATTTCAAGCGTGTTGAACGCACCTCGCTGCATAGCGGCAGTGTTCATGAGTTGGCCTAGCACCGCCTGCGCCTCAGGTCGGCGAACGTCCAGCGATGAGACGGCAATGGCGCGGTAGAGGACTCCACTGGGTACGCGAGTTTCCACCGATCCACCGATCGCGGGCAGATCAACGCCGAGCGCGATCGCCATCAACTGCGCCTGCATCTCCCCCACGCCTGAGGCGTGTGTTTTCGTCACCGCTCGGCCCCGGTGGAGCAACGTTACGCCGCTCTTGGTGCGACGAAGGGTGACGGGCTTTTCGCCGCCAGGTCGGTTCAGCACCTGCTCGGCGTAGTCTTGAGCCTTTCTGCGGGATATGGCCATGTATCGCCTCGCTAAAACCTTAGCTGTGTCCTAGCAGCAGGAAGTTGTTCGACAGATGCGGCCAGTTGATGCCCGCGGCCCGGACCGCGCGGGGAAGCACCTCTAAGCTGAGGGGCGAAGTAGCACGCAGAGCCCGCCAAAGTGGAACGCCAACTAGGGCAGGATTACGTCGTTTGAGCACGGGCAGACGGCGCACGAGGTCCACGAGGTTTACGGCGACCTCCATCCTCGCATAACCCCGATTCCGCTCCACGGCCCGCACGCGCAGCCCAGCTTCAGCCGCAATCTCCTTATATTCCTGAGGCGAGCGATACGCAACCTGGTACTCCCCCGTCTTTATCTCGACACGGCCTGGCCCGCTAGACTCGCGCAAGATGATCGGGCCGTCGGGGACAAGCTCAGCCACACGCGCGAGCAGCCGTACAGCATCTTCGCGATTCAGATACATCAGCAGTCCACCGAAGAAGACTCCCTGGAACAAGCCCTTGATAGGAACCTCCAGACAATCGCCTTGAACGATTTCAACATTCGGCATCTCTCGCAGGCGCTCACGTGCGTCGGCCACCATCTTGGCGCTCTGCTCAATCCCTACCACACGGCCATAGCGTTGCGCGAATAGTGCCGACCACGCCCCGCTTCCGCAGCCTATGTCCAGCACAGCCGCGTCCGCACCCAGGCCCGAGAACCACCGATCGACCACCTCGCGCTCGAGAGCGAAGCGATCGTTGACGCAGCTTTGCGGCAAGCCTTGCTCATGCGCCATGTAGGAAGCCGCAGCGGCGGTCCCAGCGGTCTGGTCCCAATACCGACGCACCGCCTCATAATCCAAGCTTTCATTCATTCGGATTGCCCTCTGGCGGGATGGTATCCTGTCGTCACTTCACACCGCCTATGTCTGACCCCAACGGCTCGCCCGATTGGACAGTTCATTTCAACTGAACCCAACCACCCGTCAGCATCTGGATGAAACTCCATTAGCACCCCCGACACCAAACGACCACTGATCATCAGCTACTTTTTCGATGCGGCGAACCTAGTAACTCTAGCCGGTCTCCTCAGCAGCCTGGCAGCTATCACGTTTGCCGTGAACGGAGAGTTCCACGCTGCCGCAATCGGACTCGTCCTCGCATTCTTCTTCGACGGGATCGACGGCCCCGTATCCAAGCGCATCCCCGGTCGCACCAATAACGACCGTGCCTTCGGGGCCAACATGGACTCGCTCGTCGATATGGCCGGTGCCGGAGTCACCCTCGCCGTCGTACTGCTGGCCTACGGTGAGTTTGAGGCGGCGTATGTGCCTGGAGCGTTCGCCCTCGCCGCGGCCGCCGCGTTACGGCTCAGCTACTTCAACGTCTACGGATTGGTGCCGGACAGCACCCGCTACGTCGGATTGCCCACCGACCAGGCCATCATCGCAATCGCCGCAGTCATGTTGTTCGACGGCCCCCTGGATAGCGCCCTTTTTCAAATCGTCCTCTACGGCAGCGCCATTGTCGTGGCCGGGCTGATGGTCAGCCCCCTACGCATACCCAAGCTCACCGGAGTCGCGTTCTACGCCTTCAACGCCCTCGCCTTCGCGATCGCAGCAGCCCACGGAGTGCAACTTATCGCCTAGGTTCCGCCGTCAATGGAAGAACGTTGGTGGTGTAGCCACACCGACGATTCGAGACGCACCCCACCTCCGCATCCGCTCCGCGTCGGCCAGATCCTCAACCGTATCGACCTCCGCCCACGCCCGAGTGCCCGTGCGTACCACGTGAAGCTGCATCGTGCCGGCCGCGACCGCCCGAGCAATCACCATCTCGTAGTAGTCGTCTGTCAGCCCATGCATGATGCAGGCGCCCATCGCGGGCATCAGATTGTCGCTCAAGACATCGTATGAAAACTTGTAGATGTTCACCGTCTTCAGTGCTGAGCGGTAGTCGAACCCCGGCGATTGGTCCCGCTTCAGCACCATCGCCTCCGCCCCATCGCCTCGCGCGAGGATGACCGTCCCGTTCATGAAGTGTTGGAACTGGTCCACAACCGCCGCATTCGCGAACGGGACATCGAGCAGATCCGTCAAGAGCTCCGGCTCAAAGATCAGGTCTCCTTCAATCAACAGCACGTCGTCGTTGACCTTCGCCCGAGCCAACCACAATGAGTAGATGTTGTTGGTGCGGTCGTAGATCTCGTTCTCTACATAGGTGATTGACAGACTGCGGAACCGCGTACCGATCGTGCTGCGCACCTGGGCGGCTAGATGGCCAATGACGATGACACACTCTCGCACGCCTGCCGCACAGAGCGCCTCAAGCTGGTATTCGAGGATCGGCCTCCCCTGCACCTTCACGAGGCACTTGGGGCGATGATCAGTCAACGGGCGCAACCTGCTCCCCTGCCCGGCTGCAAGAATCAGTGCTTGCATCGTTGAATCTACTTTCTCGCAACTTCTGGTGCAGACGTTTCGCTCGCCATGGCCAAGAAGGTGCGTAGCAACTCTTCGTTCTCAACGGTCGTTCTCGATGCGATCCTGAAGAATCGGCTGTCGAGCCCGCCCTTTCCACTGCAATCGTTCACCAAAACACCGAAGTCATTGAACAAGCGGGCGGTGACCTCCGTCCCCGTGAGATCGGGACTCGTCCGGCACAGAATGTAATTCCCATGGGACGGATAAGCTTCCAACCAAGGCACGGCTTGCAGCCCTCGGTAGAGTGCCTGCGTCGCTGCATTCACCTGCACGCACGACTCCAGGAATCGCGACTCGTACGCGCCCATGTGCTCCAGGAAGAATTGGGCGAACGAATTGATGCTCCAGATCGGAACCTCGGCACGCAACCTCGCAACGAATTCCTTGTCGCCCGACACTGCGTAGCCCAAGCGCAGCCCTGGCACGCCGTACGCCTTCGACATGCTGTTGACGATCACCACGTTCGGGAACTCGTGAATCAGATGCGCCACACTCAGCTCTCGGTAGTCAGGCCCGGCGAAGTACAGGAATGACTCGTCCACCAGCACCATATCGAGATTAACGAACGCCCTAAGCATCCGAACGACATCGTCCCGCGCCACCAGCGTCCCAGCCGGGTTGTTGGGCTGCACGAGCACCACCGAGTTCGCCCCCGACTCCCGCACGTGGTCGATGAACCCATCCACGTCCAGCATGAAATCCACCCCCATCGCATAGGAACTCACCTGCTTGCCCTGCGTCCCCGCACGATTCCGGTACTCATCAAACGTCGGGATGGGTATCGCCAGATGTTTCACGCGCAGGCTCGTGATGGCACTGATCAACTCACTTGCACCGTTACCTACGACCAACTCATCGGCGCTGAGGCCCAACGGCTCCGCCACCAACGACGACAGGTGGCGATTGGTCGATGGGTAGGACCCCACCAGCCGCGCGAGATTGGCGGCAAGCGAGTTCAGAAATTCCTGCGGGGGGAAATAGCGATTCGTCATGTAGCAAAAATCCTGAATATCGAAATTCCAGAACCCGCCATACAGCGACGCGACAGAGCGCACATCAGACGTCATGCATCTTCTCCGATCAAGATTGGTGGGATCCGCCGATTCGGCAAAGTCCTAGATGGCGACCAACTCAAACATCCCGGAGCCAGGGAGCTGTGAGCGTGGCAGCAAGTGGTGAGGCGACCGCGTTACAGCAGAGCGCTGTTCAAGCGGGTCGCAGAAAAAGCCGTCGGGCAGTCAGCCCAACGGGACCCGTTAGGCGGGAGGTTCGCCAGTCTTTGGGTGGGGTGCGTGACGCAAGTACCGTCGAAACGGAAAGGGACTGGTGCGGGCCGCAGCATAAGATGCAGTGCGTCGCGTGCCGGCTAATTCTGCATGTGTACGGGAATCACACAGGGGCCAGACAACTATTGCAGATGAACTAATCAAACGGAACTGTTACCTCGGGCTATACGCCCAGCCGCAGTCTACATGGGGGCCTTGGTTTGTCAAACTCAGCGTAGGAGCGAACGCTCCCCATTCCGGGCAGATCTGCTCCTAAATCGGCCTCATCGTCAACCGAAAGGCTACGACCACCGTTCTTTGCACAAGAACTCGCCGAACATCTCCGTGTGCTCGCGCAGCGCGCCAGGCCGATGCCCGATGTGCCACGCGCTGCAGAAGCCGCACTGGTACGGCTCAATGTACGCCGCTCCGTTGGCACCGCGGAGCCCATTCGCAGCCTTCTGCGCCTCGCCCTGCGTCGCATAGCGGCGCTTGCCTTCGCACTCCTTACGCCTTAAGCCTTCGCTTGCTACCCATACTCCCCGTCTACGCCGCCCACAAGACACAAGAATGGGGCAGGCCCCCATGGCCTGCCCCATTTGTCTCGCTAATCAACAACACTCCCCGTCACCAAGCGGCAACAAGTGGGTGCAGGGCACGCCCTGCCTGCCTAAACGGCGCACTCACCCTCGCCGCGCTCGAGCTTGTAGATAATCGTCTTGCCCCAGTCCATGTAGGAGTCGAGGTTCTCCTTGTTCAGCTTGCCCACCTCGCGGAACTTGCCAAGCACTTCCTCGAACGGGCCGACCCCAACACGTTCAACGAAATCGTTGAACTTCTCCCCATCAGAGCGCTCGTTCTGGTAGTAGGAAAGCACATCCGTAATCATCTCAGGCACGCGCTTGGCCGGAACCTTCGTCTTCACCCGATAACCGAACCGCACATCGTCAGCGTTCCCATAGTTACCAGCCAAGAACAGCTCGTACGCCGGAACCTGGTTGCCGTCGCCCTTGGTCGCCGCTCCATGCAGACCGATGTTGGCGATATGGTGGCGCGAGCATCCGTTGGGGCAACCGCTGACCTTGACGTGCAAAGACGTAATCAGCGGGTCATCGGACCCGAACTCACGAATCGCCTTACGCAACTCCCCCGCCACGCCCATCGACGACGTGATTGCCATTTTGCAGCTGTCCGTACCAGGGCACGCGACAACATCCGTAATCTGATTCGCGCCGTCCTCGGCCAGGCCGATTGCGTTCAGCTCGGACCAAATGTCGAACAGGTGACCATCTGGCACCCAACGGTAAATCAGGTTCTGCTCCGCCGTCGTGCGCAGGCGTCCCCCCGCGAAGTTCCGCGCAATCTTGGATAGGCCCGCGAACTGGTGCTCGTAGATGTCGCCCAACGGGAGCGTGACGAACACACCGTTGTAGCCCTCCTGGGCCTGCGCGAAAACGTTCGAAGCGCGCCACTTCAGGAACGCGGGCTCCGTGTGCGTATCGGTGTCGGGCACCAACGCTGGCGGGTCTTCTTCCAGCTCGGGAGGAAGCATCATCAGTGGGGTTGGATCGAAGTCGGCCTTCGCCCAGTCACCCTTCAACTCCTCCTCCACCAAATCGCGGAAGGCGTCTATGCCGATGCGGTCCACGTAGAACTTAATCCGCGCGCGCATCTTATTCTTCCGCATCTCGTTGGCCTTGTTGAACACGCGGATGACCGACTCGCTGACCCGCAGGTACTCGTCGGTCGTCACGAAGTCGTAGAGCGTCCACGCGATGCGCGGCATGATCGACGTGCCCCCACCAACCCGTATCTCGAAGCCGCGTTCGTCGTTGCCATCAGCGCCTTTGCGCAACTTGGGGATAAACGCCAGATCGTGGATGTCAGCAACCACCGAGTCCACCGCGCCCGCCGTCGTGAAGGCGCACTTCATCTTGCGGGGCAGGGTCTGCGCCTGCTCATGGCGGATGAACCATCGAGCGAACGCCGCCAGGTATGGCGTAACAGGGAAAGGCTCAGCCGGGTCTATGCCTGCCATCGGATCGCCCGCGACGTTCCGCACTACGTTCCCACACGCCTCGCGCGTCACCAGGCCGGCCGCGCCGAGAATACGCATCACGTCCGGCGTATCCGCTAGTTTCAGGAAGTGAATCTGAATGTTCTCGCGAGTGGTCACATGGCCCTTCTTGAGAGGTGCGTACTTGGAAACCACCTCGCCGAAAGCATCCAACTGATCCGCGGTCATCGCGCCCGCCGGAATCTTCACGCGCATCATCTGCACGTCGGCTTGCCGTTGACCGTACACACCCCGCACGAGGCGGTACATGATGAACTGATCTTCGGGCCAGTCTCCCTTGAGGTAGCGGGTCGCCTCGGTCTCAAAGTCTTCTACCTCTTCGGGAACGTAGGGCAGCACTCCCTTGCTGTAGTCCGCCTTCAGGCGATCAGCAAATGTCTGAACCCCTCTGACGATGGGGACGATCGGTTGGTCTGTCGTGGTCATCGGAAAGCTCCTTGTCTCGCTACTCTCCACGGTGCCAAAAAAACGCCCCCCCCATTAGTGAGAAGAGCGCGACGATGGACACGGGAATGAGGCATCGCCGGCCCTAGGGTCCGCAACAACAAACACAGTTCTGGCTCAAGGCGAAACTCATCACCTATGATGATAGCATAGCCCGCGAAATCAGCCAACGCCAACTGGGGAAGCGGCCAGAGGATTCCAGGGCAACCAAAAAGGCCGGGGCTTGTGCCCCGGCCTTTTTGGTTGCCCTGGAATCCAACGCCACCTTAGGGGGCGATCATGTCTCCGGAAACCTTCTTCTTGTACGAGTTCCACGTCCCATCGCGCGGCGGGTTACCACCGATGCGGCGCATCAGCTCCTTGAAGTGAGGGTACTCACTTTGGTTCGGGCGATTAGTCGACTCATCGACCAATTCGTCGGAAAGGTACTTGTGGTCAGAGCCCTTCGCGACTAGCGCCCAGTAATTCATGCGTGCCTGCTCTTCCAACTGCAGCATCGAGAGCACTGAATCGTCCACGCTCTTGCCGGTCATAGCGGCACCGTGGCCCCTCATCAGAACGGCCTTGCGGTCACCCAGGTAGCTTACCAGTTCGGCACCTTCCTCCTCGCTCCACACCGTCTTCGTGTGCGGGTAAACGGGAAGCTCGCTCTTCACCAACACCGCGCCCTCCTGCGCCATCGGGCGCAAGCGCTCTTCCAGCACCGTCATCAGCACCGTGTAGCGTGGGTGCACGTGCACAACGGACATCACGTCCGGGCGCTCACGGTAAATGCAGGAGTGAATCTTGACCTCAGAGCACTGCGTCGACTTCGCCGGGCCATCGATCTTGTACCCCTCGAGATCGCACACAATCATGTCGTAGTACTGCATCTCCTCAAGTGCGTCGATCTGGTATCCCCTGCCCTTCACCACAAAGCTGTCTGGTTGGTTCGGCACTCGCATGCTGACGTGACCCAGCGACGCGGTTACCCCGCTAGCCAGTCCCAGCGACGACAGGATCCTCGTCGCCTGGGCTACTTCGTATTTGACCTCATCAATCTCTCGTGACATTCAAACCTCCTGTTTGTAGGCGAATCCGTGAGCACAAGTATCGCCGCTCCCGCCCCCTTGCTACAAGAACGCGAATCCTTCCGCTCCTTGCTTGCCTACGTAGGCATCCGTCCAACTGGCCATCACCTGCTCGATCAGGTCCGTGTCAGCGCTCTCTCCAGCCTCGCCAGCGCGGTACTTGCCATCCGGCAGCACGCCGTGCTTGATCTTTTCCATCGGCAGGTGAACCTGGGAAGAGGAAGCTTCACTCCAGAACGTATTCATCGGCTCGCCACCGTCTTCGACAACAGCGATCTGATCCTTCAGCAGATTGCGATAGAGGATGATCCCGCGGTCTGACTCACCAAGCTTTTCCAAGTCACGCCGAGCGATCGGCCCCTGGGTAATCCACGCCATGTAGTCCTGGTTGAACGTGTAGCGAACGTTGTAGAAGCCCTCGGGGTCGGTGAGCGGCACCTGGCGCCATGCGACAACTGGCTGCTCCGGTGCCTTCACCCCAGGTGCTGGCTTGAAGATGTACAGCGAGATGTGGAGCGTGTGCTCGTCATCGATAGGCACGCGCCATTGAGTCGTCGTGCGGAACTCACTGCCCACGTACAGCACGTTCGGGAACAGGATCGGATGGCCTACTGTCCAGTCCTCCCCATCCTCGGGGAATCCCTGTTGCAGCCTCCGCTTGATGACACCGTTCTCGAAGACATCGTACCCAATCTTGATCGTCGTCCCCTGCCCCCGTGGGCGCGTGGCCTCGCCCGTGCTCAGGTACTTGGTGTAGATCCCGTGCAGCCACTCAGAATGAACGGCATCCAACGAGTTCTCCTGGCACTGAAGCCAGTTGCACGGGAGCTCAGAAATCGCCAGATCAGCAACAACGTTTTCCTCGACCAGGTGTGCCCAGTGAGGGAGTGCTGGCGCCGGCAGCGGCCCCATGTACGCGAAAACCAACCCGCTCAGCTCCTGCACCGGGTATCCCGCGACCTTTACCTTCTCCTTGAAGCGACCGTCAGGATGCACCGTCTCCTCGAACGGCTGCTCGATGCACTGACCACTCTCATCGAACATCCAACCGTGGTACATGCAACGGAGACCATGCTCCTCGGGGATACCGTAGGAAAGATCGACCCGGCGATGAGGGCAGACGGTGTCGATAAGCCCCATCGTCCCTGACCGATCCTTATACAACACAAGATCCTCGCCCAGGATACGCACACGCTTCGTCGGCCTCTCCATCAGCTCGCCCGCCGCTGCGATCGGGTGCCAATAACGGCGCATCAGTTCGCCCATCGGCGTTCCTTTGCTCACCTGCGTAAGGGTCTGGTTATCTCGGATGCTCAGCATAGATACGCTCCCCCAACATGTTCGAATTATTCGTCCCGCAGACTACCGGTGTCCACCCGCGAGCGTCAACGGCTGATACCATCCATCCCAGCCGACTCCCCCGCTTGCGCACGAGCCCGCCTGCCCGCGCCCACCCATGCGTAACGCGACTACTCGCATCCCACTTGGAAGGAGGCCCCGATGGCGGAGATACGCATCGTCCACCCTGACCAACGCGAGACCGAAATCGCATCGGGCGCCATGACACGTATTGCAGGCGTGTCCGAATCGCTCACAGGCGCCACAGGAATCCACCTCGCCACCGCGACCATCCCCGCAGGATGCGCGTCCGGCGCGCACGTACACCTAAATTGCGAATCGGCGCTGTATATCATGCAGGGCCACGGCAAGTTCATGGTAGGAGAGAAGTTGGATCAGGCCATCGAGTTCGGCCCGGGCGACTACCTGTTCGTCCCACCAGGAGCACCCCACCAGCCCGTCAACGACGGCGCGGAAACCATCGAAATGGTGGTCGCACGCAACACTCCCCTCGAAATCGTTGAGGACTACCCCTCCAGCTAGAGCAGGCGGGGCCTAGCCATCGACGTGCGCCAGCGGTAGCATCGCTCACAGGCGAGCCCTTAGATACCCAGGTGCCGTTCACCTGTCACCTCAGGCCGCGCGTAGCGGCTGCTACCTTACTCAACAGAGGAGATTCAATGCCATCATTCGACGTTGTATCGAAAACCGACATGACCGAGGTCGACAACGCCCTCAACGGCATGCAGCGTGAGACTAATCAGCGCTTCGACCTCAAAGGCACCAAGTGCGGCATCGAGCGCTCTGAGTCCACGCTGACCATCACCGCTGACGATGACCTCAAGCTCAAGCAGATGCACGAATTATTGCAGACCTACTTCGCCCGGCGGGACGTGGACGCCAAGGCGCTCGACTTCAAACCACCCGAAGCCGCCACCCAGGGCAGCCTCCGCCAGAGTGTGCTGATTAAGCAAGGCATCGAACGCGATATCGCCTCCAAAATCACCAAGGGGATCAAGGGCACCAAGATCAAGGTGCAGATCGCCGTTCAGGGCGACGAACTCCGTATCACGGGAAAGAAGCGCGACGACCTTCAGGACGCCATCGCGTTCATCAAGGAACTGTCCATCGAGCAACCCCTCCAGTACATCAACTTCCGCGACTAGCCCCTCAGACGACGACATCGACCAGGAGCCAACCATGACCACGGCAGACAGCAAGATCAGACAAGAGTTGATCGATGCCATCAACGTGACTGTAAGCAGCGGCATCATGTCCAAATCTAACCACGGCAACATGAGCCTGCGCCTCCCCGGGACGGGCGCCTTCCTCATGACTGGCCTGTCGTCGTTCAATCTTGTCACCCCGGAGAATCTGGTTGTGCTTGATCTCGAAGGCAACCTGGTCGAGGGCGAGATCCAAGCCACCAACGCAGAAGTCATCCAGATGCACGCCGTGGTCTACCGCGAGCGTCCTGAAGTCGGCAGCGTCCTGCACACCCACTCGCCCTTCGCCACCGCCTTCGCCGTCGCCAGCCGTTCGCTACCGCTGTTCTACGAAGCCGAGATCCGCAACGACATCATCGAAGGCGTGCCCCTAGCAGGCTTCGGCCCGCGCGGCTCTGGCGAATCCATCGCCAACATCGCCAAGGTGCTCCACGACTACGACCAGATCAAAGGGCTCTTGTTAGAGAACCACGGCGTACTCGCCTTCTCCAACAACGCCCGCAGCGCGGCCCAAATGAACATGATCATCGAAGAAACCGCCCAACTCGCCCTCTACGCCGAAGGCCTGGGAGGCCCCTCCATCCTCACTCCCGAACGTGCCGGTGCCGCCATCAAACGCCGCGACGATTTCGAGGCGATTGGCACGCAGAAGGCTACCTAGCCGTTCCATCCCATCCCACCGTCAGCCCCATTGATCAACCGTGTACAGGAATCAACCACGCCTCCCGCCCCAAGCCTCCACGACACATACGGCCCTGTGGTGGCCTAGACCACTACAGGCGATCGGGGATGCCGAGTTCAGAGGTAATCGACTTGAACCACTCAATTACCTCTGGGTGATACGGGATGCCATTGACCATCCGATCGGTCTCCGCCTCGTGCTCCGGCAGACCTGCATAGACCACCCGGTCCGCGCCCGGTGCCGTCGGCGCGTCCGCCAACGACCGCATATAGTCATCCATATCTCGCTTGAACACGTCCAAGTCCGTGAACGCCTCGATGTTGTACGCAACGAAGTGGTGCGAGATACCCGCGCGCCGGTGGGGGCCAGCCCCCGTACCTGCCAGCGCCGACGTCAACACCTCCACCATCACAGCCAGCCCGTACGCCTTGTGCGACCCGATCTCACGCGTACCGCCGGCCGGTAGCATCATGAAATCCTCCGGGATCTCTCGCTCATCCATGATTGGAGTACCGTCCAGCTCCGCGATCCAGCCCGGCAGCGTTTTCGCTCCCAGCCTGCGCGCCAGCCTAATCTTGTTCGACGCCACAGCAGACATCGCCGCATCGAACACGAACGGCGGCATCTCCAGGGTCGGCACCGCGCACGCGATGGGGTTCAGGCCCACCAGCCTCTGCGCCGCAAACGTCGGCGCCATGTTCAGCGAACCCGTCGTCATCGCCAGCCCGACCATACCGTGTTCGAGCGCCATCGCCGCGTGGTAGGCGGCCGCGCCTGAGTGCTTCGAGTTACCTACCGTCACCGCACCCATGCCGTAAAGCTTCGCGCGCTCGATCGCGATCCGCATCGCAGCCGGGCCGAGCACCAGCCCATGGCCGCCGTCGCCGTCGATATTCGCGATCGCAGGGGCCTCGCGGACGATCTTCCAATTGGGGCGGGGGTTGATGTTCCCCGTACCGAAGTCCGCAACATACTGCCGCAACATGTTGCTCACACCGTGGGAATCAATCCCGCGAATGTCTGCATACAGCAGCACGTCCGCCGACTGTATCGCGTCTTCGTCAGACATTCCCATCTTGCGAAAAATGTCCTCCACCGTCGCACGCATCGGCGCCTCCGGCACACGCACAGCGATATCGTCAGAAACGTGAAAACGGTCCAGCATCAGTTCAGCCTCACAGATTAATGATTCAGGCGGTTGGCACGGACGGCGTAACATAGGCGCCGACAGCGGGCAGGATACAGCACACCCCCCGGCAGGAGGACATTCGATGGCGCTCGTAGCAGCGGCTGACCGGCCCTACGGATGGAAGGCCCGCGTCGGCATGATTACGCCCACGCCAGCCCATGAGAACAACGCCTACGAGTTCTACCAGATAGCTCCAGACGGCGTCACCGTCGTCATGACTTCGCTGGGCGTCGTCCTCGCCGACCGCGAAGCCTCATACGGCCAGGCCATCGACAGGCTAGAAGCCGCGACCGAGGAGATCATGAGCCGCAAGCCCATGTCCATTATCCAGGCGGGCGTGCCGCTTATCGCGTTCCAGGGCTGGGGCTTTGAGGCGGAGGTACTCGGCAAGATCAAGAAGGTTACCGACACGCCAGCGGCCACCGACCTAGGCTCATGCATCCTCGCGATGCAGCAGTTGGGCGTCAAGCGCCCCGCCATGCTGACCCCGTTCGACCCCAAGACGCACCAGAAGCTCATAGAATACGTCGCCAACGCGGGCCTCGAAGTCTCCGGCGTCAAATCGGTGCTCGACGAGATGCCTGGCGGACAGCTACGAGGCTACGAAGTCTCCACCATGGACCTCGGCGCCGTTCGGCGTATCGGCGCGCAGCTCGCCAAGGACACACCGGACGCCGACTGCATCTGGATTACTGGCGCGCTTATGCCCAGCGTTTCCACCATCGACGCACTCGAACGCGAGACTGGCCTGCCCGTCATTGGGAGCATGCAGGCCATGGCCTGGCAGGGCCTACGCCTCGCCGGTGTCACCGAGAAAATCGAAGGATTCGGTCGTCTCCTGCGGGAAATCTAGGCATAGCTAGCCAAGCCACAGGCTCATGAATCAACCAGCGACCTAATCCCTAGCCGCCCAGGAACACCGCTCACTCCGCATCCCCGTCGTTAGCCCTGCGCACGCAGCGATAAAGGGTGGGAGGGAGGGCAAACCCACCTCCGTCCCAGCCAACCTGCCGAGCGGCAGCCGCTCAGCGCAGGCCTCGGCACGCCTACGCCACCGAGGTGATTGTGATTCCTGCCTCTTTGGCCGACATCTGAAGCGCCAGCATCGCCGTCAACGACAAGATACCGTGGCCCCCCTGAGCGACCACCGCCTCCGTGCTATACGTCTTCATTGCCGCGACCTGCTCGCCGGAAAGGCCAAGCTCGGCGCACACACCCTCAACGTCATGTACGAAGCGAGCGCGAAGCTCCTCGCTCCGCTTCAGCTCCGCCAGCGCCCGATTCAGCGGGTACTCCTCCGCCGTTGGATGCTTGTAGAACTGGTAGCCTTCGCCACGGAACTGGAAGCCACCGTAATCCAACATATCGCGGTGGGCCTGGCCACGTTCACCTTTAGCGGGCAGGAACCGCATCACCGCGTGACCATGGTGTGCTGTCGGCTGGTACGTCAGCAACTCGCCGCGGTCGGCACCCGTCGCGCCCAGCGCCACCATCCACGACAACAGCTCCGTGTTGCCAGTCTCATCCAGTTGCACACCCGTCAGATCAAGCACCGACTCGACGCGGCCTTCCTCAAGCTCTTGGATTACCCAGCGATCAAAGTCGTACTCAGGGTAAAAGTACTTGGGGGTTCCCGGGTAGTGCGACATGCCCCCGCTGGCCAGGACCGCAACGCGCTCCGGTCGATCGGCGATAACCTTGCCGATCGCCTGGCCCACATGGTACGCACGGCGTGTCGTCGGCAGCGGTGGCATGTAGACGTTCACGAACATCGGGATCACCGGGATCGCACGGCCTGCGTGTACGAACTCCAGCGGCGTCGTAAACGCATGGCCCAGTGGCGCCTCGTGTGTGTACGCGATATCGATGCCATCCGCAATCAGGCCATCCGCGAGCGCGGTCGCCAGCTCCTGGTGAATCGGCAGATCGTACTCGTGACCCGAGAACTCCGACGTCGCCCGCTCTCCCGTCACGATAGCGAACGCAGGCACCGCGCCAGGGAAGAACGCCTCCACATGGTCGATCCCCACGATGATCAGCACATCGGGTTTCGTTTCGTCGAGACCCTGACCGAGCTCGGCCATCGCAGCGATGCTCGCCTCCAGCTGCGCCTGGTCCTCCTGCGGAGGGCGCGTCAACAACTGAGGCGCATGTACGGTCGCCGCGGCCCAAACTATCTCGCCCATGGGTCAGGATCTCCTTCTTCTCATCACGGTTCCTCGTCGGGCCCACCGAGACCGGCGGCGCCGCACTCCGCCCCTTCCAGCAAGAACGAATCGGGATCGCCTTCACGGCCTTGCAGCGTTGCGAGAGGTATCGCCAGTAGCGGTTGAATACTCGTGCCCACCATCACCGAATTGAAGCGAGTAGCGAGCGCCCGCCTCGTTGCCGAGCGCCTCGATGATACCAACGATGTCATCCTGACCCAGCACGGAGTACAAACAAACCCCGTCACCTCGACCGCGTCGCCCTCAGCATGAGCGCAAACCAGCACATCGGGGTCTTCCCGCAACTTCTCTCTGCCTGCGGGGGACAGTCTCATCAACAGGATGAAGGTGCCATACGTCCATCTAATACCGGGACGTCAGAACCCCATCTGCGACTCCACGGCAACGATGGTTGCCTCCACTATGTCGACCATCTCGTCAACCTCTTGCTTGGTAACGGTCAGTGGTGGTGCCAGGAACACAATATTGCCCCCCACCCGGGTGAGCATCCCGCCTTCAGAAAGGCTATCAATCAACATCTTGCTGCCTGCCCCGAATCCTGCGAACGGCTCCTTCGTGGTCTTGTCCTTCCCCAATTCGACAGCGCACATCAGACCGACCCCACGGACATCGCCAACGATCCTATGGTCACGCAGACCATTCAATCGATCCAGCATATGCACACCCATCCTGGCCGAGTTACCGAGCAGGTCCTCTCGCTCCATGATGGCCACGTTGGCGAGGCCAGCGGCGCCTCCGGCCGGATGTCCTCCGTAGGTGAATCCGTGGGGGAACGTCGTCTCAGGACCGCCCTGGAACTCCGCGAACACATTATCGGTTGCAATGCACGCGCCGACCGGCCAGTAGCCGCTCGTAATCCCCTTGGCACAGGTCATCAGATCCGGAGTCACCCCCCAGTGCTCCATCGCGAACCACTTGCCCGTACGCCCAAAGGCCGTGATGACTTCGTCCGCAATCAAGAGCAGCCCGTATTTGTCGCAGATCTCACGAAGCATCGGCCAGTAGTGGTCGCCAGGAACTGCCACGCCCGCTGAGAACGAGACCGGCTCGCCAATCACCCCAGCAAAGGTGTCCGGGCCCTCCTCCAGAATGATCGCCTCCACCGCCTTGGCGCATCGGACGTCGTTCTCCTCCTGAGTCGCCGAAACATTGTCGTGGTAGAGCAAGGGCTGTGGAGCGAAGCGTACGTTGTCCGGGAGCACCGGCTCGAAACGTTCCCGGGCGAGAGGCCTCGCAGTTCCCACGCTCAGCGCGCCGCGCGACACACCATGGTATGAGCCCTCCCGTGCTATGAACTTGGTGCGGCCAGGCTCGCCACGGTTCACGTGGTACTGGTAAGCGATCTTGAGCGCGGCTTCCACCGCTTCCGACCCACCGCTCACGAAATGCACGCGATTCAGGTCTTCAGGGGTCAACGTCGCCAGCTTCTGCGCAAACTCCACGACACTCGGCGTCGTGTACCTAAAGGTGTTGACGTAATGCAAACGAGAAAGCTGCTCCGAGATCGCGTCGACAACCTCCTGCCGACCATGGCCGATGTTCACAAGCATCAGCCCGGCGCTACCGTCGTAGCGCCAAACGCCATCGATATCCCTAATCTTTGCGCCTTGGCCTTCCGTGAAGATTTGGGCCCCGTCCTCCGCAATCTCCGACCAGTTGATGGTCGGTATCCATAGATTCCTAAGTGCCGCCTGTTGCAGCGCCTCGCCGTCGTACGAACCGTCAGACGTGTGAAGGGGCATCATGCGCTCCAAAAAAGGTTCTACGAAACGATATCAGACGCCACAGTGGTAGCAAGCTCAGGCGCCCTCCTCCCCCAGCGGCTGTAAAGAGGAGGCCCCTGATGACAGGGGCCTCCTCTTTACAGCCAAGTAACAGCTAACTCTCCGTCAAACCCTACTGGCCGGCGGTCGTGCGACGGTCAGCAGCGCCGCATCAACTCCCCCGTGGGAGTTCCCGCCCCAACCTTCGTGTAGCGGTCATTCACATCCTGTGACAGCATCTTTGCCTCCCTGTAATGGCATGCGGCCGATGGAAGCCACTGACCCGCCTGAATCAAAGTCACCCATCAGTGGGCACACGTTAGGGAATAGAGTACCCACACGGTGTGTTCGTTCCGTGAACGAGAGCCCCAACGGTATAAAAGGCCAGTGAACAATACTTGACCGCTAGGCGGGGATCAACTGGCTCACTCGCAGGATCTGCAGCGGCTCATCGTCGACGCTCTCGAACCAATAGCGCGTGTGGTTGGGAACGTAGACGCCCTCGTGAGCGCCGACCTCCGCGAGGATCTCTTCGCCAACACCATGGAAACGGGCCCGGCCGCTCAGCACGAACCAGTAGCCATCCTGGTCGGTGTGGGCGTGCATGCTATTGCCCTGGCCCTTCTTCATAATCTGGATCGTGCTGATCACTCGCTCGTTGGTGATCAGATCGTGGGAGTCGCCTCGCTCACCGCGCCTGCGGACCTGCGGTGCATCGGGGCCGTCGTACTTGAATGTTGCAAGATCTGCCATGTCATTCCTCCCGCGACCGCCGTGGCTTGGACACTCCACGCGGTGCTTGCTTTGGTGCCCCCAACAGGACTCGAACCTGTGACGCCCTGATTAAAAGTCAGGCGCTCTAACCAACTGAGCTATGGGGGCAGCGGAACCAATCTTACACGGCTTACGACCTACAATGCGGGCAGCGCCGTCTCCAGCGTGGAAAAGCGGCTAGAAGGCCAGTATGCGACCAAGACCTTGCCGATAACGTTCTCCACGGGGACTGTACCCCAGTGACGGGAGTCATCGCTTCGCAAGCGATTGTCACCCATCACGAAGTAGGAGTCCTGCTTGACAACACGTTCGCTGATCGATTGCCGGAGTGGGTAATCAACGTACGGTTCGTCTATCGCCTTGTCGTTCACGAACACCGTCCCAAGTTCTATCCGGATACGGTCGCCGGGCAGGCCAATGACGCGCTTCACAAAGTTTTGACGCGGGTCGCGGGGCCACTTGAACACGATGATGTCACCGTAGGAAAGATTGCCGAATGGGCGCCATATCTGGCCAACCTCGGCGTCAACGACCGGAAGGTAGCCAGCGGCGTGCTCGGCGTCGATCTCGGTGTAAACGACCTTGCTGACCACAACCCTGTCACCGCTCAGCAGAAGCGGTTCCATGCTGGGACCCTCCACCCGGAAGTTCACCGCCGCCGACTGGATCACAACGACAAGAAAAACCGCTAAGGCGACGGTCTCGATCACTTCACGCATAACGGCTCGCATCTACCGATTATATCAGCGGTTCCAACAGGTAACGGCCACGTTAACGTGGTAGTCGGCCCGATCTGAATACCAGTTCTGAACGCCAGTTCTGAGTGGTACCGCTGAATGCTGATTCTGGATGCTAAACTCCGCCAGCACCCACGAGGGTGAACAGTGCAGTGACGATAACGCCCCCAAACGATTCACCAGAGGCCGCTGGCGCGCAGGAACAAGCGTGGATGACCCAAGCGTTGGCGGGCGACCTCGTCGCTTTCAACGCCATCGTCGAGCGCTACCAGTACCTCGCCTACAACCTCTCCCTTCGCATGCTCCGTGACCCTTCGCTCGCCGAAGACGTCACCCAGGAGGCGTTCTTCTCCGCCTACCGCAACCTCTCCGGGTACCGAGGCGGCAGCCTCAAGTCGTGGCTCCTCGCGATCGTCGCCAACCGCTCTCGTGACATCCTCCGCTCCCCCGCCCACAAGCGGACATCGTCGTTGGAGGCCTACATCGAAGGCGGCGACCCGGGCGGCCCTTGGCACCAGCCCGACGGCCTGCCGGAGGAGCAGGCCGAGCATGCGGAGACATCACGCCTGGTCCGAGAGGCGATCGATCACCTTCCAGACGACCAACGCCTTGTAGTGACCCTCGTCGATCTCCAGCAGATGGACTATGAAGAGGCTTCTCGCATCACCGGAGCATCGTTGGGAACGGTGAAATCGCGGTTGTTCAGAGGTCGGCAGCGCCTGAAAGAGCTGCTCCGTCCGGTGTGGGAACTTTCAGCCGACGCAGGCCGTCCTAGTTTATGAAGAAGGCTAAATGAGCGCCAAATGATAGGAATATTTAGCAACCGCCATTCACAGTACGAAATGCTCCTCACCGAGCACGTCGACAGTGTTATCAGCGTTGCTAACGATGCCAAGCTGACGCGGCATCTGGCGGCGTGCGCGGACTGCACGGCAGACCTGCGTAAGCAGCTAGCGGTTCGCACGCTACTGCGGGCCGAGCCTTTCGTCGCCGTCCCACGGTCCTTCGCCCTGCCCTACGCACCCCGTACGATCCACGTCAGCGAGCCTAGCGGTATCACCAAGCTCCTGCGCGCCATGCAGGTCGTGACCGCCGCCGCCGCCATGGTTCTTGTCGCGCTCGTGGGCCTCAGCGTCCTGCTGGCATCCCCCACGACCGTCACCCCATCGTTGGCTGCCGACTCCCTCGCACCGTCGGTAGAATCCGCTGCCAGCGCCTCCGAGAAAGCGGGAGGCACCTCAACCAGCATAGCGTCCTACCCACCCACCAATCGGCAATCCTTAATCACCACAGCACCTCCGCCCAACGTGGACGCTGACGCCACGGAACGAGTCGACAGCACAGCGCTCGCTCCGGCGCCCGCCAAGGACGGGGCGATCATCGCTGCAGTTCCGTCGCTGCCCCAGGGCGAGTTCGCGCCAAAAACGACCCTCAGTAGTGATTCCACGGTAACCAACGACCGCTCAGCCCTAGAGTGGGCGCTGCTTACCGCGAGCTTCACCACAGCTCTCCTCGCGCTAGCCGTCGTCGCCGTCACCTGGCGCTCGCACGCCACTACCTAAGCGCTTACCCCTTGGGGATCGTCGCCCCCGGACGCAGCGATAGAGGGTCCCGGGAGGGTAAGCACACCAACGCCCGGAAGCGCCAAGATTCCTTCCAGCACAGGCGTCCATCAGGGCACCGACCCAAGGAGGGAACTTTCCGCAACCCTCCCTCGTCTTACCCCTGAACGCCGCTCCACCACAGCGAACAATATCACGACCATTCGGAGGAAAACGATGAGCAACACGAACCGATCACAGAGAGCAATCAAGATTGGCACGCTCGCAGCCATGGCCCTAGCGCTGACGCTGCTACTAACAGCCTGCTCCGGCGAGGACAACGACCAGGACTCCCTCGCGGGCCTGATCGGTGGATTGAGCAACGCGCAGATGGAAGCACTGGCGCGGGGTGCGAACTCGTACTCTGGGTTCGGCACCACTACCGGCATCCAGGCCACAGGCGTAGGGGTTGTCGAGGGACAGCCTGACATTTCCGTCATGTCCCTCGGCATCGAGACCTTCGCAACGACGGTCTCCGGCGCACGCGGCGAAGCTGCCGTGGCCATGGCCGCGATGATCGCGGTGCTGCGGGCTGCGGGCGTTGACGACGCCGACCTGCAGACGCAGTTCTTCAACATCCAACCTGAATACACCCACGACCAGGTGGTCACAACCCTCGAGAACGGACAGAAGGTCACGCGTTCCCAACGCAGACTGGTCGGCTACCACGTCACGAACACCCTCAGCGTGACCATCCGTGACCTCGACAACATCGGCACGATCGTGGACAGCGTTGCGGACGCCGGCGGCGACGCCGCGCGCCTGAACAACATCTCGTTCACCATCGACGATGGCTCAGCCCTTGAGGCCCAGGCCCGCGAGCTCGCGCTCCGTGACGCCGTCGCCAAGGCGGATCTCTACGCCAGCGTGACTGGCGTGGATCGCGGCAAGCTGGTGTCGATCGTCGAGACGAGCGGCACGCGGTACCCCAAGACCGTCCGCGCAGAAGCCTTCGCCACCGCAGCCATGGACGGAGCAGCGCCCCCAACGCAGATTCTGGCGGGTGACCTCCATGTCCGCGTAAGCGTGCAAACGGTGTTCAGCATCGACTAGCTATCGCCCCAGCGTACCCCTCGCGCCCATGACGAGGGGCGCACACTCTGCAAAGAGGCCCGGCGCAATTTGCACCGGGCCTCTTCTCTACCTCTTTCACGAGTCCATGCAACCATTCAGCTGGCCAACCGGCGCCCTACTGCAGCGGAGTGTCGTCGCGATTGGCCCACTCACCCATCGAACCGTCGTACATGCACACGCTGGAGTACCCGAGCAAAGTCAGCGTGAACGCTCCGTGCGCCGCACGGATACCACCCTGTCAGTAGGCGTGAACCGTTCGTTCTGAGCTGAATCCCAGCGGCGCCAGTAGCGCAGCCAGATCGTCCGCCGACTTAAACGTGTGATCGTCCTCATTCACGAGGCCGACCCACTCCAGGTGCACCGCGCCCGGTACGTGGCCCCCGTGCGCGTTTCCACGGTCATTCGCCCCCGTGTACTCCTCAATCGTCCGCGTATCCCAAATCAGCGTATCGCTCTGGCCAATCGCTGCCTTCAGCCTGTCCACCGTCGACTCAATCGCGTGGTTCGCCGGCTTGGGAGTGAAAGTCGTCGCACCTGCGGGCACCACGGAATCGCCCGACTCGGACGGCCTGCCCTCAGCGCTCCATTTCTTCCAGCCCCCGTTGAGGACCTTCACGTTGGTGTGACCGTAGTACGTCAACACCCACCAGAGGCGCGCCGCATCACGATTGCGCATCCGGTCGTAACCGATCACCAGCGTATCGTCGCCGATACCCACCGACTCGAACCAAGCTTTCGCCTCGTCTGGTGGAGCCACCAGTTTGGTGTTCTCGGAGCCCTTAATCTGCCAATCGGGAGAAACCACCGCGCCAGGGATGTGGCCCTCGGCGAAGGGGGCACGGTCCTGGATCATCTCGACGATGCGGACGTTGGGATCATTCAGGTGTTCTGCCACCCAGGCTGTGTCCACTAGAAGCTCAGGTGCTGCGTATTCAGCCATTCGATTCTCCTAAACAGATGCGAATCCTATCGCGCGCCAGTGTCCTCACCGTCGGCGGGGCTGTCAACGGGCCTACGTGGCGGCTTCGCGAACCAGACCAGCGTCGCTCCGATGAACGTCACCACACCGAACACCTGGAACGCCAGCGAGTACTCCCCGCGTAAGTCAAAGATAATGCCAGCGGCCAGTGGACCAGCCGCGTTCGCCACCATCACCACCGGGTGGGTCAGCCCACGTATCGTACCGATCGACAACCGCCCGAAGTAGTCGGCGTAAATCACCGGGAGCATCGCGAACGAGCCACCGCTGAACATACCCTCGCCGAAACCGTAAGCGATCGCCATCCCGTTGGCCGGCACGTCCAAAATCAGGAACATCATCGCCGACGTGCCCAGCATGAACATGCCGATCACCCGTCGCTGCGGGTAACGCCGCATGAGCGCCGCAGCAACGAATCCACCCGTCATCATTCCCATCGCCTGCACGAACAGCATCGGTCCCACCAGCGAGCCATCGAGCCCTTGCCCCACGAAAAACGGAACGCGGTGCACGCCGCTCCCACCGCCTGCGATCATCATGCCCGTGTGCGCTGCCATCAGCAGCCAGAAGGCGCGCGTGCGCACAGCCTCCTTCGCCGTCCAAGAGTGTTCGGTGAATCGAGCCTTCTCCCCTGGCTCCAGCGGCAGAGGCGCACGGCCGTCGGGGTAGAGGCCGACCTCATCGGGGCGGCGCGCCACGACGAAAATAAACGGCACCATAGCGAGCACCGCCACGCTCAGCCCCAGCACCCAGAACGCTGGGCGCCATCCCCACGTCAGCACCACCGCTCCCGCAATCACGGGCCAGAACGCGAGGCCGAGCCGATTGCCGTTGATAACCATAGCGGTGGCAAAGGCGCGGCGTTGAATGAACCAGTTGGCGATAACCGTATGAGATGCCAGGTTCTGGATGTTCATCATGGCCATGCGGCCCACGGAAAATGCCGCGTACAGGAACACCAGGTTGGATGCGAAGCTGATGGAGATGAGCGAACCGGCGATGAGCAACGTGCCCACGCCCAGGATCACGCGCCCGCCATAGCGATCGAGCCCACGCCCAACCAGCGGGCCGACGAACGCTGCCATGACCGTCGCGAAGCTGAACACCCCGGATATCGCCGTGCGTGACCAGCCGAACTCCTTGGACCACGGCTCGATGAAGATGCTGAACACCGGCGCGGCTGTCGCCGATGAAGCGGTCATGGAAAGCGCAACCGCAGCCACGATTATCCACCCGTAATAGAAGGGGAATCGCGCTACGATTTTGGGTGTCGGCTGCATGGGTATCCGTTGCGTTGGGGTTCAGGCAGCGTACCACGCCGAAGCCCGCGCACTTGGCCCTATCAGCGACCAGACCGCATAATTGACGTTCGCGCGCGCAGCGGCCGGCTGCGCGCGACTCGCACAGCGGAGCCGTACCTTGACTACCAGACACCTCACCAAAGTAGACATGACGAAGATCGTTTCGCTCGCCAAGCGTCGCGGCTTCGTATTCCCCAGCAGCGAGATCTACGGCGGCATCGGTTCCACGTGGGACTACGGCCCGCTGGGCGTCGAGCTCAAACGCAACGTCAAAGAAGCTTGGTGGCGCTCCATGGTTTACGACCGCGACGACATCGTCGGCCTCGACTCCGCCATTATCCAGTCCCCCGAAGTCTGGATCGCCAGCGGCCACGCTGAAGGCTTCACCGACCCCCTCGTCGAGTGCCCTACGTGCCACAAGCGGTACAGGGAAGACCACCTCATCGAGGCCCTGGGCGAGACCGTCGACGGGGCTCACATCGTCCTCAAGTGCCCCGACGACGGAGCAACGCTGTCCGAGGCCCGCATGTTCAACCTCATGTTCGAGACCTACGCAGGTCCGGTGCAGGACACCGCCAGCAAAGTATGGCTGCGCCCAGAGACCGCCCAGGGCATCTTCATCAACTTCGACAACGTCATCGTCGCGACCCGCAAAAAAGTGCCCTTCGGCATCGCGCAGATAGGCAAGTCGTTCCGCAACGAGATCACGCCCGGCAACTTCATCTTCCGCACCCGCGAGTTCGAGCAGATGGAGATGGAGTTCTTCATCAAGCCCGGCGAGGACGACGAGTGGTACGAGTACTGGATCAAGACCCGCTTCCAGTGGTTCATCGACCTAGGCGTCCGCGTCGAGAATCTACGGACGCGCCCCCATGACCAGGAAGAGCTAGCGCACTACGCCAAGGGCGCCACTGACGTCGAGTACAACTTCCCGTGGGGCTGGTCGGAGCTTGAGGGCATCGCCAACCGAACGGACTTCGACCTCAGCCGCCACGAACAGCACAGTGGCAAGAAGCTCAGGTACTTCGACCAAGAGCTCAACGAGCACTACTGGCCCTACGTCGTCGAGCCCGCCCTCGGTGCCGACCGCGCCGCGCTGGCCATCCTCGTCGACGCCTACGACGAAGAGTCCGTTGGCCCCGAAGGCGGCAAAGAGGACATTCGAGTGGTCTTACGGTTCCACCCAGACATCGCGCCCGTGCAGGTTGCCGTGCTGCCGCTGTCCCGCAACGACAAGCTCGTGCCCAAAGCGCGCGAGGTACACGACACCGTACGCAAGCTATTCCGCGCCCAGTATGACGACGCCCAATCCATAGGCAGGCGCTACCGCCGCCAGGACGAGATCGGCACGCCCCTCTGCGTCACCGTCGACTTCGAAACCGTCGAAAACGACAACGCCGTCACCATCCGCAACCGCGACACCATGGACCAAATCCGCGTCCCCCTCCCCGACCTCCCCGACGCTATCCGCCAACAACTCCGCGCCATGGGTGCCACTCGGGTTTAGGCAGGCGTTGGCAGCGAGCACCCATAACTGACAAGGGCCTCGACCCCCACCCAAAGCTCTGCCAAATCCCCGCTGACAGAACGCCCCTCCTCCCCCTACCCTTACCCCATGCGCATCCTGCACATTTCCGACATTCATATCGGCGTCGAAAACTACGGTCACGCCGCCAGCGAGGCCGAGGTCGCGGCACTGCCACCGTACTTCGCACCGGGCGTCGACCGCGCACAGTTCGTCGGCGTCTCCACCCGCCTCCTCGATTTCCTCACCACCTTCGACTGGTCCGTCGACTACGCGATCACCCACAACGTCGACCTCGTCCTCTTCTCCGGCGATGCGTACAAGAGCCGCGATCCTTCGCAAACGCACCAGCGGGAGTTCGCACGTCGCATCGCGCGGCTATCGAACGTCGGCATACCCGTCTTCCTGATTGTAGGCAATCACGACCTGCCCCACGTCGCGAACCGCGCAACGGCGCTGGAGATATTCCCGACTCTGATGGTCGCCAACGTCCAGGTCGGGTCGACGCTGGACACGTTCAACGTCGAGACCAGCGCCGGCCCCCTGCAGATTGTGGCCCTGCCATGGATACGCATCGGCCAGTTCATGGCCAAGGATGAGACGCGCGACATGTCCCTGGAGCAGATCAAATACTCCGTCGAGGCACGCCTCACAGCCCTCCTAGATCAAGAGATCGCCCAGCTTGATCCATCCGTCCCCGCCATCCTTTGCGCTCACGTGACGGTATCCGGCGCGAAGCTTGGATCCGAGCGCAGCATGATGCTCGGCAACGACCACACTCTTGGCCTCGGCACCGTAGCCAACCAGGCCTTCGACTATGTCGCCCTAGGCCACATCCACAAGCACCAGGTTCTGACGCAGAACCCACCTGTCGTCTACCCCGGCAGCATCCAGCGCATCGATTTCTCCGAAGAACGAGACGAGAAGGGATTCATGCTCATCGCGCTCGACCACACCAAGCCACGCGGCAACCGCAACGTCACCACCGAGTTCGTGCCCGTTGCCGCCCGCAAGATGCTCACCATCGACGTCGCGACCAGCCCCGGCGAGGACCCCACCGACGCCGCGCTGGAAGTCGCGGGCAAGTTCGCCGGCGAAGGACTCGAAGAGTCCATCGTCCGCATGCGAATCTCCATGGATGCCGAGCAGGAACCCGCGTTCAGCGAGGCTCGCGTCCGCCAAGCCCTCACCTCCGCGTTCCACCTCGCCGGCATCGAGCGCACCGTCCATCGCGAGCGCCGCACCCGTCTCGGCACTGAAGACGCCGAAAAGATATCGCCCATGATGGCCCTGCGTCGCTACCTCGAATCCCGCAACACCGCCGCAGACCGCGAGAAGGTCCTCATCGACTACGCCGAGCGCCTCCTCACCGAAGAGATCGAAGGCGGCGCCGTATAACCGTCCACCCCGGGCCATGTTTCCTGAGCGCAGCGCAGTCGAAGGGCCTCACACCACCACCCAATGCCATTCTCACCGGACGCGCCCACGACCCATTAACGTCGTCCTGACACGTGGCACAGCCCGCGAAGGATCCCTCACTTCATCCACCTATTCCTACCTCCACCCCCCGCAAAAACTCACGCACCACAGGCACCACCTGCTCGCACGCGGCGAACGTAGGCTCGTGACCCTTAATGTCAAACTGGCGGTACGTCGCCGACGCCACCATCGCCGCGGACTCCCGAGTTCGGGCGACGTTGGAGAACGCACCCTCCACCCGATCAGCGCCCGTGTAGATGAACATGGGCAACGTGATAGCCCTCACCTGCTCCTCGGTCGCACCCCAGTAGAAGTTGCCGAGCTGTTGAGCCGCTAGTGCCAGCGGGTCGAGCGCTAGCGTCCGGTTGCGTTGGTACTCGGGTAAGCGGCCCTGACCCATCTCCAGGCCCGCCACGTACATGTCGATCCCAACGCGCAAAAGCTTAGCCTGCGCCTCCCAACGGTAACGGTCCTCGTCGCTCGTGGTGTCACCTAGCGCTGGATACTCGCCGATTACCACCGAACGCAGACGCTCAGGTCGGTTGACGGCGAGCGCCCACCCCAACTTGCCACCCATCGAGTAGCCCCAGTAGTGCGTGCTTTCGACCCCCAATGCGTCAAGGACAGCGCAGACGTCATCCATGAACTGCGTCTGTCCGTAGAGCTTCTCGTCGTGAGGCTTATCGCTCTCTCCAAAGCCGCGCGTGTCGATGGGGATCACCTGGAACTCGTCCATGAGCGCTTCGGGGAAGCCGTGACGGTACCAGTCCTGCATGCTCCATCCGCGCCCATGAACAAGCAGTAGCGGCGGCCCGCCGCCTTCGACCTCGTAGTGGATGCGGACTCCGCCGTTGGATACAAAGGGCATACGTGCCTCCAGTGAAATCGCCTGTGGATTCAGAGAACGAAAGCTTAGTACACCTCGCTTCACAACGCGACGACGCCCTCCGCCAGGTTGGCACGAGGTGAGCTGCCTAGCATCGAGTCGAAGTAGATCGCCTCTGGGCTCCCCACGTAAACGCGCTAATGCCTCGCCCCGACCTTCGCCACGCTCGCTAGGCAGGGCGTCCTCTGCCTAGCGAGCGTGGCGAAGGTCGGGGCGCCAAAGCTGGACGCCCCAGAGGACAAGCAGAGTCAGCGCGCCCAAAGCCGCAAACACCACAGGCGCGCCCGCCGCCTGCGCCAAAGCGCCCGAGCCTAGGTGTGACACAGGCACCAACGCGCGCGTCTGGTTGCGCACGCCCACCATGCGGCCGCGCATGTGGTGCGGTGTTTGCGCAAACATCGCACCGTTGTTCGCAGCGTTGAATGACACCTGCGCAACACCGATGAATACCAGCAGCAACCACAACCCCCAGAACGTCGTCATGAAGTAGCCCAGCATCAGCAAAAAGCCCAGCGCCGTGCCCGCCACCAGGGCGATCATGCCTGGGTGCTCGATCTTCCGTCGCGACGCGATTGTGAAGCCGCCGACGATTGCGCCCAGCCCTTCAGCCGACAACAGCAATCCATACGCGCCAGCACCCATGCCCAGTACCTGTACCGCGAACACAGGGATGATCACCTGGAAACCCGTCGCGACCGTCACCGGCCCGAACCGAGTGAGGAGCAGACCCAAGAGCATGCGATGCCCAAGCACGAAGCGGAAGCCCTCCACCATATCGCCGCCCATCGACCCTCGTCCCACATCCGAGTCCGGCACATCCGCGTTGTGGATCATCAGCGTCAAGCCCTGGAGCGCCACGTAGAACACCACCGCCATCACGTATGCGTAGCCAGGGTTGATCGTCGAGATAAGCAAACCGGTGACTGCGGGCCAGAAAACGCGTGAGCCATTCATCGCCGTCGCGTTGAGGGACATCGCACCGATGATGTGCTCGGGCCGCACCAGCGCCGGCGCGTACGCTGCACGCACCGGCTCGCGCACAGACATTCCCAGCGACAACGCCATCGTGCTGGCGTACAGGTGCCAAAGCTCAAGGTTCCCACTGAGCACGACCCACGCCATCACCATGTAGACGCTCATCGACCAAGTCTGCGCGAACAGTATCAACCGCTTCTTGCTGAAGCGGTCTGCCATCACGCCAGCGAACAGGCCCGCGAACACCGACGGTATCGCCCGGACGAAGTTGACCGCACCTAGTTGCAGGGCCGAGCCCGTCATCTCCCACGTCAGCCAGTTCCGCGCCACCTGCTCCATCCACATCGCAGACGCGCCCAGGATCTGGCCGGACCACAAGTAGCGGAAGTCACGATTCCCCAGCACAGGAAACGCCCGCGCTGGCAGGCCCGCCAACCGACTTAATGCTCCGCGCGGCGGGTTACGCGCAGCCTCCTGCTCATCGGCAGACTCGCCAACAATCTCGCTTCCAGAAGAGGGGGGTAGAGAGCTCAGCACCACGCCTTACCAGCAAAGTCAACCGCCCAGAGTATACCCCCGCCCTCCCATTGTTCCCTAAGCACACCCGCCAGGCCCACGCCCGCGCGTCGCCTCCTCCGGCATCCCCAAATTGACACGCCCAAGCCCCCAATGATAGACCGTCCTCAGCATTAGACACGCGCACACGCGGTTGCGCGCTTTCACTCCAAGGAGACACCATGACCACAGAACGGAAACTCGGCATCGCCATGCTCGGTATCGGCGTCGGCGGCACGGAAATGCTCCCCGCTTTTGAACAGATGGAAACGCTCGAACTCATCGCTGGTGCGGACATGAACCCGCTCACCCGCGAGCGCTTTACCGCCCGCTACGAGGCGAAAGCCTACGAGTCAATCGAGACTCTCTGCGAGGACAAAGAGGTCGAGGCCATTTGGATCTCTACCCCCAACCGCTTCCACGCGGAGCACGCCATCTACGCCATGGAGCACGGCAAGCATGTCATCGTCGAGAAACCCATGGCCCTCAACCTCGAACAGGCCCAAGCCATGATTGACACCTCCAAGCGCACCGGCCAGATCCTCATTGCAGGCCACACCCGCAGCTTCATCCCGCCCTTCCGCAAGATGTACAACATCATCCAGTCCGGCGACCTCGGCGCCGTGAAGTCCATCAACTTCTGGGCCTACACCGACTGGCTCCTGCGTCCCCGCGTCGCTGAAGAGCTCGACATGGCCCAGGGTGGTGGCCTCGTCATGCGCCAGGGCCCCCACCAGATCGACACCGTCCGCCTGCTCGGCGGGGGCATGATCAAGAACGTACGAGGATTCGTCGGCGACTGGATGCCCGAGCGCCCCATCCCCGGCTACTACTCAGCCATGTTCGAATTCGAGAACGGCGCCGTCTCCAACATCGTCCACGATGCCCACGGTTACTTCATGGGTGGCCTGCTCGTACCCTGGGGTGCCAACGAGCAGCGCTACGACGAGGCCGAGCGCATGAAGGTCCGCAACGGCATGATCGCAGGCACCCGCGACGAAGAATCCGACAAGCAGGACATTCGCATCGGCGGCGCCCGCGAGGTCGAGATCTTTCAGCGCGAGGGCGTTAACACCGATGCCGGTGGTGAGCCCTGGATCCCCGCCGAGCCCGGATTCATCGTTGTCTCCTGTGAGCGCGGCAACATCACCCGCACCGCCTACGGCATCATGGTCTGGGACAACAACGGCCACCACGAGATTGAGCTCAAGCCCCCGGCCGGCTGGGCCATGAACCGACGTGCAGAGCTCCAGGAGCTCTACGACGCAGTGGTCAACGGCCACCCGGTCTACCACACCGGCGAATGGGGAATGGCCACCCTTGAAGCGACGCTAGCCATCACCGAGTCCTCCAAGACCGGCAAGCTCGTCGAGCTCAAGCACCAAGTCCCGCCCGTCCCCGACTACGGCGACGCCCGCATCTTCGGCATACCCCCCACCGAAGCCGGAGACCTCCTCTCCACCCCCACCTACGGCTAGGCAGGGCACGCCCTGCACCCACATTGGGGGTCACGTATCGAAGAAGAGCCCGGGGCATACCCCCCGGGCTCTTTCCTCTCCACAATCTCTTGGAGCGCCCAATTCCCCCAGTCGTGCCCACAGAGGCGCATGCATCCATGGCAAACCTGACTGGAAATTCTCCAATGCGTCTGATCAAATGCGAATCACATCTGCAACCGTGATCCATGCGCCATACAAAATTATCTGGCCATCAGTCGTACTCACCGGGCTGAAAAACTCTCGTCACACTGGTTTTTGAAACGACGCCAGGCAAATCGGGCGCCGAAAATTTGCCAAGACGAAATTGACGACCTCTTCCTCCCACAAATCTGACTCTCCCGGAAAACGGAGCGGAACGCCTAGCCTCGTGGGTTCGTAGATTTGAAGCCAAGCACCGCTATCGTCGATCTGCATGTCTACGTACGTACCTGAGTGGTCATCACTGTCCACCCATCTCCGGTAGGGAATGGCACGGTTACCGGCTTCTTCAACGAAATGTTGCTGAATCAGGCCACCTATTGATTCAATCGATTTTCCCTTGGCCAGGAGAAACAAGTCATTGGGCAGCAGAAAAGCACGCTAGGCTATCGCTGAACTGGCGTGACCCGCGCCTCCGAAGTTCAGCTAGCCAGCAATTATTCGGCCACAGCACCGCGAGTGAGCCCTCCGAGGCCGTCAACTACCGCGTCCGAGCAACGGTGCGTGTGCCTAAGTTCGCCATAAAACGCTACAAACGGGCTGTGGGCTCTGCGGATGCAGCGAAGATTGGGGAGCGCGACATGTACTTCGATCCCGCATCAGGCATAACGACACCCCCGGTGTACGACCGCGCAGCCCTCAGCCCCGGCCACGAGGTTCCAGGCCCCACCATAGTCGACCAGTTGGGCAGCACCACAGTCGTATACGCCGCCCAGCGCGCCGTAGTTGGTGACTACCTCAATCTGATCATTACCCCATGAGCACAGCACACGCTCGGGGTACGGCCTAGCAGTCCGTTCAGTTCCACCCAGCCTGGTTTGGAGCTTGCCTCTAGTCACTCGAAGGGCCCCTCATCCTCCGAAGTGCGACGTTTTGATTAACGTCACCCTGAGCGAAGCATAGCGCGGTAATTGACCTCATCCTGAGCACTAGCGCACCAGCGACACAAACCAACGCCAAGCGGCAGCACTCGACCGTGTGAAGGCCTAGTCCGCCCCCTGCTGAAGCTCGTAAAGCTTGTTCAACGCCTCTATCGGAGTCAGCATGTTTAGATCTAGTTGACGCAGTGCATCCAGAATCGGAGACGGCTTCACCGTGGGTGCGCCGAAGAAGTCGAGCTGCTGGTCGTCGAGCGCGCCAGTGACCGCTTTCGACGGTTTTCCCTTGGCGGCGTGGCGACCATTAGCCGCCTCGCCCTGCTCATGCCCGGCCAGCAACTCCCAAGCCCGTGTCACCACCGGTCGAGGCAGCCCTGCCAGTTGCGCCACGTGCACACCATAGCTGCGGTCGGCCCCGCCTGGCACAATCCGGTGCAGAAAGACCACATCACCGTCATCGTCAGCCACTGCAACCGAGTAGTTCGCCACGCGTGGCAGGCGATCCGCGAGTTCAGTCAGCTCGTGGTAATGGGTAGCGAACAGCGTCCGGCAGCCCAGGTGTGAATCGTTATGGATGTGCTCTGCCACCGCCTGCGCAATCGACAATCCATCGTAGGTGGACGTCCCGCGGCCTATCTCATCGAGCACCACCAGCGAACGTGGTGTGGCGTGGTGAAGAATCGCCGCAGTCTCCACCATCTCCACCATGAACGTCGACTGCCCAGCGGCGAGGTCGTCCTGGAGGCCAACGCGGGTGAAGATACGGTCCACGAGCCCAACGTGGCACTCGTCGGCGGGCACGAAGCTGCCGACCTGCGCCATGAGCACGATCAGTGCCACCTGCCGTAGGTACGTTGACTTGCCTGCCATGTTCGGGCCCGTAAGCATAATCAGCTGATCGCCGTCCGTCGCCATGTCCAAGTCGTTGGCGATGAACGAGCCCGACGGCAGCATGCGCTCGACGACTGGATGCCGTCCGTTCTTGATATGCAGTACCGCGCCCTCATCCAGCGTGGGTCTTACGTAGCCGTTGACCACTGCCGCCTCACCCAACGATGCGAACGCGTCCACAGCGGCGATCGCAGCAGCCGCCTGCGTGATCCGCTCCGTGTCGTCGGCGATCTGGCGACACACTTGTCGGTACAGAGCCGCTTCCAGCTCCTCCATGCGTTCGCCCGCGTTCAGCACCAAGCTCTCGTACTCCTTCAATTCAGGCGTGAAGAAGCGCTCGGCATTCACCAACGTCTGGCGCCTGACATAATTCTCAGGCACGTTGTTGAGATTCGACCTAGTGATCTCCAAGTAATACCCGAACACTCGGTTGTAGCCCACCTTCAGGTTGGCAATCCCAGAACGTTCGCGCTCGCGGCGCTCTAGGCCCGCAATGTACGTACGCGCGTCCTGCGACGCCGAGCGAAGCTCATCGAGCTCCTTCGAGAAACCCTCCCGAACGACCTTCCCGCCACCGACGTCACCCTGCGGATCCTCGGCGATAGCGTCTGACACCAGCGCGACGATCTCGCCGCACGGGTCGAGGCCCGCCGAGAGCCAACCGACAGCGCCGCCTTCAGCGTCTTCCGACAGCAGTTCGCGCAGTGTGGGCACCTGCTCCAGCGACCGGCGCAGGCCAACGACCTCGCGGGGGATGGCGGCGCCACCGCCGATGCGATGCAACACCCGCTCGACATCGGAAACGTGCTTCAAGGCGTCCCTTACCTGCTGACGGCGCACGCCGCTGTCCTTCATCCAGCCCACGGCGTCCTGCCGCAGTGTCAGCTCGTCGAGGTCGAGCAGCGGTTGCCCGACCCAGCGGCGCAGCAGCCGCGCGCCCATCGGCGTCTCGGTCTGGTCCAGTACCCGCAACAGCGAGTTATCGGGGGTGCCCTGCCGACCGCCCTCGAACAGCTCCAGATTCCGTCGCGTCTGCGGGTCCAACGCCATGAACGCGTCGGTGGCATAGGTCCGCAGGCCCGTAAGCAGCGGTAGCGCGCTCTTGTAAGTGTCGCCCAGATAATCCAACACCGCAGCAGCGGCGGAGATAGCCAGGGGCAGCTTGTCGCAACCGAAAGCTTCGAGACTCGTGGCCCCGAAGTGCTCCAGCAACCGGCGATGCGCATTCGCCGGGGCGTACCAAGCGTCAGGCACCGGAGTAACGATGAACTCGCCACGATCGTCACGGACGTGCTGTGCAGTGTCACCAGACACCGGCACGAGCACCTCGGACGGCCCCAAACGCGCGATCTCCTGGGGCAACGCCGCCAGGCCGATCTGCGTCACGCCGAACTCGCCCGTGGTCACGTCCACATAGGCGATGCCTGCCTCGATCTCGTTGGTCGCCACGGCGGTCAGGTAATTGTTAGTGCCCTGCTCCAGCAGGTTGGGTTCGATCACCGTGCCAGGTGTGACCACCCGCACCACGTCCCGATCCACTAGTCGCTTGCCGTCGGGCACCGACGTCTGCTCGCAGATGGCCACGCGATGGCCCTTGCGAATCAAGCGTGCGAGGTAACCGTCTAGAGCGTGGTATGGGATGCCCGCCAGAGGGACGATCTCCCCTTGCCCCATGTCGCGCTGAGTCAGCACGATCTCCATATCGCGGGCGACAATCCGGGCGTCTTCATCGAACGTTTCGTAGAAGTCACCCATACGGAAAAGAAGGAGTGCATCAGGATGACGCGCCTTCATCTCCAAGTACTGCGTGCGAACCGGGGTAGCCACCACGGAATTCTACGGTCTACGCCACCCCTGGGCCAGGTACTT
>CAUZFB010000008.1:0-68322 GCA_963579135.1 Dehalococcoidia bacterium | reverse complement strand
CTCGAGAAGACGCTACGGAGCGCCGCTCCGCACAGATGACGATGGGGGGGGGGCGTCCGAGGACCGGATCGCCTTGACACTCCTCATGGTACCTCTTAGGGTTCGGGCCATAGGGCCGGTTCAGGAGGGTATCCATGACCGAACAGGACGAGCATCGATCAGGTCATGTTGTGAGGGGTTTGGGCGCGCTGGAGGCGTTGCTGATGGAGGCGTTGTGGGGTACCGAGATGCCTCTAAGGGTGCAGGAGGTGGTGGATGCGCTAGGGCCCGGTCATAACTACAAGACGGTTATGACGGTGCTGAACCGGTTGGTGGAGAAGGAATTGCTGGGCCGCGAGTTGGATGGCCGGGCGTACCGGTACCACCCGCGACGGACGCGCGAGGAGTTCCTGAGGTCGGTTGCGGATCAGTTGGTGCATGGCTACCTGGATGCGTATGGCACGGATAGCGTCGCGCACTTGGCTGATGCGATGAGTGGGATATTGCCTCAAGCTGCGATCGCTGCGCCAAGCACGAGGGCGCCGAGCGCGACGGAAACCACGGCTGCGCCAGGTGCAACACCTTCGCCGCAGGTCTACTACGACGCTGATGAGCGACGGCCGACGCTGGCAAGCGTGATAGGTATCGCGGCAGTGTTGCAGGTGATCACCTTGTTCTTACGACGCAAGCGCTAAAAGGATGGGAAGGGGAGAGGTCCTTTCGAGTGACTTAGGGCGGGCTCTTCGACTGCGGTGCGCTGCGCTCAGGAAACAGGGGACGACGCGGGGCGTTCCCGGGGTGGGATTGGCGTTGATGAATATCCTGGTCGGGATGCTCCGGTCTCGGTGGGGGCTCGATCTTGGATCTCTTGGCTTCGCCGCTGAGATTAAAGGTAGCTCGGCATTCCGGGGACGGGGCGGCCCCGATATACTGCTAATCGCTTATGACAGACTTGAATCTATTGGCCAAGGGCGCCGAGGCGCTTGGTGTTCAACTTAGCGATCTTCAGCTTGGACAGTTCCAGACCTACCTGGATGGACTTGCCGAGTGGAACAAGCGCAAGAACCTGACTTCACCTGCGGCGCTGGCTGATGCGGAGCGGGTCCACCTGTTGGATTCCCTGACGTTGGTGCCGGTGATGCGCCGGGAGTTGCCAGGGGCGCGACGGTTGGTGGACGTGGGTTCGGGGGCCGGTTTCCCGGGTCTTGTGTTGAAGGTGGGATTGCCTGAGCTGGATGTGGTTTTGGTGGAGGCGACGGGGAAAAAAGCTGAGTTTCTGACGTGGATGACGAACAACTTGGGGCTGGGTGACGTTGAGGTACTGGCAGAACGAGCTGAGGCCGTGGCCCGTCGGGATGGGTACCGCGAGACGTTCGACGTGGCGACTGCCCGGGCGATCGGTCAGCTGACGCTGGTGCTGGAGTTGACGTTGCCGTTGTGTAAGGTTGGTGGCGTGCTGCTGGCGCAACGTGGCGCCGATGCGGAAGCGGAGGCAGTGCTGGCTGCGAAGGCGGCGACGGCTCTTGGCGGTGGTAACCCCAGCGTTGAGTTGGCGGGCCATTCGACAGTCGTGGCGGCAGACGCCGGTATACGGGGCTCGATAACGGTGGTGCGGAAGATCGGCGAAACCTCTGATCGATTCCCACGACGCGATGGGATTCCAGCGAAGCGGCCGTTATCGTGAGCGGGCGAGAGACGGCGTGACGCAAGGATCTCAGGCCCAACCTATCTCGCTACGGCGCAGGTTCCTTTCTCCGCAGACGGCGATCTCATTCGTTCTCCTGGGGGGCTTAGCGGCCCTGTTCCTGACGCGGTTCGACATCGCGTGGAGCGAGACGTGGGAGCTGATGCGCAACATGAACCCGGTCTGGTACGTGGCTGCGGTGCTGGTGCACTACACCACGTTCATCTTCCGGGGTGCGCGGTGGCGGATGTTGCTGCGTAATGCAGCGCGCAATGCGGGTACTCCGTTCATGGAGCGCCATGCGTTGTACTACGGCCGGATCATCCTGATGAGCTGGTTCGCGAACTCGGTAACGCTCTTCCGGATGGGGGACGCGTACCGGGCTTACGTCTACTCAAACGACACGAAATCCAGCTTCCCGCGAGTGGCAGGGACAGTGTTGGCCGATCGGCTCGTCGATCTAAGCGTGGTGGGGGCGCTCATGGGCGTTGGCCTGCTGGTGCTACTGCTAGGCGGGCAGATTGAGCCTCCGCTGATCCTCATGGTGATCGCCGGCGGACTTCTTGGATTGATTGGACTGGGCCTGGTGGTAATGGTGGTGGCACGCCGGTTGGTAGCGGTGTTGTTTCCGAAGAGGTTGGCTAATCTCTACCACCGGTTCCACGAGGGCACGATGGGGAGTTTCGGTTCGCTGCACTGGGTGTTCGGGCTCGGGCTGCTGGGCTGGCTAGCAGAGGTTGGGCGTTTGTTCTTCGTCATCAAGGCACTGGGCGTGCCCGTGGCGATGGGTCTTGTGGTGTTCGTGCCAATGGCCAATGGGTTGCTTTCGGCGATCCCGCTAACGCCGGGAGGTCTGGGCGTCGTTGAGACGGGAGTGAGCGGTTTGCTGCAACTGGAGCTGACGGTTGAGACGGCGGTGGCGGTGGCGCTGCTGGACAGGGCCATCAGCTACCTGAGCATCGTCGCGACGGGTGGCGTGGTATTCGTGATACGACAGCTGCACGGCGGCGATGCTGCGGCTAACCGTTGAACCGCATAACATACTTAGATACACCAATCCCACAATAGGTTGAGAGCGACTAGCCATGATCAATAACGCCATGAAAACCAAAATGCAGGCGAGGGAACCGGTTGTCGGAGCCTTTGTTAGCATCGAGTCACCCACGACCGTGGAACTTCTCGCGCTGGGCGGGATGGACTTCCTTGTGGTGGATAGCGAGCACAACCCGATCTTGCCGAACGATGCAGTGAATATGTACCGGGCTGCGGAGGCGCTGAACGTGCCCGCGCTGACCCGGATCGGTGAGAACACACAGCAGGTGATCTCGAAATTTCTGGACGCAGGTTCAGTGGGCGTGATGACGCCGATGATCAATTCCGGGGATGACGCGGAGCGTCTAGTGAGTTACGTGAAGTACCCACCGGTAGGCCGTCGTGGCCTAGCAAGCGTGCGTGCGAACCACTACGGGATGGCGGAATCGCTGGCGGACTACTGTGCGGCGGCCAACGAGGCGACGTGTGTGATCGCGCAGATTGAGACGCTCGAAGGCATCGAGCACGCGGACGAGATCATCGCGACCGAGGGCGTTGACGTGGTGTTCCTAGGCCCGACCGATCTTTCGGTGGCGCTGGGTGTCCATGGTCAAGGCAAGCATGAGAAGGTGCTGAAGGTCATTGAGGATCTGACGAAGACAATCGTAGCGGCGGGAAAGGTTTCGGGCACGATCGCACGATCTCCTGAGGATTACGGTTACTGGCGGGATAGGGGCGTGGGCTTCTTCCTGACGGGCGCCAACGCGTTGCTGGGCGCTGCGACGGCTGCCTACGTGCAGGGTGTCCGCGCCATCGAGGAGGGCCGGTAGATGGCTGACGAACGGATCGGCGTCGTCGGAACAGGGATCATGGGCGGCCCCATGGCCCTGAACCTGGTAAAAGGCGGCTTCAAAGTCACGGTGTACAACCGCACGGCAGCGAGGGCGGAAGCCCTTGCGCCCGACGGAGTCGAGGTCGCGCAGAGTATCGCCGAGGTCGGCGAGAAGTGCTCGGTGGTGATCACGATGGTCCCGGACACTCCCGATGTGCTGGGTGTGGTCGAAGGAGACGGCGGGCTAGCGTCCTCCATGAAGGCCGGTAGCGTGCTGATCGACATGAGCACGGTGGCTCCCGCGGCCACGCAGGAGTTGGCGGGACGGTTGGCAGCCGCAGGGATCGCGATGCTAGACGCGCCGGTCAGCGGGGGCTCGTGGGGCGCACAGCAGGGTACGCTGACGATCATGGTGGGTGGTGAGCAGGCAACGTTCGACCGCTGCTTACCGGTGTTTCAGACGATGGGCAAGAGCATCACGCTGATGGGTCCATCCGGGATGGGTCAGACGACGAAGCTGGTGAATCAGATACTGGTGGCAGGAACAGCCTCAGCGGTCGCGGAGGCGTTAGTTTTCGCGTCGGCACAGGGTGCGGACCTGCTGAAGACGATCGAGGCGGTGTCCGGGGGTGCGGCGGGCTCGTGGCAGCTTGCGAATCTGGGGCCGCGTATGGTGCAGGGTGACTTCGCACCAGGCTTCATGGTGAAACTGCAACAGAAGGATCTGCGGTTGATCCAAGAGGCTGCGCAGAAGGCGCACGTGCCCCTGGCGGTGACGTCGCTGGCGCGCCAGTACTTCACTGCGCTGGAGGCCGCAGGGCTAGGCGACGAGGGTACACAGGCGATCATCAAGGCGGTTGAGGGGCTCGCGGGCCGAGAGGCGCGTCAGAACCTGTGATTCTGCCCTCTAGCATATCGACTGAGGCCCGCCACTACCTGGTTGTGTTGATCGTTTTCGCGATCACGGGTTTGATCGCGGTGTTCCTGAGCAAGCTGATCCTATCGTGCGCGCTGGGGCTCGAAGGCTCTCTGTGGTCGGGTCCATGGAGTTTCCGGGTCGCATACCTACTGCTTATCCCGCCGTCCTACTCTGTCACTCTCGTTGCGGTGGGGACGTTATTCGGCAAGCGTGCGTACTTCACGCGGCGGGTGATGCGTATCTGGGGACGACCGTTGAGGCTGATCGGGTTGGCCCCGAAACCGGATGCGTCTGAACAACGCCGCGACCGGTAACACCGCCGCCTAACAGCTCCGCCCATGACGCGAGCATGAGGCGTGTGCTCGCCCTCGGAACTCTTGGCTTCGTCGGTGGAACTAAAGGTCGCTCGGCGCTCCGGCGCGCTGGTTTGGCGACGACGTATGTCGTCAAGAGAGAGGGTAGCGTGCAGGGCGCCGATCGCGTGACGGGCGGTTGTTTCCATTATGGCGATGGCAGGAATAGCCGGTTGTGGGGCACGAAGGTTTGCCCTGCTTAGCGCAGTAGCTCGCCGGACGAAATCGTGACCGATTGGCCGCTGATGATGACTCGCTGGCCCTGTGGCCGCACATGCATGTGACCACCGCGTCTGGACGATTGGTACGCCGCTAGTTCAGCTTTGCCAAGTTTCTCGGCCCAGTACGGCCCCAAGGCGCATTGGGCCGAGCCTGTTGCGGGATCTTCTGGAATGCCAGTTTTCGGGCCGAACACGCGGCAGACATAGTCGATGCCCGGTTCTTCGCCTCTCGCCGTCACGATGACTCCGCGTCCGGGGAGATCGGCGAGCGCGCGTAGGTCGGGTGTGAGTTCGCCAACGATCGCTGCCGATTCCAGTTCCGCGACGTAGTCGAGCCGATTGCGGCCTACCCATATTGGTTGGACTCCCAAGCCCGTGGCGAGTGCTTCCGGCGTGTCGACCGCCTCTGCACGCTCGGCCGGGAAATCCATGCACAGCAGGTCGTCGCCGATCTCCACGGTGAGCAGGCCGCTTGCGGTCTGGAACCGCACCGTTTGTCCCACGGGGACTATACCATCCTCGCGTAGCACATGAGCGCTAGCGAGGGTCGCATGCCCGCAGAGGTCGACTTCGGTGATGGGCGTGAACCAGCGCAGGTGGAACGTATCGCTGTCTGGGCCATTCCGATGGAAGAACGCCGTCTCGCTGACATTCATCTCCGCCGCTACATCCTGCATCCAATGAGGAGAGGCGGGGCCGTCTAGCGGGCACACCACCGCCGGGTTGCCGGTGTAGGGAACCGAGGTGAAGGCGTCGACATGATAGAAACGCGTAGGCATGCGGTCGTTGTACCAGAGCAGAGCCGAGTGTGCCATGCGGGTGTTGCGCGTCAACGCGCAAACAGAGTGAAATTGAACTTCCATTTATCTTGGCGATTTAGGGCGGGGCCGCACAGAATCGGCGTGGTTCCATGTCGCAACTTGGGGCGCAACCCGGGGCGGAGGACGACCGATGGCAGCAACTGACGATATCAAGGCGCGTATCGACATCGTCGATGTGGTGGCTGATTACGTCCCCGATCTAAAGCGCGCGGGGCGCAATTACCACGCGCGCTGCCCCTTCCACCAGGAGAACACGCCTTCGTTCGTGGTGTTCCCGGAGCGCCAGACCTGGCGTTGCTTTGGTGCATGCGCCCAGGGTGGCGACGTCTTCAACTTCGTCCAGAAGATCGAGGGTGTCGAATTTCCGGTGGCGCTCAAGACACTCGCCGAGCGTGCGGGTGTGGCGCTGCCCGAGCGCACGCAGCGCAAGGATGGCCCACGCAATCCCCTGTTCGCGGTGAACGAGGCTACGCTTCGCTTCTATCGTGAAGCCCTCCAAGCGGACAAGGGCGCGCTGGCCCGAGCGTATGTTGAGCAACGTGCGCTCACCGAGGAGGCGGTTGTGCGGTTCGGCATCGGCTACGCCCCGAGCACGGGCGACGATTTACTGAAGCACCTGACAGCTCTGGGCTACACGGAGGACCAGGCGGTCGCCGCTGGAGTCGTCTCCCGGTTCGAGTCAGGCGAGGTGCGCGATTTCATCCGTGGACGGCTCACTTTCGTCCTGCGCGACAGCGAAGGCCAGGTTATCGGGTTCGCTGGCCGCTCGCTGGCCGGTGCGAATCCCAAGTACCTGAACACGTCACAGACCGAGCTGTTCGACAAAGGCAAGATGCTGTACGGCCTGGATCGGGCCCGCGACGCCATCGCCCGCGAGGGAGTCGCCGTGGTGGTCGAAGGGTACATGGACGTGATTACGGCGCATGAGCACGGGTACCAGAACGTGGTGGCGTCTATGGGGACGGCGCTGACTGAAGAACAGGTCAACTTGCTTCGTGCGCGTGCTCCGCGAGTCGTGCTTGCCCTGGACGCTGACGCTGCGGGGCAGGAGGCGATGCTCCGCAGTTTGCGAACGTCGTGGCAGCTGCTGGGCGGAGAGCTTCAGACGTCGAAGGGACGTGCCCGCGCCGACATCAAGCAGCGGTCGTCCGACATGGACGCGCTGCGCATAGCGTTGATCACCGACGGCAAGGACCCGGACGAAATGATCCGTGCCGATGGCTCTAAGTGGCGCGAGCTGATCACCAACGCCGTGCCGGTGGTGGATTTCCTGCTGAGGGCGGAAGCCAGCCGTCTGGATACCTCGACCCCTGAGGGGAAAGCGGAAGCTGTCGAGCTGCTGATGCCGGTGATCTTCGCGATCCCCAATTGGGTGGAGCAGGAGCAGTACTTCGCTAAGCTTGCGGACATGTTATCGGTGCCTATCGAGACGCTGGAAGCGAGCGTGGGGCGCTCCCGAACGCCGGGGCGGCCCCGCCCACAGCAGCAACAGGCGAAACGGGAGGGTGGCAAGGCACAGGCTGAGTCGGTGTTCCGTAAGGCAGACCACGACGTTTTGGACGAGTACGTGCTTGCGTTGATCGCTCAGTACCCGGAGGTGCTTGAATTGGTCGCGGAGCTGCCGCCGGAGCACATGCGCAGGGCCGAAAATCGCGCATTATTGAGCGCGATTCAAGCTACTGGTACAATGGAGGGCACGTATCCGCTGCTTGACGACGTGGCTGCGGAGCATCTTGAGCATTTAGCTTCCAAGGTTCTCCCCCCCGCAGACCGCAAGCAGCGGGCAGCCGATTGGCAGGCTTGCCTGCACCGCATGGAAGAGCGGTACCTTCGGGAGTTAAAGGCGCAGGAAGAGATGGCACTGGCCGACGATGCTTCCCCCGCCGACCCCGGGTACAAAGATGCGGTGGATCAGCAGGCAGTCCAGGTCAACTTACGGCTGCGCGACCTATTTGCCAGCGGAACGGGCGCGCTCTAGGCACCCCGAGCGCCACCGCGCCAAGCGAATGAGGAGCTGACTTGCAGCAGAACCCGAGTTCTCAACACGAAACAACCGAGAAGGACCCCGCCAAGGCCTCAACCGAAACCGGAGGCGCGGCGACCGCATTGCTGGATGCGGCGGTCGTTGAGGCCGTTGAGGCCGTTGAGGCGAAAGAGAAAGACAGCGGTGCTCCTGCTACGGCGGCGGTCGCCACTCCCGCCAAGAAGGCGGCCGTAGCTGACGAAACCCCGGTAGAAGACCCCGAAGGCTCCGAGCTTATCGACGATCCGGTCCGCATGTACCTGCGGGAGATTGGTCGTGTCACGCTGCTGACCGCAGCCGGTGAGCGCCGCCTCGCGCAGGAGTTCCAGTCAGGGAAGCACGTCATCCTTGCCGAGAAAGAGATTCACGACGAGACAGATCGACCCGTGACCTCCGCCGCAATCGTGAAGACACTCTTGAAACGCCTCGAGGGTCAGGTGGACCTGCTTGAGGCGATCACTGAGTACCTGGTGATCGAAGACCCGTTGACGCTGAAGATGCTGCTCACCAACGAGAAGCTCCGAGCGGCTATCGATGGTGGGAACAACTTGGAGATGCTCGAAGAGTTCGGGGCGAGGTGGGACATGGAGCCACCCGATGTGGGCAAGCTCATCGTTCAACTGTCGCTGAACAGCCACGTGTTGCCTGACGCGACGCTGGATATGATTGGCGAGGACGTGCACGTCACCAAGCTCTCCGAGATGCTCGACGACGCCGATATGCTGCAGAAGCTGGACTCGAATGAGTTCAACCTCCGGCAGCACTTCAACGGCGTGCGGCGCGATGGAGAGAAAGCCCAGAGACACCTGGCGGAGGCGAACCTCCGGTTGGTCGTCAGCGTTGCGAAGAAGTACATCGGCCGTGGGATGTCGCTCTTGGACCTGATCCAGGAGGGCAACATCGGCCTGATCCGTGCGGTCGAAAAGTTCGACTATCGCAAGGGCTACAAGTTCTCGACGTATGCGACTTGGTGGATCCGACAGGCGATCACGCGAGCGATTGCCGATCAGGCACGGACGATCCGTATCCCCGTGCACATGGTCGAGACGATCAATAAGCTGATGCGGGTGAGCCGTCGGCTCGTTCAGGAGTACGGACGCGAGCCCACGACCCAGGAGATCTCCGTGGGTATGGAGGTCACGCCAGAACGTGTCCGGGAGATCATGAAGGTCTCGCAGGAGCCGGTGTCGCTGGAAACACCCATCGGCGAGGAAGAGGACTCCCACCTGGGCGACTTCATCGAGGACAAGAGCGCCCCTGCGCCCGCGGAGGCTGCTACGTTCCAGCTCCTGCGCGAGCAGGTCGAGGATGTCCTTGGCACGTTGAGCGACCGCGAGCGACGTGTGTTGCAGCTACGGTTCGGCCTGGAGGACGGTCGAAGCCGAACGCTGGAAGAGGTCGGCAAGGATTTTGGCGTCACGCGAGAGCGTATCCGCCAGATCGAGGCGAAGGCGCTTCGCAAGCTGAGGCACCCAAGCCGTTCGCGCAAGCTGCGTGATTTCCTTGAGTAGCGCTGCGACACCAGCCCTGAAAAAGCAGATAGTGAAACGGCCCTCGGATTTCCGAGGGCCGTTCTTCTTAAAGGCCAGTCGTCGGTGGCGAGATCGATGGTTCAGGATTCTCAGCGTTAGCTTCAAGGTTGCGATAGTCCTCGACTAACAAGAGGATGCCGATGAGGACGAACGGGATGATTAGTCCTTCTGCGACGGTGGTCGAGATGAGCGCCTTGGGGAGGGACAGATCCCGTGCGGCCAGGGCGATCGTCGCCGCATCCTCGACGACCCTTGCCGCAGGGAAGAGCCCGAATCGAACGGCGATGAAGTTGACGATCAGGGCCCTGCCACCAGCGGTGGATGCGAGCGGAAAGAACGCACGCCATTAAACAGTGGACGCTTCCTGGTAGAGCTCGCTCGCGAATATGGGCTGGCGTTTAGCTTGCACCTGGCCTCCGCTGTGCATAGGAGGCATGCGCGGTGCGGGCAGTCCACGAGGCAGAGGTATACTTGAACGCAAGCCGATGCCAGAGATACCCGATCTTGAGGTGGTCAAGGATTTCCTGAACGAGCGGATCGCGGGGCGCGAGATCGTACGTGCCGAAGCGCGTCGCCCACGGATTGCTCGCTCGCTGGCCGCCGACGATTTCGTCGCCGATGTGACTGGGCACACGTTCGGCAAGGTGCCTCGTCTCGGTAAAGACCTGCTGTTCCCTCTGAACCCCGACCGCGTGCTGGCGCGGGGCAAGTTTCTGTCTGGGATCGGGAACGCATACGTGGACGACATCCTTTGGGCTGCGCGTGTCTCGCCTTTCCGCAAGCGTAAGGACTTGAGTGACGAGGAGTTGCGCAAGGTCTACGATGCGGTGCCAGAGGTGCTCCAGGAGGCGATTGACGTCGTCCGTGAACGGATGCCTCCGGACATCCATCGGGAGGTCCGTCATTTCCTCAAGGTGCACCGCAAAGCGAGCGAGCCTTGCCCGCGCTGTGGTGCAATCGTCTCAGAGATAACGCCGAACCAGCGCATCACAAGCTGGTGCCGTAGCTGCCAACCGGGCGGCCTGATAAAGGACTAGACGAACCAACTGCACGCCGGAGACGAATTGGCTGAAACGTCGGATAAATCGCCGGATGTAACAAAGCTAGCTGATGACAGAGACCCCTCTGTGAGAGTGCGTCCCCTCGGCTCATTCGAGTTCTACGAGTTCCGGCTCGTGCTCGTGAGCTTCATGGTGGGCTTCGTGGGGTTCCAGATGCGGCAGGTGACCAACCTCTGGCTCATCTACGAGATTACGAGGTCTCCGCTCAGCCTCGGGTTGTTGGGTGTATTCCAGTTCGCGCCGATGCTGCTCCTCGTATTCGTCGGAGGTTCGGTCGCGGACATGGTGGACCGCCGGAATCTGCTGATCCTCACGCAAGTGGGCAACTTCCTGCTTGCCGCAGTGCTAGCCGCGCTGGCGATCACGGGGAACATCGAAGTCTGGCATATCTACGCCACGACGCTCGTGACGGCTGCGGTGAACACGTTCGAAGGGCCTGCGCGCATGGCGATGCTCCCTCGACTGGTGCCACGGACCCACCTGATGAACGCGATCACGTTGAACCAGGCGGCACGTCATGGTTCGATGTTGGTGGGCCCTGCGCTGGGAGGATTGCTCATCGGCTGGGTGGGGCCTGGTTGGACGTACGCGGCGGTGAGTGTCGTGTTCGTCCCGACAGTGGGGGCGCTGTTCTTGCTGAAACCCATGCCTCCTGACCCTGAGGTGCGTCGTCGTGGGATGTCAGTGAAGTCGATGCTCGAGGGCTTCCGCTTCGTCTTCGGCACCCAGGTGATCCTGGCGATGATGTTGCTGGACGTGGTGGCGATGCTGTTCACGCACCATCGTGGTCTCGTGCCCATCTTCGCGGAGGACATCCTGAACGTGGGGACATTCGGTTTCGGCGTGCTGATGTCGGCGCCCGCGGCGGGATTCCTGATCGGCTCGGCAGTGCTGCTCATCGCCGGTGATATCAGGCACAAGGGCATGGTAGTCGTTGGTACGTACGTGGCCTACCTGGGGGCAATGGCCATCTTCGCCACGTCGACTACGTATTGGATCTCGCTGCTGGCGCTGGCCGCCGTGGGCGGGCTTGACGGCGTGGGCGCCATCATGCGCTCCACGATCCTTCAGGGCGCCGTGTCCGACGAGATACGAGGACGCGCCACCGCCGTGATGCAACTCTCGAACCGGGGCGGACCATCCATGGGTCAGCTCATGCTGGGGTCGATGGCAGCGGCTATCACGGCACCGATTGCCTTGCTCGTGGGCTCGGTTATCGGGATCATCACACTGCTTATCGTTATCAGTACCGTGCGCGGTGTGGCGACGTATAAGGACTGAGATGACCCTCTCGACCATGTTGCCGTTACCCGAGCCGTTCGATTTTCACCTGACGGTGGGTCATCAGACCCACTTCATGGGTCGCGCGGGTGCAGATCTCTACGCCGACGGTACGTACTACCGTGCGCTGCGCCGAAGGAACGATATCATCGTCGCTGCTGCGCGGCCCACGGATGACGCGCAGCTCGAGGTGCGGTTGCTATCCGCAGGCGGAGAGCCTGAGCTGGCGTTCGCGAGCGAGGCGATGGTGCACCTGCTGGCGCTAGATATCGACCTGACGGGTTTTTACTCGATGCTTGAGCACGATGAGGCGCTTTCGGAAGCCGTGGGCGGGATGCGAGGGTTGCGGCCGCCGCGCGCGGAGAGCATTTTCGAGGCGTTGGTGGTCGCGATCATCGGACAGCAGATCTCAGCCAACGTGGCGCGGGTGATCCGCGAGGGACTCATAGAGGCCTACGGCGTACCGGTCGATGCAGAAGGCCATACGCTGTATGCGTTCCCTACGCCGGAGAGCCTCAACAACGCAACGCCCGACGAGTTGCGTGGCCACAAGCTGAGCGCTCGCAAGGTTGAATACGTCCAGGACACTGCCCGACGCACGCTTGAGGGAGAGCTTGAGATCGAGCGGTTCGTGGACATGGACAACGAACAGGTCATCGCTGAGTTGACCAAGGTGCGGGGCATCGGCCGCTGGTCGGCGGAGTGGATGCTGATGCGCGCACTTGGCCGGGTCGACGTGCTGCCTGCTGGAGACCTCGCGCTGCGCCGCGTGGTATCAGATCTCTACTTCGATGGAGCGACAATCACCGAGGCGGAGCTTTCGGCTTTCGGCAAAGAGCGCTGGGTGCCATACCGTGGGATTGCGACGACGTACCTCTTCTCGCACCTGCGGCAGCAGCGGTTGGCCAAGGGTGGCGAGGCCCCCGCGCAAGCAGGCTAGACCCGCGACCGCCTGGGGACTCGGTTGTAGCCGCTGCTACCGGGCAGGAAGGTGCTCTGGTTCTCCGTCGCGGGGGCGAACCCGGACGCGCCGCTGTACGTGCTCTAGGATCTTCCCGTACCCGGCCACGTCGTGGCCGAGAGGACCTACATGCGAGGCATGCCCATGCCGGCGAGGCCACGCTTGCTCATCTTCCCTGAGGCGAACTGCTTCATCATCTTCTGCATCTGCTTGAATTGGGCCAGAAGTTGATTCAGATCTGCTGGCGTCGTGCCAGAGCCGTTGGCGATGCGCCTGCGGCGGCTGCCGTTGATGCGTTCCGGATGTTGGCGCTCCCACATGGTCATCGACGAGATCATCGCCTCCATGCGCTTTAGTTTCTTGTCGTCAACATCCGCTGGCATTTTGCCGCGCAGTGCGCGTGCGCCGGGAATCATCTCGAGGATAGAGGCGATGGACCCCATCTTCTGGATCTGTCGAAGCTGGGTGAGGAAATCGTCCAGGTCGAACTGCGCCTTGCGCATCTTGCGCTCGAGCTCGACCGCCTGCTCCTCGCTGAACTGTTCTTGCGCCCGCTCCACCAGCGTGACCACGTCGCCCATGCCGAGAATGCGTGAGGCCATGCGGTCGGGGTGGAACGCTTCGAGGGCGTCGGCCTTCTCGCCGGTGCCCGCGAATTTGATAGGCACACCGGTCACGTGTGTCGCCGAGAGCGCCGCACCACCGCGTGCGTCGCCGTCGAGCTTGGAAAGGATCAGGCCCGTCAGGCCCGTGCGTTTGTTGAACTCGTCGGCCGCATTCACCGCGTCCTGGCCGGTCATGGCGTCCACGACCAGCAGCACCTCAACGGGGTTGATGCGGCGCTTCATCTCGTCGAGCTCGTCCATGAGGTCTTCGTCGACGTGCAGGCGGCCGCCGGTGTCGACGATGGCCCACATCACGCCCATATCTTTGGCGCGCTTGATCCCGTTCTCGGCGACTTTGGGGGCATCGTCGGGCCCCGCGTTCTCTCGGTAGACCGGCACGTCGAGCTGCTTGCCCAGCGCCTCCAGTTGGTCTATCGCTGCGGGGCGCCGCATGTCGGCAGCAATCAACAGTGCTCGCTGGTCCTGGCGACGCAGGTGCAACGCGAGTTTGGCGGCGGTGGTGGTCTTGCCCGAGCCCTGGAGGCCAACGAGCATGATGACGTTGGGTGGCGCGCTTTTGGGCTTGAGCGTGTGGTCACCCTCGCCGAGGAGCTCGACCAGCTGGTCGTGGACGATTTTGACCACGGCCTGGCCAGGAGCGATTCCCTTGAGTACTCCCCCGCCGACCGCCTTTTCGCGGATGGCCCCCACGAACTCACGGGCCACCTTGAAGTTGACGTCTGCTTCCAGCAGCGCGAGCCGTACCTCGCGTAGGGCTGCGTCTACGTCCTCCTCGGTGATCCGGCCTTTGTTGCCGAGCTTGGCGAAGACTCCAGTGAGCTTGTCTGTAAGGTTGTCAAACATCCCTTCAAGGGTACCCGGTTGGGTGGCCTCGGCCAAGGGGGAATCTCTTCAAACCAGGAGTGCTGCTACCATGCCCGAGACCCCTTCGTAGGCTGATCATCCCCGTGCAAACTCCACCATCTAAGCGAGTCGCCCACGACCCCTTGCGCTGGCGCATGTTGGCGCTCGCCGCGATGGCTTACGGTTGCTTCGGACTCGGGACGGCGTCTATACCTCCATTGGTGGACCCGATCATCGAAGACCTAGAGATGACCTCAGGGCAGATGGGGTTAGTCCTCGGCGTGTGGCAGTTGGTGTTCATCGGCACATCGTCGCCGCTCGGGTCGCTGGTGGACCGTTGGGGAGCCCGCCGCGCCGTGTCGCTGGGCCTGGGCCTGATGCTGCTATCGCTGGTTCTGCGTGGGCTCGCCACCGACTTCGTTACCTTGTTGTTGGCGGTCGCGGTGTTCGGTGCGGGTGGCCCGATCGTCTCCATCGGTATGCCCAAAGTCGTCGCCCAGTGGTTCTCGGGCGACGACCGTGGTCCCGCGACAGGTGCTTACATCGTGGGGCGAGACATCGGCTCGGTGTTCGCTTTGGCGACGGCGGCAAGCTTAGTCATCGCGCTGACCGGGTCATGGCGCGGCATCTCTATTGTTTATGGCGCGATAACGCTCGTTGTCACGGTGTTGTGGCTCGTGTTCGGCAAAGACGCGCCTGAGGCTCCACCAGATCGGGCATCGGACCGCGATGAACGTAACATCGACGCCTCCCCGCATGCTCGCCAGAATCAGGGCATCTTGAGTCTGTTGAAGATCCGGAATATGCAGTTGGTGCTACTGCTTGGATTCGCCGTGTTCTTCATGAACCATGCCCTTGGCGCCTGGCTCCCCACCATCCTTCAGGAAACCGGCATGTCGCTTGCGACCGCGGGGCGCTGGGTAGCGGTGAGTATCGGGGTGGCTATGATCTCCAACTTTGCCGTGCCGTCGCTGGCGCGGCTGGGGTCACGGGGGATCTGGCTGGTGGTGATGCTCATGGGTGGTGCGCTGACCACGGTGGGGGTCGTGTACTTCACTGGCCCGGGGCTGATCGCGATGGTGTTGCTGGGCACGGTCATACGCTTGCCTGCGATGCAGGTACTCACGCTGGTGCTGATGGAGACGCCGGGCGTGGGAGCGCGGAGGGTCGGCGGTGCTGCCGGCGTGTTCTTTGCCGTCGCCGAGATAGGCGGATTCGCTGGGCCTCTGATGATGGGCATGGTGCGCGACGCTACGGGCAGCCTCGCGGGTGGGCTGTGGGTCATCGTTGCCGTCGCCGCTGGCTCGGCGCTCCTACCGATGCTGATCCATGAGCGGCGGGGTTAGCCTAGAAATCTCCGCGGCCCTCGAACGCGCGGGTAAGCGTGAGGTCGTCAGCGTACTCGAGGTCGCCACCGACAGGCAGGCCACGTGCGAGCCGCGTGACCTTTGGGCCCAGCGGCGAGACGATCTGCCGGATGTACATGGCGGTCGCTTCACCCTCGATCGTGGGGTTGGTGGCGACGACGACTTCCTGGACCGTGCCGTCGCTGAGCCGTGCGAGCAACTCGCGGATGCGTAGGTCTTCAGGGCCGACGTTGTTCATGGGGTCGATGATGCCGTGGAGGACGTGGTAGAGGCCCCTGAACACCGACGTTCGCTCCAGCGCCAGCACGTCCAGGGGCTCCTGCACCACACAGATGCACGTGCGGTCTCGCGAGGGGTTGCCGCATACGCCGCAGGGGTCTGATTCGGTGATGTTCTGGCAGCTGGAGCAGAACGTGATGGAATCCTTGACCGTGCCGATAGCGGTGGAGAGCGCAGTCGCGTCGGCGGCGGGCATACGGATCACGTAGTAGGCGAGGCGCTGGGCGCTCTTGGGGCCGATCCCTGGCAGCTTGTTCAACTGCTCGATGAGGCGCGCGACGGGTGGGGCGAGCGACGGATGGCTACCGTCGTATCCGTAGGAGGCCACGGTCCTACATCCCCGGGAGCTTCATGCCGCCGGTGATCGCACCCATCTTCTCCTGAACGATCTCCTGGGACTTGGCTAGGGCCTCGTTGACCGCAGCCAGGACCATATCCTGCAGGATTTCGACATCGTCAGGGTCGACGGCGCCGGGGTCGATGGTGATGGACTCGATGGTTTGCTTGCCCGTGGCCACGCATTTGACAGCGCCACCCCCGGACGATGCTTCGACGGTCATGGTCTCCAGCTCTTCTTGGGCCTTGGCGAGCCTAGTTTGCATCTGCTGGGCCTGCTTCATGAAATTCCTGTTCACCCGTTCATCTCCTCTTCGTCTGGCCCCGGGAAGTAGTCCGCGGGGATCTGGTTGCTGGGCAGGGCCGCCGCCGGCATAAGCTCGTTGTCTAGATCGTCCACTGGTGGCGGGCGGGGTATCGCCTGCATCTCGTTGAAGAGGTTCTGGGCCATCGCCGGCGCCTCGTCGTTCTTGGTGGCCGCCGTTTCGGGCTCGATCGCGAAGGCGGCAGGTGTGTCGTCGGCAACTGGTGCTGCGTCCTGTGCGACCGCCGGGTCGACGACGGGGACTGTTGCGGGCTCGATAGCGGGCGTAGCAGGTGTGTCGTCGGGAACGGGGGAAGCGTCGTGTGCGACCAGTGGGTCGACGGCGGCCGCTGCTGGAGGCTCGATCGCAGGCGCGGCAGGAGCGGGAGGCTCAGGCGTGGGAGTTTGGTTCTGGATCACCTGGCCGCCCAGGCTCATGGCCGCGCGGACGAGGTGTCCCGGCTGGTCGGCGTTGAGGTTGCTGGTGCTGCGACTGCTGTCGGTCTCAACCTTGATGGTGTAGCTCGCGCCAAGCGCCTGCTCGAGGATCCGCTCGACTTCGAGTCTGCACCTCGGATCTTCGAGTTCGTCTTGGAGCCGTTCGCTGTTGGAGGTGTGGGTGAAGCGGACCAGCAGTTCCGTGCCGATGATCTGGCGCTTGGTGGAGCTCCGGAACAATGCGGCCACGTCAAAACGGCGGCGCGGCACGCGGCTCAGCGCCCGAAGGATGGTGGGCCAGGCCGCGACGAGACGTTCTTCGACCGGCGCGTTGGGATCGATGGACACTAGTGGCGGTGGTTCGACTGGACGCGCGATAGCGGGGGCCTGCGGAGGACGTTGGCCTTGCGCTGGCGTCGGTTGTGCCCGCTGGGGCTGAGGCTGCGCCGGGGCTTGCTGCGGGTGCGGCTGCGGCGACGTGTACGTTGGTTGTTGCGTTGGCCTCGGTGGCGCCTGCTGAGGCGCGGGCGCTGCTACAGGCGCAGGTGTCATCGGGGCGACCTGCGCGACGATCACGGGTTGCGGGTCGAGGCTAAGCTCAACCGTCGCGAGCTCCAGCGGCAGCGGCGACGGCTGGTCGAACTTTAGAGACACCTGACCGAATAGGCGCAACGCTCGCAGTAGGTGCTCAATGGTGGCGTTCCTTGCTGCGAACGACAACTCGGTGTACGCCTCTTTGGAGAGCTCGAGGGAGTCCTTGACGCCGGACTTCATCAGAAGTGCTGCACGAAGGAAATCGACGGTGAGGCGATGGAGCGGCCGGATGTCCTGACCCTCAGATGCGACCGTGTTGATCAACTCCAACGCTGCGGTGGTGTTGCTTGTCAGCAGGTGCTTGACCAGAGCGACGGCGCGCTCCTCGCCACCGATGCCGAGCAACTCACGCACTTGTTCGATCTGGACGTTAGCGCCGAACGAGGTGATCAGTTGGTCTAGCATGTTGGTGGCGTCGCGGAGGCTGCCACCTGCAGCTCGGGATACCGTGCGGAGAACTTCTAGCGAAACGTCCACGCCTTCGGCCGTGGCGATCTCCGCTAGTCGTTTAGCGACGTCGCTGGGGGAGATACGATGGAAGTCGTATCGCTGGCAACGCGAGATGATGGTGGCAGGCAGCCGGTGGGGCTCGGTGGTCGCGAGGATGAACACACTGTGCGGCGGCGGCTCCTCCAGGGTCTTGAGGAACGCGTTGAACGCGTCGTTGGTGAGCGCGTGCGCCTCGTCGATAATGTAGACCTTGTACTTGCCCTGGGTGGGCAGGAAGCGAACCTTCTCGCGAAGGTCGCGCATCTCGTCGATGCCACGGTTGCTGGCGGCGTCAATCTCAATGAGGTCCACGAAATTACCCCGCTCGATGGCGAGGCAGGCGTCGCAGTTCCCGCAGGGGTCCCCGAAACCAGGTGGGCGCATCGTGCAGTTGAGAGCCTTGGCCAACACGCGGGCGGTGGATGTCTTGCCGGTCCCCCGGGGGCCGCAGAGGAGGTAGGCGTGTGCGGTACGCCCGGTGGCGATGGCCTGGGTGAGGGTCTGCGTGATGGGCCCTTGGCCGACGATGTCGGCGAAGCGTGGGGGCCGCCACTTGCGGTAAAGCACCTCGCCGCTCATCTACTCGCCTCCTGGGTGGCCCCGATTCGCTTGGGGAAAAGCGCTGTCAGCGCTTGTGCTTCAAGCACCTGCATCGTCGCCTTCTCGTCTGGCTTGGCATGGTCGTGTCCCAGTAGATGCAGGACGCCGTGGACGATGAGCAGCGCCACCTCGTTGTCAACGGTGACATTGTGCTCGCCTGCCTGTCGAACAGCCAAGGGGTAGGACAGCACGATCTCTCCAAGCGGGAGAGATTCGCCGGGCAGGTCGGGGAACGCGGGGCCGTCGTCGGCGTTTTCTTCAGCCAAGGAGGCGTCGCTTTCATCGCCGAACGACAAGACGTCAGTGGGCTCGTCGAAGCCCCGGTAGCGTAGGTTCAGATTGTGGAGCGTGTCGTCATCCGCGACCACCACGCTCACGTTCCGCTCACCGTTGGGGTCAGCCACCTTCAGTGCTGCGACGGCGGCGCGCCGCGCGAAAGGCATCTTTACAAGACCTCTGAAAGCAGGGAAAACACGGACGTCGACGGAGCGCTTCTGCGGGCCTGTGGGCATGGGTGGAACCACCTAGGGGCATCATAGCATGGGGGCGTGCGCTATCATGTGGCCCGCTGGCAAGGAGGGCGTGATGCCGCCTCTAGAACACGACGAATCACGTGACAACTCCTGGAATGATGCGCGGGCCCACGCAAGTTAGGAGATAGACATGGACGGAGCCGAGGTCGTAGCTGATGCGCTGGGTCGAGTGAACCGGATTCTGCACCGCGCTATCGATGGTGTCGCCGTCGAGACGCTGAATGCGCAGCCGACGCCGGAGTCGAACTCGATGGCCTGGTTGGCGTGGCACCTATGCCGCGTGCAAGACCACCACATCTCCGACCTCCTGGAGGTACCGCAGTTGTGGGTCTCCGATGGCTGGCACGAGAAGTTCGGCATGGCGAAGGACCAGAAGGAGATCGGTACGGGTCACACGCTGGAGCAGGTGGCGGCCCTCAAGGTCGATTCCGGTGCCCTTTCGTTGGGCTACGCAGATGCCGTTTATGATCGCGCGAAGCAGTACCTCGCGACTGTGAAGCCTGGCGACCTCGAAGCGGAGATTGACGAGCCGCAGTACAACCCGCTGCCGACCGTGGGAGTGCGCCTGGTGAGCATCATCTCGGACAACACTCAACATGCGGGGCAAGTGATGTATGCGCGCGGCCTGGTTGAAGGCTTCGGCTGGATGAATATCTAAACTCGCTTTCGCCCGCCAGAAGGAAATCCCATGAGCACGACTGACCTGTATGTTGCCGCCATCCGGCGATCCGATACCGACTTGCGGCGCGCATTGGAAGACCTGAGCACGGATGAGCTGCAGAACCAACCTGCCGGACAGGAGAGCAATCCCATCGGTTGGCTGGTGTGGCACCTCACCCGCACGCGCGACAACATATCTGCGAGCATCGTAGGAGAGACCTCGATCTGGGAATCTGGCGGCTGGGGCGCCCGCTTCGGCATGGCCGGTGAGCTACCCATGTTCGCGCCAGCCGACGTTCACCTGTTCGACCCCAAGGATTTCGCGACGCTGGTGGGCTACTTCGACGCGGTCGCTGAGAAGAGCTTAGCGATAATCGAAGGTCTCACGGAAGCGGACATGGACCGTGTGGTGGAGTCCACCATCCCCGGAAGGCCTCCGCAGCCGACGACCCAGCGTCTTGCGGTGATCCTCAACGACAACATTCAGCACGTCGGACAGGTCGCATACCTGCGTGGCCTTATTCGTGGGCACGGCTGGTACTAGACAGGTTTAGACACAGGGAAAGATTGCCAATGACAACACAGAATGAAGTCCCCCAGTTTTCCCTAGATCTCTTCTCGCTTAAGGGGCGAGTCGCGGTCGTCACTGGGGGGAGCGACGGTATTGGGCGCATGATCGCCCACGGCTTCGTGGATGCCGGAGCCAGCGTCGTGGTTGCGGCGCGAACGCAGGAAAAGATCGACAGCGTCGTTGCTGAGATCGAGGCGAAGGGTGGTCAGGTGCTGGGCGTTTCCACCGACGTTACCGACATTGAGTCGGTCGCCCGCATGCGGGACGCGGCGCTGGAGCGGTTCGGCCAGATTGACATCCTGATGAACGTGGTCGGTGGCTCGCAGGGCCCCACGTTCAGCCGAGGCCGCCTGCTCGATATGGACAAGGCCGACTTAATGGAGGCGTTCAACATCAACGTGGGCTCCGTGTTCGTCTGCTGCCACGAGATCGTTCCGCACATGCTTGAGCGTGGCAAGGGCGTGGTCATAAACATGTCGTCCATTGGTGCCCGCGAATATCGGATGCCTGAGCCTGTGATGAGCGTGTACAACATGACCAAGGCCGCTGTCATGCACCTTACGCGGAACATGGCAAAGGAATGGGAGCCGAACATCCGCGTTAACTGCATCAACGCCGGCCACTTCATGACGCCGCGCCGAGTGCGGACCGAAGCACCTGAACGCCGCGCAAAATCGTTGGCGGAGATTCAGATCGGACGTTTCGGTACGCCAGCGGACATCGCGGCCGCAGCTGTCTACATCGCGTCCGATGCGGGCGCTTTCTTCAACGCCTCATACCTGGACCTCAACGGTGGGGCGTAGCCCGTACGTTTGCGGGCGATCAATCTAGCTGTAGGAGAGCACCAATGGACTTTTCGCGTTACTCGTTGGAAGGGCGCGTCGCGATCGTGACCGGTGGTAGCGGGGGGATCGGCAGCGCCAGTGCGCGCGCCTTCGCCGACGCTGGAGCGAACGTCGTTATCGCAAGTGTCCCCGCCGATTCGATCCCGCCCATCGTAGCGGACATAGAATCGCGGGGCGTGGAGGCGTTGGGTATTGCCGCCAATGTCGCCAATGCGGATGAGGTCAAGCGCATGGTGGCGCAGACCATGAAGCGGTTCGGCCGCATCGACATCCTCATGAACGTCGCGGGGGGGACGTTCGCTCGGAACCCGGACATGCCGCAGTACCACCGAGCTGCGCTGTTGGACATGAGCGAGCATGACTTCATGACGACTTTCGAATCCAACGTGAAGACAGGTTTCCTGTGCGCGCAAGCTGTCGTGCCGCACATGAAGGCTGGTGGTAGAGGCGTTATCATCAACGTAGGGTCGTCTTCCGGTTTTGCGAACCCGGGCTCACGCACAGGCGATCTCACCGCGTATGGGGCCGCAAAGGCAGCGGTTCACCAGATGACACTCCGCATGGCGCAACAGTGGGGTCCGGACGTGCGTGCAGTGTGCATAGCGCCCGGCACTATTGAAACGCCGCGGCCAGCCGGCTACGTACGGCCCGAGATGGCTGGTGCCGCGGAGCGGATAGCGGTTGGCCGAGTGGGTGTGGCCGACGACATCGCTGGTGTCGCGGGGTTCCTGGCCTCCGACGCCGCGTCATTCGTGAACGGGGTGACCATCTTGGTCAACGGTGGCGAGTAGCAGGGGATAAGGGGAGTCATGGCTCCGATGCAGGTCTCAGCCATCGACGGCGATGGCCATGTCATGGAGAACCCGAAGCGGCTCGCTGAGCTGCTTGAGGAGCCGTATCGAGAATTCCGAAGCACTCCCATGGAGTCATCAGCGCTGGTTCCACTGGATGGCGTCGACCGCAATCTAGGGACGCGTCTGCTCAAGGGCCGCGCTCGCACCACGCAGGAGTGGTTGGACGCGCTGGATCTAGGCCCCATGGCCAAGAGCATTCTCTTTCCCACGCTGGGCCTGTTCTCGGGGTTCGTGAAGGACCCTGACTACCAGGCGGCACTTTGCCGTGCTTACAACACGTGGGTCGCCGGCGACATCTGTGAGCCCAGCAGCGGTCGACTCCTGGCGGTGGGCTTGCTGCCAACGCACCACCAGGATGCAGCCGAGGCTGAATTGCGACGGTCGAAGGAGCTTGGGTTGGCGGGGGTCATGTTCCCTGCCGATGGTACGCACCTGCTTGGGAACGAACGATTCGATGGCGTCTATGCGGCTGCCGCTGAGCTCGATTTCCCTGTGACCGTGCACGCGTCGGGTTCCAGCAATGCACTCGGCGCAGAGGTGTTCCCCAAGTTCATTCAGGCGCATTCAGTCGCTCATCCCTTCGGCATCCTGCGTCATTTCACGAGCATGATGTTCGAGGGAGTGTTCGATAAGTTCCCCTCGGTCAGGTTCGCGTTCCTCGAGACCGGCGCCACGTGGGTGCCCTGGTGGCTGGACCGCCTTGACGAGGAGTACGAGAGCCGTGGCGCCGTGGACGCACCGTTGGTCAAGAACGTGCCCAGCTCCTACGTCCACGCGAGTGGCGACATATTCTTCGGGTGTGAGTCCAACGAACGCATGCTTTCCCACGTTATGGACGTGATCGGCGCGGACACCGTGATGTACGCGTCAGATTACCCGCACTGGGACTGCGAGTACCCGCAATCGCTGCACCGGATACAGAACCTCACCGGGGCGCAGCGGCAGGCGCTGCTCCACGACACTGCAGCGCGTTTCTATGGCCTCGTAGATTAGATCGCCAACTCGTAGGTCACATGGAGAGGGAAGATGGCAACTACCAACGACTCAGCAGAACGCAGGCTCCTAGCGATCCCGGTTGAGGACGGGGCCGAAGCGTTCGTCGAGATGCTCAACAACAATGGCGTTGAGTACATCTTCCTGAACTCGGGCACCGACGTATTCCCCATCCTGGAGGCCATCCAGCGCATGATGGAGCAGGAGCGAACGGTTCCCCAGATCATCCTGTGCATCGATGAGACCACGGCCATGTTCGCGGCCCACGGGTACTACCAGAACACGGGCCGCGCCCAGGCGGTGCTCGTGCACGTGGACGCAGGAACCATAAACATCGGTGGCGCGTACCACGACGCTCAACGGGATCGCGTGGCCATCATGGTGTTCGCTGGGCGTGCCCCATCGACGATCGGGGGAGCAGTGCGCGGCGGCAAGGACATGAACATCCATTGGATCCAGGAGCAGCCCGACCAGAACGGAATCGTGCGTACGTTCACTAAATGGGACTATGAGCTGCGTAATAACGAAAGCCTCAATTGGGTGATGACGAAGGCGCATCAGGTCGCTGAAGCGGAACCCGCGGGGCCGGTGTACATGACGCTCCCGAGGGAGCTTCTCATCGAGAAGATGACCGAGTTGCAGCTCCCGCCGCCTGGCCGCCATGGTCAGCCCTCGGCTCCCGCCGCTGACCCGGGGTCGCTGGCGTTGCTGGCTGACTGGCTTGCTGGGTCGGAGAATCCTCTGATCATCGTGGGCTCCTCGGGCCGCTACATAGAGACGGTGTCCGTGCTCACTGAGATCGCGGAGCTCACCGGCGCGCCGGTCCAGGGTGCCATCGGCACACGGCTGAACTTCCCCACGCAGCACCCGCTGAACGCCATGACGTGTGGCGCACCAAGCGTGAAGGACGCGGACGTGATCTTCGTCGTCGATCACGACAACCCGTGGATCCCTGACCAGGAGACGCTGGAGCCCAGCGCCAAGGTGGCCTGGATTGACATGGACCCCACCAAGGACACCATCCCCATGTGGTCCTACCCCGCTGACCTGATGATGCATGCATCATCCAAGATCGCTTTGCCCGCGCTGCTCGAAGCGTTGAAGGCACGTATGACCGACACCGATAAGGCTCGGGCAGCCAGGCGCATCGAGAGATACACCGCCAACACCGTCGCTGAGCGCGCCCGCCTTGAGGAGACGGCGTTATCTCACAAGGACGAGCGTCCGATCCACCCACTGTGGGCTGCGTACTGCCTAGAGCAGGTGATCTCTGACGACGCTATCGTCATGAACGAGGGCATGTCTGGTGGTTGGCCATGGATCGCCATGTCGGACAGGAAAGTACCGGGAACGGTGTTCACGTCGGGTGGTTCCAGCCTGGGTTGGGGGCTCGGTGCGGCCATCGGCGCCAAGCTCGCGAATCCCGATCGAGACGTCATCGCGCTGGAGGGCGACGGCTCGTTCGTGTTCGCCCGGCCGACTTCGGCATTCTGGGCAGCGGAGAAATACAACACTCCGTTTCTGACGATCATCTACAACAATGCTCAGCACATGGCCACGGTCAACAGTTGGAGTCGCTACTACCCGGACGGAGTGGGTAAGACCAACAACGACTTCCTAGGCACCGCCATCGACCCGTCGCCCGACTATGCTGTCCTCGTCCAGGCGTGCCGCGCGTACGGCGAGACAGTCGAAGACCCCGCCGAGATCGAGCCTGCAATCAGGCGAGGCCTGGAGCGTGTCCACGCCGGCCAGGCGGCCGTGATTGACGTCCGCATTGCTCGCATGGATGGCCGTCAAGCGGCGCGCTAGGGTCGGAAGTGTGGGTGCCCCGCATCAAACGGTCATCTTTAGGTGGATGTGTGGCGGGGATGTGCTGCGCGAGTTCACGCCCGTGGTCCAGAAGAAGACCGCCGATTGGATCTTCCACGAGCTCACCTGCAGCTTGTGTCCCGTTTGCCAGCCCGGCCGCCGCTGCGCCCTTGGTCGCGTCGACGACCATCGCACCGGCTCGCGCTCCGAACGCCTCTGCGGCGCTCGCCGCCCCGACGTTGCCTAATCCGAGCGCGCGAATGTTAGCGCCGTGCCATCGCTTACCCAGGAGGTCCGCGGAGAGCATCCCTCCGGGCAGATAGGCGACGATAGTGGTAGCGGTCAGCGTGGTCATAAGTCGTCCATCGCTCTCTTAGATAGCGGTTGGGAGCCAGCGGGTGCATCCCTCCCTAGGGGGGGCCTAGTGCTGGTGGCCCATGTGGCCGGCGTCGGCCTCGTCGCTGTTCAGGAACTTCGTGGGTTCGGCGACGAACGCTTCGCGGCAACCGGGGTTGCAGAAGTAGTAGGTCTTCCCCTCGTGTTCGGCGATGCCGCCCGCGGGGCTGGCCTTCTGCACGGTCATCTTGCAGACCGGGTCGATCGCGGTGTCGCCAGGTTTGCCGAATATAACGTCTAACTGCGTCATCGATTGCTCCTTGGTACTAGTTCAGGGGTCGTGGGGTCTTGTCCGCGCCTATGCGTCCTGCTCGGGCTGCCTGCCCCATCGGCGCAGGCGCAGGCTGTTGCTGACGACCGACACTGAGCTCATGGCCATCGCCACCGCTGCCAGCATCGGATTCAGGAATCCGCTGTCGCCGAGGGCCCAGCGGAGCGAATCGGGTGCCCCTCCCTGCCCGAAGATCAGGTAGAGCCCGCCTGCTGCGACTGGTATGAGCACCACGTTGTATCCGAAGGCCCACACGAGATTTTGCCGGATCGCTCGCATGGTCGCCTTGGATAGCGCGATGGCAGTCGCCACGCCGCGGACGTCCGCGTGCATGAGCGCCACGTCCGCTGTCTCGAACGCAATGTCGGTGCCCGTGCCGATGGCTATGCCAACGTCGGCAGCGGCGAGCGCCGGAGCGTCGTTGACTCCATCGCCCACCATCGCCACCTTCTGGCCCTCGGCCTGCAGCTGTGCGACCTGCTCGGCCTTCTGCGATGGCATGACCTCGGCTATCACTCGCTCGATACCCAGCTCCGATGCGATCGCGCGGGCCGTCGCCTCACCGTCGCCCGTGAGCATGACTACGTCGATGCCGAGTGTCTGTAGTTGGGCTACCGCCTCAGCTGACTCGGTGCGCACCGTGTCCGCGACGGCAAGCACACCCAGGAGCGCCATGCCACGGAGCACTACCATAGGGGTCTTGCCCTGCTTTGACAGCAATCTGGCTGAGTTCTCGGCTGGACCGTCTATCTCTACTCCGGCCTGCGCCGCGAGCTTCATGCTGCCCACCGTGATCGATTCGCCATCCACTTCGGCACGGACGCCCAGGCCCGGCGCCGTCTGGAAAGCGTCGACCTTGGAGAGGGCGAGCCCTCGCTCTTTGGCGCTTGCGACGATGGCCGCTCCGAGCGGGTGCTCACTGAATTGCTCCACAGATGCCGCGAGCCGTAGCACCTCTGTGTCGGACTCTCCCCTGACCAAGATATCGGTCACCTGTGGCTTGCCAAGGGTGAGCGTGCCCGTTTTGTCGAACACGACAACGTCCACCTTGTGCGCCTGTTCCAGCGCGTGGGCCCCGCGCACAAGGATTCCTCGGTGTGCACCGGCGCTGGTGCCGACCATGACAGCCGTGGGTGTGGCCAGGCCGAGGGCGCAGGGGCAAGCGATGATGAGCACCGCTACCGTATTGAGCATCGCCAAGTTGAAGGCTGGATCTGGCCCAAAGGTGACCCACAGCACAAACGTTAGCGTGGCTATCGCCAGCACAGTTGGCACGAAGTAGGACGCAACGGTATCCGCGAGGCGCTGGATGGGCGCTTTGGAGCCCTGCGCCTGCTGGACCATGCGTACGATTTGGGCCATTGCCGTCGCGCTTCCAACCTTGGTCGCTCGGAACGTCAGGCTGCCGGTCTGGTTGATGGTGCCGCCGAATACGCCATCGCCTGCGTGTTTCTCCACGGGCAGGCTCTCACCGGTGAGCATCGACTCGTCGACACCCGATGCGCCTTCAATCACCTCGCCGTCCACCGCCATGCGCTCGCCGGGTCGCACGACCACTAGATCGCCTGGGACGACGTCGGCGATAGCAAGCTCTGTGTCTTCGCCGTCGCGAAGTACGTGGGCGGTACGTGGTTGCATCGCCATCAGTGCCCGGATCGCCTCAGACGCGTTGCCCTTGGCGCGAGCCTCCAGCAAGCGACCGATGAGGATGATGCCGATGATCATGGCGGAGGTGTCGAAGTAGATGGACTCCTCGCCCTCGACGAGGCCGCCGAAGACGGTTACTAGCAAGCTGTAGCCGTACGCAACGCTCGTGCCGAGGGCGATGAGTGTGTTCATGTTGGACGTGCGGTGTCGCCCCGCCGCGATGGCACTTGTATAGAACTGCCAACCTGCCCAGAATTGGACCGGGGTGGCGAGTGCGAGCGCGGCGATATTGACCCACGTCATGCCAATCGTGCGGCCGATGGCGGGGACGAACATGAGCACCATGATGGCCGTGGTCGCGATGGCGCTGACGATGACCTTGTTCCAGAGCTTTCGCACCTCGGCGCTGCGCGCCAAGCGACTCATCTCGAGTTCCAGTGCGTCGGCGCTCGCGATCTCCCCTGGTTCGTAGCCCGCAGATCGGATGGCTTCTCGAAGGTCGCCGGGCGCGACCGTACCGGGGACGAAGGTGACGCTGACCTGCTCGGTGGCGGGGTTCGCCGCAGTAGCGAGTACGCCCCCGAGCTTCCGGAGCGTCGTCTCGATGATATTGGCGGTGCTGGCGTCGGCGAGCCCGCCGACCGAAACGGTGGCGGTCTCCTCGGCAGTGCCGTAGCCGGAGCGGGCGACCGCTTTGATCAGCCCGTTGACGTCGACCTGCGCGGCGTCGTACTCAATCAATGCCGTTTCGGTCGCGAGATTGACCATGACCTGGCTCACGCCTGGCACGTGTTCGATCGCGCCTGTGACGGTCGACACGCACGCCGCACACGTCATGCCCTCGATGGGTAGGAGGACGCTGACGCGCTTGTTCTCGCCTGAACGCTTCGGTTGCTGAGTGTCGGTTGCCATGGCTAGCGATTCGCTACTTCGTAGAGCTCCAGCAATTCGCCAAGCACCTCGTCTTCGCGTCCCTCTTTCACTCCCTCCACCACGCACGACCGCAGATGGCCGTGGAGCATGAGCGCCTCGAGCTTTTCGATGGCCCGCCGTACCGCATGCGTTTGCTTGAGCACGTCGACGCAGTACGTCTCGGCCTCCACCATTTTCTTGATACCGTCCAGGTGGCCGGAGATGTAGTTCAGTCGCTTAAGGGCGTTTGCTTTTGTGTCGGGAAGCATACTCGCTCCTACTAACCCATACCCCCGCGGTAGGGGTACTACTGTAACTATATACTGCCGTAGATGGTCGTCAATAGGCCGCGCCTATACTTGAGCGCAGGCTTAGAGTCGGGCGCTCAGGAGTACAGGGATGGATCGTACGACCCGCATAGGTGTGTTGGTGCTGGGGGGCTTAGCGGTCACGGCATTGTTTGTGATGGCCCTCGTGCTGGTCCTGGGGGTCGCATTCTGGATCGGACTACTGCTGCTCGCCGTGCTGGACCTGGTTGAGCTTGTCTGGGCCTATAGGGCGCTGATCCGGAATCGCCCCAAACGCGCGAGCTAGTTGCAGCGCACCGCGATCAACGGCGCGCTGCAACTAGGCGGTTACCTGGTGAGCGGTGATATCCCTGAATCAATGTCGTCTTGGGTGAAGTGTAGCGGCGCCTAACGGCAGCAACTGGGATCTGCGCAAACCGTCGATACGGGGACGATAGCTAGACCGGCATGCCCCAGATAGGGAACCATTCCGCTGTCTGGCGCTCGGTGGGTAACTCGCGCCGGATAGCCGCTTCCATCCTGATTTCGAGATCGTGATCTCGACGCTCGTTGTTGGGGTCACCGTCGGGGACGAACGGAGTGAAGCTGCGAATGCGTGGCTGGTATAGCCAGTAGATAGGGCGGTCACGCTGGCTGGTCGAATCGTGCCAGCTGAACGGGAACACCGCCGCGACGACCCGGTCGCCTAGTCCTGCTGTCGCGAATACGTCGCCCATCTGTGCAGCGCCCTGCGCGAGCTCGTGCAGATCCTCGCCTTTCAGGATCACCCAGCCGTGACCCATTTCATCAACCGTCACGTTGAAGTGGTGCCGCGTCCGGTCCATGCCGGTGAGCGCCCGCTCTAGCTCGGCCCTCGTCTGCGTGTGGGACTGGTCTTCGGTGGGCCGCACCAGCACGCCTACTTTGCCCGTCGTGACCGTGTTGAGCTGCTGCGCCAGCCGGTCGCTGTTGCGGGCCATGGCCGCCATGGCCTCCGGCCAAGTCGAGTGCTTTGGGGTTCGTTTGAAACTGATTAGACACACGGTGGGCTTACCTCAAGAACGCCATCTGTTGGTCGTACTGCTGGAGACGCTGGATTCGCTTTGCCGTCGATGGATGAGAGGCGAATAGCTCCGCAAGCCCAGGGCCGACCGCTGACATGATGAAGAAGGCGTTCATGCTTTCGGCCTTGCGTAGGTCCTGCTTGGGCACGCTGACCAGCGAGCCCTGGAGTCGTTGAAGTGCTGAGGCCAGAGCCAGGGGTTTCTGCGTTAAGGCTGAGGCTCCTCTGTCGGCTGAGAACTCACGGTAACGCGAGAGCGTTGCCACCAGCATGCTCCCGATGATCCTCACGATGAACGTGACCAGCAGCGCGACCAAGACAACGCTGCCCGCGTTGTTGTTCCTGCTGCGGCCCATGCCGCCAAAGATGGCAGAGAACATCAGGAAAGACGACATCGTCGCCGCCACGATCAGGAAGAAGGACGCGTAGGTCATCACAACCACGTCCTTCGTCTTTATGTGGCTGATCTCGTGCGCGAGGACGGCTTCGAGCTCGTCATCGTCGAGGATGTTCAGGAGCCCGGAGGTCACAGCGACTGCGGCGTGCTTCTGGCTACGTCCTGTCGCGAACGCGTTGGGGGTGGCCATGTCGGAGATAGCCACCTTCGGTTTGGGGATGCCCGCCTTCAGGCTCAGGTCGTCCACCATCCGGTGGAGTTTTGGGGCGTCGGCGGGGCTGACGACCTTTGCCCGCATCGACCCAAGAACCATCTTGTCCGACAACGAGAATTGGATGATGACCATGACGAGCGCGATGACGAGGTAGAACGGGCTGAACTGCCAGGCGATCCACATGAACAGACCGTAGAGCAGGCCGAGCCCGAGCATGGTGATGAACATGCGCGTTCTGAGCTGATTATCTCTGCCGAATTGCACTGGCTGGAACATGACTTCCCCCGGGCCCTTGCCTACGAATGCTGATGGGCTACGTTACCTAGGAACTACGTGGTATAGGTCGGTTGCGCTCCTCGCATGATACCGGGTCGTCCCTCGCACCGCACCGGTTAGCCCGTCACGCCAAGCTCCTTGGCTACCGCTAGGAATCCCGGCGCCGCACCCTCCAGGACGTGCTGGTCTACGCAGTACGAGATGCGGAAATAGCCTGGCATCCCGAAACCTCGTCCTGGTACGACGAGCACACCATGGCGCTGTAGAGCCTCCACCAGTCGCATCTCATCCTTCACCGGCGATTCGGGGAACATGTAGAAGGCGCCCTCTGGCTTGAACACCCGGTAGCCCGCGTCAGTTAGTACTCCGTATACGTAATCCCGTTTCTGTTGGTAGTCGCTCACATCCACCGTCACGTGCTGGAGCGCGCGGACCACGTGTTGCATCATCGCAGGCGCATTCACGAAGCCCAGGACGCGATTGCAGAATACGAACGCGTCCATGAGCTCGCCGGCGCTTTCGTAGCCTGGATGCACCGCCACGTAGCCGATGCGCTCGCCGGGTAATGCCAGATCCTTGGAGTGCGACGTCACGGTGATCGTCTTGTCGTACGCAAGCTGGGGGAAAGGATAAAGCTGATCGTCGAAGATGATCTTCCGATATGGCTCATCACTGAGCAGATAAATCTCCGTTCCCAATTCGAGGCCCTTCCGTTGCAGCAGTCTCCCTAGATCGCGGACGAATGCTTCGGTGTACACCCGCCCCGACGGGTTGTTGGGAGAATTGACCATCACGACTTTAGTCCGCGACGTGATCTTCGCCTCCAACTCATCGAGGTTCGGCGTGAACTCGGCGTCACAGTTGACGGTGACGGATTTGGCGCCATGGTTGGCTGTGTAGAACAGGTACTCAGCGAAGAATGGCGCGAAGATCACCACCTCGTCGTCCGGCTCGCAGAGGGCGTGTAGCACGGCATTAATCCCGCCACCCGCGCCCACGGTCATCAGCACATGCTCTGGGCCGTACGCGAGTCCCGTCTCCTCCGCAAGCGCGGACGCTACCGCGGCCCTAGTCTCGACGTAGCCGGCGTTGGGCATGTAGCGGTGCGATCCGGCTGGGGGGCCGTCCAGTAGCCGCCGCATCTCCGCCATGAACTCTGGGGGTGGTTCCATCACCGGATTCCCCAGCGAGAGGTCGAAAACGTTCTCCTCGCCCCGCTCACGTTTCATGGCGATACCGAGTTCGAACATGCGGCGGATCCACGAGCTGTCCGCCATGTACTGTTTGATCTGCGAGGCGATGGCCATGCGCACGCTCCAGGTGGTTGGTCGGCGCGAGGATAAGGGCGCATCTGAGCTGCCGCAACCCTGACCGCCTGAGAACGAGTGCCAACAATTCGGAATCGGCGAGGGTTTTGCTATCATGGGCGAGTTGGCTAGCAAGGCCGCAAGGGCGAGGTGAATCGTGCCGTCAGTGATGGGGAAGCGCGTCGAGTGTAGTGATCATGGAGCGCAGTACATGGTTACCAAAGCTGGGGCCGGCGATGTCTCTTGCGCCAACGCAGGAGCGGACGGCGCCAATCGATTGGGCAAGCGCTACAAATGCGCGGCCTGTGAGGCGACATTGCTCTGCACGAAAGCAGGCACCGGGGTGATCTGCTGCGATGGAGTACCGATGGCTCTCCTCGCCGCCAAGGCCCTCCCCTCCTCCGACTAGACGCGGTCGCGGTCTACGTCACCGCGGGACGATAAGCTGCCGCTGGGCTGTAGCTAAGGCTCTAGATGGCGAGGGTTCGGATGTTCCTCTCGCTTGCCAGCTATCAGCGGTGCCCTAACCCAACCCACGATTGCCGTCGGTAAGCGACGGCCCAAGATAGGGGTCGAGGGGTCACCCTGGATTTGGCTTGAGCCATTCGTAGAGGTGGTAGTGGTCGCGGGTCATCCCCATGGCCTCGTAGACCTGCTGGGCGCGCTCGTTGGTCTTATCCACGTAAAGACGCAAGCCTTTCAGCTCATCGGTTGCCTCCACGGTTTTGAGCAGGTGATCGTAGATCGCCCGGAAGGCGCCGTGGCGGCGCGCGTCTGGCGCCACGTAGACCGAGTGGAGCCAGAGCACCGTCCCATTGCGCCAATCGCTCCACTCAGGCACCGTCATCGCCATGCCCTCCGTGGTCCCGTCCTGCTCGACGATCCAGTAATCGGCGCGCGCACTGCCGTCGAAGACTGCGGTAACGCCCGCCGTAAGCGTTTCTCGATTGAGAGCGAAACCCTCGCTCTCTTCTGCCATGTGGAGTTGAAAGTCGACGATAAGTGAAATTTCGGAGGGTCGGGCAAGACGTACGTTGAACACTCCCTGATGATACGTCACCGTACAGTCGGGATGCCCCTACCGGAGCCGTGTCTAGTTCATCCGACGGATGACGCCAACGACGCGTCCGTGTACTTGGACCCTGTCAGCAGCCACGAAGATCGGATCCATCTGCTTGTTCTCTGGCTGCAGGCGCACCTGGTCGCCTTCGAGGAAGAAACGCTTGAGTGTCGCCGTCTCCTCCATCGGCAACCAAGCGGCGATCATGTCGCCATTGCGGGCCTGTGACGTGGGCGTTAGCACCACGATGTCGCCGTCGGTTATTAGCGCGTCGATCATCGAGTAACCCTTCACACGTAGAGCGAAGAGTTCGTCGGGGTTGCGGGTGGCGAGTTCCGGCGGCAGCGTGATGGTCTCGGATCCCTCAGAGTGCCAGTCTTCGGACTCAGGTACCGGAATCGGCTCACCGGCAGCGATAGAGCCAAGGACCGGGATCTGAAAGACCTCTATCTGGGGTTCCTTCTCTTTGACCCCCACGAGCTCCAGGCCACGTGAGATGTCGGGCGAGCGCCGGATGAAGCCCTCGCGCTCGAGGATGCGGAGGTTGTAGTCGACCACCGACGTGGAGCTGATGTCGCACGCGGCCTGGATCTCGCGGACCGATGGCATATAGCTGCGGTCGAGGTGGTACTCGCGTACGAAATCTAAGATCTCTTGTTGCCGTTCGTTCAGTAGTGCCATTGGTACCCTCCGGGGAACACATGTTCTAGAGAGAGCCTAGTCCGCTCAGGGCAACCGGTCAACGGCCAGTTGTCACAGATTCCGGCGTGTCCGTAGTGGGCAGGCGAATGAGCAAAGAAAAAGGCCGGGCAAACGGCCGGCCTTTTTCGCGTGTCAGGGAAGCTTACTTGGCGTTTGCCGCGTTGAGGCGCTTCGCCAGTCGGGACTTTCGGCGTGCCGCGTTGTTCTTGTGGATGATGCCCTTGTTCGCGGCCCGATCCAACGCGCTGATGGCGCTGACCACTGTCCCCGCCGCCTCGGCCGGCTCATTGGCGATCGCTGCTACCGCACGCTTGACGGCGGTCCGGCTGCGCGTGCGCACCAGGCGGTTGATGACTCGACGACGTTCCTGGGTTCGGGCTGACTTGTCTGCTGGCAAAGGATTCCTCCTGCGACTCTACGGGCGGTGCGACTATGCCACACGGTGATTCTTTGGTTTACAACCCAAACAGTATGCCTTGAATGGCGCCGCTTGGCTAGTTGCCGACGCCTAATTGGGAGTAGGCGCGACCGACTGGATCGTGCGGCTCACCGAGTGCACGCCTCGAACGCCTTCAATACGCGAGAAAAGGCGACTGAGTTGTTTAAGGCCGTGCACCTGCAACGTTACATGGACTGTTACCGTGTGGTCGTCGTGGACATTGGTTTGCGAGCCGATGATGTTCACTCGCTCTATGGATGTCGCTCCCGTGATGTCGTGCAGCAGCCCCATGCGGTCGAATGCCTCAATCTTCAGGCGTACCGGGTACAGGTTCCGGCTCTCGCCCCACGACACCGGAACCATCCTGTCGTCTGTGCTTTGAGGTGAATCAAGGTTTTTCAGATTCGAGCAGTCCGTTCGGTGGATGGTGACGCCTCGGGACCGAGTTACGTATCCCGTGATCTCGTCGCCAGGAAGCGGATGGCAGCACTCACCCATGCGCGTGAGTAGATCGCCGACGCCGAGAACGGTTATGCCCGCGGTTGGCCCAGTGAGGGAAGCGTTATCGATGCTGGTGGAGTCGGTTCCCGTGTCGGCCTGGGCGGTGAGCCGGCCTGCGACCTGGGTCATGGAGACCATGCCGCTTCCTATCGCCGCGAACAGGTCTTCCTCAGATGCATAGCCGAATAGCTTAGCGATCTCTGCTTCGTCGGTAGCGTTGCTCAGGCGCTTGAGCTCACGCTTCAGTCGATCGTAGCCTCGGTGAATGTTTTCTCCGCGCTCCTCGCGGCGGAACCACGAGCGGATCGATTGGCGAGCGGTGGCAGTCTTCACGTACCCCAGGTGGAGGTTCAGCCAGTCCAGACTCGGCCCGCGCGCGATTCTGCTGGTGAGCACCTCCACGGCGTCGCCGTTCTTCAACTGGGTGTCCAGGCCTACCAGCTTGCCGTTGACCTTCGCGCCGATGCACCGGTGACCAAGCTCCGTGTGTATTCGATACGCGAAATCGATCGGCGTCGCCCCTGCGGGCAGCTCCTTGATCGCGTTCTTGGGTGTGTACACGAACACCTGGTCGTGAAAGATGTCGGTGCGAACGTTTTCCAGGAACTCTTCCGTGCCGGAGACATCTCGCTGCCACTCCAGAAGCTGGCGCAGCCACGTCATCCGCTCTTCGAACTTGACGTCTTTGCCGGCGCCCCCGCCTTCTTTGTAGCTCCAGTGTGATGCCACGCCGTACTCGGACACGCGGTGCATCTGGTACGTCCGAACCTGCACTTCAACCGGCAGTCCACCGATAGACCGCACGGTGGTGTGGAGTGATTGGTAGGCGTTCTCCTTGGGGTTCGCGATGTAGTCGTCGAACTGACCGGGGAGCGGCCGCCACAAAGAGTGCACCACGCCCAGTGCTCCGTAGCAGTCCTGCACGCTGGGCACCAGCACCCGGACCGCGAATAGGTCGTAGATGTCGCCGAGCTGCTTGCCCTGGGTGGCGTACGACTGTGCCTTGTTGTAGATCGAAAAGATGTGTTTAGGGCGGCCCGTGACCTCTGCGTTGAAGTTGGCTCGCGCCAACTCACGCTTCAGGACTTCAGTTACCTGCTGCACATAGGCCTCACGCTCTTGGCGCTTGGTCGTTAGCAGCTTGGAGATAGACCGGTATTGGTTCGGTTGAAGGTACCTGAACGACAGATCCTCCAACTGCCACTTCACCTCACCCATGCCCAAGCGATTGGCCAGTGGTGCGTAGATGTCCAAGGTTTCCTGGGCGATCGCCACGCGCCGGTGCGGCGCCAGCGCACCGAGCGTACGCATGTTGTGGAGGCGGTCAGCCAGTTTTATGAGAACGACGCGGATGTCCTCGGCCATCGCCACTAGCATCTTGCGAAGGCTCTCGGCCTGTTCGTTGCCCACAGGAGTGGGCATTTGGCCGTCCTTATCCATGCGCAACAGATCCAGCTTGGTGAGTTTCGTGACCCCGTCCACCAGGCGCGCGACTTCGTCGCCGAAACGTTCGCGAATCTCGTCTATCGTCACGTCGCAGTCTTCGACGACATCGTGGAGAAGCGCGGCTGCGATTGTGGTGCCGTCCAGCAGTAGATCGGCTAAGTAGGTCGCGGCGCTGACGGGGTGTTCGATGTAGGGCTCGCCTGAGCGGCGCGTCTGTCCTTGGTGGCGCTCTCGTGCATACTCTAGGGCGTCTTCCACCATCTGCGCCCGGTCCGGCGGCAGGTACTCGCGCACCTTTTCGAGTAAATCCTGCATTTTGGGCATTATAACTCCCTGCACTTCGCCCCTTCTCCCCTCTGGGCCCTCCTGCTTCCGCTACCATCGAGCCATGCGCGCCCCGACCGTATAATGGCGACTCCAACCCACTGACCAATCCACTGGAGACGTGCCACATATGTATCAGGCGCCGCGGGGCACCGCTGACATCCTTCCCGAAGATCAACCGCTGTGGAGTTTTACTGCCGCCACGGTCACCCAGGCGGCTCACGTCCATGGCTACCGGCGCATCGACACGCCGATCTTCGAAGAGACGGGCCTCTTCCTGCGCACTGTGGGCGAGGAAACCGACATCGTCCAGAAAGAGATGTACAGCTTCGACGACCGTGGTGGCACGAACATCACGCTGCGCCCAGAAGGCACAGCAGCCGTCTGCCGTGCGTACCTCGAACAGGGCTTGCACAACCAGGCGCAGCCCGTAAGGCTCTTCTACCTCTGCCCCATGTTCCGGTACGACCGCCCCCAGGCTGGTCGATTCCGGCAGTTCCACCAGTTCGGCGTAGAGGCCATCGGGGACACCAACGCCGCGATCGACTTGGAGGTCATCCAGCTCGCTATGGACACCATGCGCCGGCTTGGGCTCGGCGGCATGAAACTGATATTGAACAACATCGGCGACGCGGCGAACCGGCCCCAGTTCCTGGAGGCCCTGCAAGACCACTTTCACCCCCATATCGCTCACCTCGGGAAAGACGACCGCCGTCGGTTCGACACCAGCCCGCTGCGCTTGCTGGACTCCAAGGAGCTTGCACGCGAGTCGTTCATGAATGACGCGCCCAAGAGTACGGATTTCCTTGGCGATGAAGCGCAGGCCCACTGGGACGAACTGCTGGCGTACCTCGACGAGCTCCGGGTGCCGTATGTGCTCGACAACAAACTCGTGCGTGGGCTCGACTACTACACGCGCACGGTCTTCGAGGTTCACCCTGATCACACGGGCGCTCAAAGCGCGGTCTGCGCCGGCGGCCGTTACGACGGCCTGATCGAGCAGCTTGGCGGCAAGCCAACGGCTGGCATCGGGTTCGCGGCGGGCATCGAGCGGCTAATCCTTAACCTGCGCAAGCAGGGCGCGACCGCAGGCATCGTGCCGCCAGCGCCCATCGTTATCGCCTACAGCGGTGCGGATGCGAAGGCCAAGGCCGTTGGCATCGCCACCGAATTGCGGGCTGCTGACGTGGCCGCCGTTCTCGCGCCCGAGCGTAGCATGAAGGCACAGATGCGCTATGCCTCCTCGGTGGGGGCCCGCACCGTTGTCATCCTCGGCCCCAAGGAATTGGCGAATGGCGTCGCCACAGTGCGCGACATGGAAACCGCCGAACAGAAAGAGGAGCCCCAGTCGGGGCTCCTCGAATCGCTCTCAAACTAGCGGGTGCTTGGTTACGGGAAGACCAGATTGTTGACCTGCGTGCTGCTCGGCGAGTAGATGCTGGTCGCCAGGGAGGGAGAGGAGTTCAGCCAGAAGTCCACGACGCCGTTGGCGTAGGTCGGGTCGCAGATGCTGATCGTGAGGAAGTAGCGGCCTACGGTCGAGATCGGCTGCGAGAACCAGAGTTCTTGCCCGGTCGATGTCTTGGTTGTTCTGGCGTACATCCGCAGACCGACCTCCGCCGGTGTTCCACCGACGGAGACATCGCCCTTGTAGATCGCCGGGATAGGCGGTGGCGCGCCCAGGTCGGTGCACTGCCCCGCTAGCGAGCTGATGACCGAAACTCCCGCTTGCAGGCGAGGGATCATCGAACTTGCCAGAGCGAATGAGTCCATCGCCCACACCTCACCGATGCGACCGATGCCTATGCTGATCATCCTGTCGGAGTTCATCCGCAGACCACGGAGTTGTCCCCGCGCATCGAAGAGCGCTCCGCCATCTTCAGTACCTGTCGAGAACCCTTGGAGCTGGAGATAAGAAATCCCTGTGATTTGGTCTTGGCGGGACCCTACGACGGCAGAGTTGAATTTTTCCGTGGTCACTCCGCTGGCACGGTAATGCATGAGCACCAGATTTTCGCTGCGGCCCGGCGGGTCTTCGGTGGATACCACAATGGACGCGAATTGCTGCCCAGGGTTTAGAACTTCAAGGACTGCGAGGTCAAGATTGTCGTCGCGGCCCATAACCCAAGCCTGGCCCGTGGCTCCGTCGAACGTGCGGTACGACACCAGCGGGGCAGTACCCAAGTTCAGTGATGTCGTCACTATCCGCCCTGACGAGTTAATCATGACGCCAGACCACTGCTTTGCGCCCGCCGTCAGCTTGACCATCGCCTTTTCGCCGATCACGATACCGTCGCTAATCGATGGCGTGGGTGTCGGCGTGGGCGTCGCAGTGGGCGTCGGCGTTGGCGTTGGCGTCGGAACCAGCGTTGGCGTTGGCGAGGGGGACGGCGTTGGCGACGGCGTTGGCGACGGCGTTGGAGGCGGCGTGGGCGTCGGCGTGGGTGTCGGCGTGGGTGTCGGCGTGAACGTGGCCGTTGGCGTTGGTGTGGGTGGAAGCGGGATGGGAGTGGGCGTGCCTCCACCCGAGCATGCTGCCACCAGCGCGATTAACATCACGATAGTGGGACCCAGGAGCGAAAGGCGGCCTATATTCATGTGGCAACAACCGTTCCAGCAGCAAAAATCCCGACAAGTCTACAACGATGTTTGGAGGCTAGGGCAGTAGTCTCAGCTACGATTGACAGCATTCTTGTGGGAGCGCAGCGCCCTCCGGCCGACGCCTGGTCGGTGCTATACTTCTCCGACCGGCCTCCGCTATGCGGGGGCCTTGTTTTGATAGGCCATCGACAGGACACGAAGATGCTGGAAAAGCTCGAAAAACTAGCGGCTCGGTTCGTGGAGATCGACCAACTCCTCGCGAGTCCTGACGTCGCCGGTGACCATGCGCGGCTGAGCAAACTGGCCAAAGAGCGCGCTGACCTGCAGCCCGTCGTGGAGACGTACCAGCGGCTCAAAGCGGCGCAGCAGGAATTGGCTGACACTCGTGCCCTCATCAACGATAATGACGCTGAGATGGCGTCCATGGCCAAGGAGGAGGTCCCTGGCCTCACGGCGCGTATCACTGAGCTTGAGGGCGATTTGTACTCGGCGCTGCTACCCAAAGATCCGAACGACAACAAGAACGCGATCGTCGAACTCCGGGCAGGCACGGGAGGCGATGAAGCGGGCCTATTCGCCGCAGACCTTTATCGGATGTACGCCCGCTACGCCCAGAGGCACGGGCTAGTGGTCGAAGTCATGGACTCCAACGGCAGTGAGCAGGGCGGCTTCAAAGAGGTCCTTTTCGAAGTCGTAGGCCCCGATGCGTTCCGCCTTATGAAGCACGAGGGTGGTGTTCATCGGGTGCAACGCGTGCCCGTGACCGAGACGCAGGGACGCATCCATACCTCCACGGCGACAGTCGTGGTTCTGCCAGAGGCTGAGGAATCGGACTTCGACGTCCCTGCCAGCGAACTGCGCATCGACATCTTCCACTCCGGCGGCGCAGGCGGACAGAACGTCAACAAGGTTGCCACCGCGGTTCGTATCGTGCATATCCCCACTGGGATTATGGCTGTGTGTCAGGACGAGCGCTCCCAGTTCAAGAACAAGACCAAAGCGATGACAGTGTTGCGGTCTCGCCTGCTGGAGATGGAGATGCGAGAGCAGGCCGAAGCCGCTGCCGTATCACGCAAATTGCAAGTGCGAACAGGCGAACGTTCTGAGAAGATTCGCACGTACAACTTTCCCCAGGATCGGCTGACCGACCACCGAGTCAACCTCACCGTTCACGGCTTGCCGGAGATCCTCGCCGGGCAGGGACGCCTCGATGACATCGTTGATGCGCTACTGCAAGACGAGCAAGCGCGGTTCCTCCAAGAGGGCGATAGCGAGTAGCGAGTGACGTCGCTCAGCCATCTCCTGCGCAAGACGGAGCGTCGATTCGCGATCTGCGGCATCGGCGATGCTCGCATCGAGGCTGACCTCGTCTGGATGACGACCCTCGAAGTTGATCGGGCCGAACTGTACGCTCGCATGGATGATTCCCCGTCTGAGGTCGAAGCCGAGAGCGCCGAAGCCTTGATTCAACGCCGCTTGCGCCACGAGCCCACCGCATATCTGCTCGGCCATCGCGAGTTCTACAACATCGACTTGCTTGTGGGTGTTGGCGCGCTGATTCCACGCCCGGACACCGAAGCGCTCGTGGAGGAGGCCCTTCGTGTCGCCGTCGATCTCCCCGCACCGATCACTATCGCGGACGTCGGTTGCGGTACCGGCGCGATAGGGCTCACCATTGCGGCGAATCTCCCAAGCGCGCACGTCTATGCCACCGACCTCTATCCGGCCTCGCTCGATCTCGCTCGCCGTAACACTGAACGTCTCGGGCTTGCTGAGCGAGTCGACGTACTCGAAGGCGACCTCCTGACGCCTTTGCCTGGGCCCGTAGACATGATCACCTCCAACCTTCCCTATGTGGAATCGGGCGAGATTCCCACGTTGGACCCTGAAATCCGCATGTACGAGCCACGGGAAGCCCTCGATGGCGGCGAGGACGGCCTCGACCTCATCCGCAGGTTTCTCGTTGACGTTCCGCGATACCTCAACCCATTGGGCGTGGTGCTCATGGAGATGGATCCACGCCAGATTGCTAGAGCGAGCGCGTTCGCGGCTGAGGCCGTCCCTGGCGCCAACATCCGCATCGTCCAAGATCTCACGAGGCGCGACCGTGTGCTCGTCATAGAAATGCCAGCGTAAACTCTCGGCTATAAGCCACCCTGCCCCAGTAACAATGACCCTCTGACACAACCTGACGATTTCCCTATGCATGATGAGAAGGACATCTACGTAACCGTGCGCGACGGTGTCCGTATTGCCCTGCGCATCTACCGGCCCGACGTCGAGGGCGAATTCCCCACGCTATTGGTGACGTCGCCCTTCCGATGGCCTGCACGCGGCCCTGCGGGTCGATGGAGCCCGTCACCGCGAGCAGCGGGAGCAAGAGTTGCTTCGCGTGCTGGGCGAAGCAACGGACACCGTTCGTGAGATTCCAGAGACCATCTACGTCGGCTTGCCGGAGGTGCACTGGGAGCTCGCTGAGGTGCAGCTGCGCACGGGAATCAAGAAGCTGATCGAGGACGGCGCGGTGCGGAAAGAAGGAGACCGCTGCAGGCTCGTTGTATAAACGCCTTCCTCTGCGTCGCTCCTGCGCGTCTTCTGGAGCCTCGCGCGGCTGCACTGTGAGAGATATCCTCAACACATCATCTGTGGAGCACGTGCATGACCACCGTCCCGAAAGCCAAAGTATTTCCCGTATCAACCGAGGTCAACGACCGCGACCACCTGGTCGTCGGCGGGTGTGACCTCGTCGACCTCGCCACCGAGTTCGGCACACCACTCTACGTCTACGACGAAGCCACGCTCAAGGCGCAGGCGGCGGCGTTCAAGACTGCTTTTCAGTCGCGCCACCCCAACTCAAAGGTGCTCTACGCCAGCAAAGCGTTCATCAACGTCGGCCTTGCGCGCATGCTGTCGGCGGAGGGCCTCGGCTTCGACATCGTTTCCGGCGGTGAGCTGGCGATTCTGCGGGCTGCGGGTGTGCCTGCGGCTGACGTCTACTTCCACGGCAACAACAAGACACCCCAAGAATTGCGCGACGCGGTGGACTGGGGCATCGGACAGGTGGTGGTCGACAGCTTCTACGAGTTAGACCTGCTCAACAAACTCTCTGGTGAGGCCGGCCGTAAGCAGACCGTGCTCGTGCGCGTTTCGCCCAGCATCGATCCCCACACCCACCTGCTCACGACAACCGGAGTGCTGGACTCCAAGTTCGGCTTCCCCATCGAGACCAATCAGGCTGCAGAGGCGGTCAAGCTGGCGCTCGCGGCAGAGCACCTGGACCTCACGGGCATCCACTTCCACCTTGGCTCACCCATCTTCGAGCTTGAGCCCTACGAGGAGGCCGTCGGCCGTGTGCTCACCTTCGCGTCGGAGATGCGCAAGCTTGGCCTCGACATGCACGAGTTCTCGCCTGGCGGCGGCTACGCCATCGCGTACACCGAAGCCGATGAGCCGCCTCTGCCCTCGGCCTACGCCGAGGTGATCGTCAAAGCCCTTAAGGACGGCTGCGCGCAGTACAACATGCCGGAACCTACGCTCATCATAGAGCCTGGCCGCTCCATTACCGGGCCTGCAGGCGTCGCCGTCTACACCGTAGGCGCCATCAAGCATGTTCCCGGAGTGCGGACCTTCGTTTCCGTTGACGGCGGCATGGGCGACAACATACGCCCGGCGCTCTACGGATCCGAGTACGTCGCAGTTACCGCTGACCGCGCGACGGTCGAGCCGGATGTCATGGTCACGATCGTCGGCAAGTACTGCGAGTCGGGCGACGTCCTCGTTTGGGACGCTCACATCGCTGCAGTCGAGGCTGGCAACATCATCGCCATACCCGCTTCGGGGGCCTACGCGCCCTCGATGGCCAGCACCTACAACGCCAACGGCCGCCCGGCCATCGTCATGGTCGCCGGTGGCAAGGCCACGTTGATCCGCCGTCGCGAGACCTACGCCGACCTCATGTCGCAGGACGTTGTCTAGCGTGTTACGCCTGCAGGGCCACGATGCAGCGGTGCAAGCCTTGGAATCGGCTCTGCGCGACGATCGGCTGCACCACGCTCAGCTCATCACAGGGCCCGCCCATGTGGGCAAGTTCAGATTAGCCGTGCAGATCGCGCAGGCGGTCAACTGCCTGAGCGACGACGATGTTCCCTGCAGTGAGTGCGAGGCGTGCACCCGGATCGCTGCGGGGATTCATGCAGACGTCCGCGTGATCCGCGTTGACCCCGAGGCCGCCGAAGGCCCGAAGACAGCCATCGGCATCGACACGATCCGTGAGTTGATAGCCTCCGCCCATCTGCGCCCCTACGAGGGTCGTACGCGCGTTTTCGTTTTCGATGGGGCAGATGCGATGACCAACGACGCGGCGAACGCGCTCCTCAAGGTGCTGGAAGAGCCGCCTCCCAACGTGCAACTCCTGCTGCTCGCTGCCAGCGAAGACAGCGTTCTTCCCACCGTCAGGTCGCGGTGCCAGCACGTCGAATTGCACCCGCTGCCTACGGCCCGGGTCGCTCAAATCCTCACCGCAGAGCATGGCATGGGCGCAGAACAGGCCGACGTTGTCGCGCGGCTTTCCCGAGGCTGCCTGGGCTGGGCGATAGAGGCGGCCCACGACCCTGCGGTGCTCGCTGGCGTTCACCTTAGCCTTGAGCGTATAGCCGAGGTCGTCGAAGAGGGACTCGAGGACCGATTCCGCTACGCGGAGCAACTGGCCCGGCGTTTCCAGCGCGACCGCGCCGCCGGTCGTGAGGAACTCTACCTATGGCTGCGGTGGCTCCGCGATGTGTTGCTGGTGCAGCAGGGGCAAAGCGAGGCGGTGGTCAACGTGAGCTGGCGGGAGACCATCCAGCGCCACGCGGCCGCGCTTACGCCTGCTGACACCGTGCGTTGGTTACACCTCGTCACTGAGTCCATCGAGGTGCTGGATCGCAATGCAAACCCTCGCCTCGCGCTTGACGTCATGATGCTTGAATCGCCTCCCGTGCGTCTTTCCTGACGGCGTTCAGGGAGCTTTCCCTCGATCTTTTCCTTGAGGTCACAGATTCTTCACATCGACATGCCATAGTGGTCTGCGGGTAGATTCGCCGTGGAATGCAGATGACAGCAGAACACGCTTCTCGCGTGATGGGTGTGGGGTTCAAGACTGCCCAGGCCGTTAGCGTTTACGATCCGGACCAGCTTGAGATTGCCATTGGTGACAAAGTGGTGGTTGATACCACCAGCGGTTCTGACGTGGGTAACGTGGCCGTTGCGCCTGACGCTTTGGTGCACCGCGACCGACGATGACTTAGCTCTTCGCGACTAGCTCAAGGTCAAAGAGGCAGAAGCCTTGGGAGCAAGATGGAGTTGCGCTCCGTTGGCCCTCGCGATGAGGCGAAGAACATCGGTGCGTTGGGCCGCTGCGGAAACGTTACGTGCTGCTCGTCGTGGCTCGACAAGTTCGAGTCGGTGACGGTACGCATGACCAAGGAACAAGCGCTCGCCATCAACGCTGAAGGCCTGGAGGGCATGTGCGGACGCCTCAAGTGCTGCCTCTGGTTCGAGTGTGAGTAGTAACGCGCCACCAACAAGCTTTTCTCTCACATCGGCGAACGAGTGAACACGCCAAATCCCCCGCACGGGTTGTCTTAGGTCACGCGGTCAAAGAACCTGTACCGGTGATACCTGACCGCCGCAGTGAGAACGACTTCGTTCGCGCCGTGGAGTTCCTAATCAGCGAGATCCAGCGCCTACCACAGGAGGGGCGAACCGACGAAGGAGGGCAATGGCCTCAGCGTGATCAACGCCCTGGACGCTCGCCGATCCCTGGCTTAGGCCAGGGCCAATGCGTTCCGATCGGGCTGCTTCCAAGGTAGGTAGATGTTCCACTCGTCAGGGAGCTGACGGTGCATCAGGTGGTAGTAGGGATTGGCCTTCGGCGGTGCAGGCTCTTTCAGCAGCCGCATGCCCGCCTCTCGGGGCGACCTGCCAGCCTTGCGATGATTGCAAGCCTCGCAAGCCGTCACCACGTTCTCCCACGTATGTGGGCCATTCCTCACCCGTGGCTTAACGTGGTCCAACGTTAGCTCTCGCACCTGCTTCCCGCAGTACTGACACCGGAACCCGTCACGCCAGAAAATCTCGCGTCTCGATAGGCGGCGGGTGAACACCGGACGCTTCACCATGTGCAGCAATCGGATCACTGATGGCACGGGGAAATCATCGTTCGCAGCGTGGATTACCCTGTTGCTGGCGTCGAGAGGCTGGGCTTTCTCTCGAAGCAGCAGAACCACAGCCCGCCGAACGCCACAAACGTTCAGAGGTTCGTAGTTATGATTGAGAACAAGGACGGCTTCGTTCAGCGCTCACCCCCGGTCTGCGTTCCGTACCACTGGAGGCAACGCCTCGCTACGAATAGTAGATACGGAACGCGTTCGCTGCAACCAACCGGGGGAGTTGCCTGGGGGCGATCATCGCCTAGCGCGCGTCTAGGCTGTGTAGCGGACTAGACCTTCAAGAAGCTGGCGCAGAGATCGCGGCCTGACCCGTCATTGCCGTCGTAGGTCATACCCGCCTCCGTTGCGTCGGCTGTGATGGAGATTGCGCCCTTTACATCATCAGCAGTTTCGTTGCACGTGCCGCTGCGGTTGCCGTCTACGTAGTAGGTCATGGCGTACGCGACGCTGTCGGTCAAGCCATCGACTGCGAGCACCGCGACTCCGGAGGTGAGCACGGAAGTGCTCACCGGCCCGAGCACGCTCCCAGAGGGGTCCTCGAAGACCGCCAGCAACGGAGCGCCGCCGAATCCGGCAAACCCTGTGAATCCAACCACTAAGCGGTCAGCGTTTGGGCCGGTGAGAGATTGTGCCTGCGAGATCAGGTCTTCAAGTCCACTCGCCGCCTCTAGCAGGTCTGTGCCTTGCGTAAGGAGTTCCTGGACCTTGGCGCTGGCCTCCAGCAGAGCCGCGCTCTGGTCCAGCAGTTCTTTACCCTGGCGGACTAGGTTCTTCACGCTGTCGAACTCCGAGGGCAACAACGAATACACGATGTCCATGTTTTGGATGAGCGGCTCGGCGAGCGTGGACGCGTTCACCGCATCGCGTAGGGTGTCCGACGGTACGATCCCCGCCGCGGAGACCACCGCTGTTGCGGCCATCCCTCCCAGCACCAAACCTATGGCTGCGCCGGCGGCACCGTCGACCCATCTGAGGAGCAAGACGTTGAGCACCGTCATCAAGATGCGGGCCGCGATCCACGACAGGACCATGACGGCAGCCAGGATTGTTACGAAGGCCGCTATGTTTGCGACGCTCTCGTTGTTTATCGGGAGCGCACCAGCTACCTGCTCCCACAACTGGCCCGCCAGTACCATCCCAACGACCCCTCCAACGAGGGTGAAGATCAACTTGACCACACCCTTGCGCCAGCCCAAGAGACTGAGGCCGAGCACCAGTATCGCGATGACGATATCTACCCAGTTCATATTCAACCCTTCGCCCGAAGGCGCCAAAATGCGTTCTCCTGAATATAGACCGCTAACGCTTCATGCTCAATCGCACAGACGTACGTAAGCTATCCAAGCGATGAGGCGTCACCCGCGCATCACGCGAGCATTCTGTGAGATTAAATGGAGTAGAGAGGGGCCGCGTCAGTGATGATACGGAGTTCCCTGTCAAGGGCCGTGCGCAGGTACTTGGGCAGGCTCACCATGCCCTGGTGCGCCACTCCGTCGTAATATTTCAGCGACGCGCTCAGCCGAGTCGCCACGCGCTCATCAACCTGTGTGGCCGTGGATGCGGCAACCGACGGCGAATTGGGCAAGCCCGCTGCGATGAACCCCCACATGGTGCCGAAGCTCGGGATGTAGACCCGATAGGGAGAAGTGTTGCCCAACACCGTGCCCATCGTCTTGTTGATGGCGGAGAACACCTCGGTAACGTTGGTCGGACCGCACGGCCCGGATTGCGTCACGACGATCCCGCCTGGTGCCAGCCGCGATGCTGCCAGGGCATAGAACTCCTGGGTGTAGAGCAGATAGGCAGGCCCGCCCTCAAGAGGGTCGGGCACATCGATGATTAGCACGTCGAACGGCTCGGCGTTGTCTCGCAGGTACGCGATCGCATCCGCGAACAGCACCGTTAGCCGTGGGTCGTCGAAAGCCCCTTGGTGATGGTTGGGCAGGTGCTGCTTGCACAGCTCGACGACTTCTTCGTCGAGGTCTACCATCACGCACTCGGTCACATCTGTGTGGCGCAGCACTTCCCGTGCGGTCGCACCCTCGCCACCACCAGCGATGAACACCCTCTTGGGCGCGGCGTGGGCCATCATTGCGGGTTGAACCAGCGCTTCGTGGTACACCCACTCGTCGATCTCAGAGGACTGTACTTTGCCGTCCAGCACAAGGGTGCGGCCGAAGGGCTGCGTGTCTATGATCTGTGTGGCCTGGTAGGCCGATCGGCCGTCGAAGATCACACTCGTAATCTGGGAGCCCTGGATGAGTCCGGGCTCCATGTATTCCATGTGCCAGAAGTTTTGGCCTGATGAGGAGTCGAGCGACACTTGGTCTGCCATCGCCGGCGCGTGAGCTAGCCGCCCGTTGCCGGGGCCGTCGTGGGCAGCAGACCGCGAATGACCTCGGTGATCTCCGGGTCCTTCGACTCCACAGCTGCGACGATTAGGCGGGCCGCCTCAGTCGGATCGAAAGCGGCGCCGCACGTGAAGATATCCACGGCCGCGTACCCGAACTCGGGCCAGGTGTGGATGCAAAGGTGGGATTCAGCGATGGCGACCACACCCGTGACACCTTGCGGTGCGAACTGGTGGAATATCTCGCCGATAATCGTTGCCCCGGTCTCTTCCGCTGCGTTTATCATCGTGTCACGCAGGAAGGGTAAATCGTCTAATTTGGCCGCGTTACAGTCGCGGAGTTCGAGCAGCACATGTTGACCAAGAGCTTCCAATCAAGCAGACCCCCTGTTAGGAAAGTACCCGGCCGAAAACTACCGGTCGTCGAAACAAAACGAGCACAGACGCCGAGTCTACCAGCCGCGCAAGTTGGGCGGCAAGACAATCCAGTTCCAGCTTGAGCGGTAGGCGGCGGCGTTGACCTGTTCCACGCTTGAACGTAGCATCTAACGCACGCTCTTATGGACGATTATCTAAGGCAATACGGCTTCATCTTCATCATGACGGGCATCGCCATAGCGGTACCAGTCACCGTGCTGTTAATCTCGTTCCTTGGGACAAAAATTAACGCGCGTCCGTTCCGCCCCAACCCCGTCAAGTACGACCCGTACGAATGCGGGATGGAAACCGTTGGAGGTAACTGGGAGCGATTCAACGTCCGTTACTACCGCTACGCGCTACTCTTCCTGCTCTTTGACGTTGAGGTCGTCTTCCTCTTCCCCTGGGCGACCCAGGCTGGCATCCTCGGGTGGGGAGCCTTCCTTGCCGTCCTGTTCTTCATGGTCGTTATGGTCTTCGGCTGGGCCTATGAGTGGAAGCGCGGAGGCATGGAGTGGGACGAATCCCTACCCACGCTGCAGTCTGCACCTGTCGAGGACGAAGACCCCGCGCTTCTAGCCGCGTAGAAGCGCCGCGTCGTTTGCCCCACCAAGGGGAGCGTCTGTGAGTAGGACCTACACGCTGGAGACGGGAACCGCAGTCGTCAAGGTCACGGGCGAAGAGACCGGAGGCGCCTACTCGATTGTCGAGTACACCGCGAAGCCAGGGCACGCCCGCTATCTCCACATCCACCGGAACATGGAAGAATCGTTCCTCGTCGTCTCCGGCGAAGGTACCTTGCAAGTCGACCAAGAGATTGTCACTGCGCGTGCCGGCGAGTACGTGTTGGTCAGGCGTGGAGTGCCCCACAACGTCTTCAACCGCAGCGACGCCGACGCCGTCTGGCTTGAGATCTACACTCCGTTGTGTTTTGACCTGTGTCTGGAAGACCTCGCGCAGGTCGCAGCCGCCCATGGCGGTACAATCCCGCTAGATGTCCGCGCAGGCATCATCGCGCGCCACGACATCGAGCGCGTCTAGCTAATTCGCCGCCGAGCCATAGCGATCCCTCAGCTTGCGTTTGAGCACCTTACCTAACGCATTCCGCGGCAACACGTCTACGAGGATGACCTGCTCTGGCCGCTTGAATCGAGCCAGGTGCTCCTGGCAGACTGCTTTCACTGACTCCTCCGTGACCGTGGCTCCCGGCTCTGCGACCACCACCGCGACCACCCGTTCACCCCACGTCTCGTCCGGCAGACCGATGACCGCGCACTCCGCGACGCCGTCGTAGCCGTGGATCACGTTCTCGACTTCTTCTGGCGCCACCATCTCGCCGCCACGCTTAATGAAGTCTTTGGCGCGTCCCTCCAGGTACACGTAGCCATCCTCGTCCATGTGGCCCAGGTCACCGGTGTACAGCCAACCGTCGCGAATGGTTTCGGCCGTCGCGTCCGCCTGTTCCCAGTAGCCCTTCATGAGCCGGGGCCCACGCGCCACGATCTCCCCCGTCGTTTCGAAGCCAACGTCCTCGCCGCCGTCGTCGACGACGCGCACCTCGACTCCCTCCAGCGGTTTCCCAATGCTGGCCAGATGTCTGCGGCGCCGCGCCACCAGTTCGGGATCGCCTTCGAGCACGTGGTCTTCGGGTGGCACCATCGCGATAGTGGATCCCGTTTCGGTCTGGCCGAAAGCGTTGATGAACTGCACTCCTGGCAATGCAAAGATCGCTCGCTCGATCAGCGTCGGCGGCATCGATGCGCCACCGTACGTGATGACACGTATGCTACCGAGGTCGTGGGTGCCGAACTCGGCGTGGTCCAGCACCTGCTTTAGCATCGTGGGGACTACCAATGCGCGGCTCACCGAGTGTCGAGTCACGAGATTCATCCAATCGCTCGCCTCGAACTGACGTTGCATTACGATGGACCGCCCGCCGAACACTGAGGCCAACGCCGCTTGGAGGCCCGCGATGTGGTGCATCGGTAGGCTCAAGATCGTTCGCTCCTCCGAATCCGGGTCCGGCGGCTCCACGTTGGTCAGCATGAACTCAGTGAATGACAGATGGCTCAGCATCACCGCTTTTGGCCTGCCGGTCGTGCCCGCCGTGAACAGCAGCACCGCCGTGTTCTCCGGCTCACCTTCCGGGAAGCGGAACTCATCCTCGTCGCCCGCGATCAGAACGTCGTCGTAGGTCTGCCAGCCTGGTGGCGCCGCGCCTTCTGACACCAGCAGCAGGTCAGTCGACACCGTATCGGGCCTTAGCTCTTCGATCAGCGGCACGTAGCGCGGGCCCACCATCACCACCTTGGGTGCCGTGTGCTCCAGCGGAAACCTGAGTTCCTCCGCGCGGTCCCTGAAGTTCAGCGGCATGTAGATCGCATCGAGCCGAGCCGCCGCGAAGTAGAGTTCCAGGTGCCGCGGCGTATTGACGTCGATTACCGCGACTCGGTCGCCCGCCTCCACGCCTCGTTCCGCGAGTGCGTTCGCCAGTCGATTGGCGCGCGCTGCCAACTCACCGAACGTCGTGATGTGGTCGTCGAACGTGATAGCGGCACGCTCGGGCACGATGGCCGAAGCGATGCTCAGGATGTCATGCGTGTGCAAGTCGTGGGTCCTCCGGGTCGCCAGTCGGCGTTATCGGGGCAATCAGGGAGCTAGGTGAGCGTTCTTCCGATCCTGCGTTCCAGTGCCAGCGCTTCTGCAAGTGGCAGGTCGAGTCCCTCTGACACGACCCACTTGGCGGCAGCAAGTGTGCCGCACGGCGCCTGGAGCATAGTGTCCAGGGTATCCAATGCGCGCGCTTCAAGCATACCGCGACTTGTCACCTCCGACACCAGTCCGTATCGCAAAGCGTCGGTCGCCGTGAACCGGTGCCCGGTCAACAGCAGGTCGAGCGCGCGTCCCTGGCCGAGCAATCGCGGTAGCAGTTGCGTACCCCCTGCCGCAGGGATCAGCCCCAGGCTAACCTCCGGCATCCCGAATCGAGCATCGTCAGCAGCGATCCTTACGTCGCAGACCGACGCGATTTCGACGCCTGAGCCCAGGCAGAAACCGTGGATCGCTGCAACCATTGGCTTGGTTATCGATAGCCAAAGGCCCCACACGTCGCGCTCCCATCGGACCGACCTTGCAATGGCTTGCGACGGAGCGCTACCGAATTCGGCCAAGTCCGCGCCCGCGCAGAAGGCACGTTCTCCCGCGCCGCGCACTAGCAGTCCGCGAACATCGTCGTCGTCGCGCACCGCTGTGAGCGCCTCGTAGACATGGTCGCGCATCTGTACGTTGAAAGCGTTTAGTGCTTCGGGACGGTTCAGCGTCAGCACGGCGATACCGTTGCCTTGCTTCACATAATCGATCGTTTCGAACGCGCTCATCGGCCGTCAAACCTTGATTTCCGCTTGCTAGCGAACGAGTCGAGGCCCTCCGCACGGTCGGCTGTCGATTGCAATAGCACGCTCAGGTCTGCCTCCAGGCGTAACCCCTGCCCCAGCGTCAGGTCGTGCGCGCTGGCAGTCGCTTCCTTGGTGTACGCCGCCGCGATGGGCGCGCCAGCCGCAGCGCGCTCCGCCCAGTCCGCGACAGCCTGCGCATCGCCGATACCCTCGACGAGCTCGATTCGCAGCGCCTCCTCCGCGCCAACGACCGCGCCTGTCAGCAGCAGGCGCAGCGCATGGCCCCGTCCAACGGCGCGCGAGAGACGTTGCGTGCCGCCGTCCCACGGCAGTTGCCCGTGCTGCACTCCGCGTAGCCCGAACGTGGACGTCGCGCTGGCGATGCGAACGTCGCACGCCAGCGCCAACTCAAGGCCCATGTCCACGCACGCGCCATCAATCCAGGCGATTGTGGGCTTGCGGAGCGAAGCGACCGCGCTCCCCGCGCCGCGAGCTGCGGGCCCTTCAGGCAGTGGATAGAGGCCGCTGGCGAATACACCGTTGGCACCCGCCACGATCACCACGCGCACGTCGTCATCGTCGTTTAGGCTCTCGATGGCCGTCGCGAATTCGGCGCGCAGGGCCTCGTCAAGCGCATTGCGCGTCGAGGGACTGCCGAGCGTGAGGGTCGCGATATGGCCTCGCTGGGCCAGCTTCACCGAAGTCATCGCCTTCTCCGTGCCGGTGAGTTGCCGGTTAACGGCATTTGACAGTGGGCCAAATAGAGTGTCAAGCCATAACCTTCCAGCTTCTCGGCGGGGTTCAAACGAGCCTTGACAGCCTCTCAGCAGCGCCCATAAGATGCATCGTGTTAGCACTCGACCATTGAGACTGCTAGCAATGAAGGCGCGCAATTGCCAGTGGTGCTTCCGGCCTTGGGTCGGCAAGCAATGCAGGCAACAGTAGAACGGAAAGTAAAAGGAGGAGAGAACGTGGCACGAACGCTTCAACCATTGGGCGACCGGGTCGTCGTAAAGGCGGTCGAACAGGAATCCCAGACGAAGAGTGGATTGTATGTCCCTGACACCGCGAAGGAACGCCCCCAAGAGGGCACCGTCGTCGCGGTAGGCCCCGGTCGCACGACCGACGAGGGCAAGCGCATTGAGATGGACCTTAAGGTGGGCGATGTGGTCGTTTACTCCAAGTTCGCCGGTACCGAGTTCACCGAAGACGATGAGGAGCTTCTGGTTCTCACTGAGCGCGACATCCTGGCGAAGGTCAGCTAAGTACCAACATTCCCTGTGCCGGATGCGAAGCCTCTTCGCGCCTGCACATTAGCTTCAAGGAGGAAGCAGTCAATGGCAAAGCAAATCATTTATAGCGACGAGGCCCGACAGTCGCTGAAGATCGGTATGGACAAGCTGGCCAACACCGTCAAGGTGACCCTTGGCCCCCGTGGCCGGAACGTCATCCTCGACAAGAAGTTCGGCCCCCCGAACGTCTGCTCCGACGGCGTGACCATCGCCAAGGAGATTGAGCTTGCCGACCACTACGAGAACATGGGTGCGCAGCTCCTCAAGGAAGCCGCCACCAAGACCAACGACGTCGCTGGTGATGGCACGACCACCGCAACGGTTCTGGCCCAGGCTATGATCAGCGAGGGCTTCCGCAACATCACCGCTGGCGCCGACCCCATGGCCATCAAGCGTGGTATTGAGGCCGCTGTTGTTGCCGTTCGCCAGAGCATCAAGGAGCAGTCCACGGAGGTCGAGGGCAAAGAGCAGATTGCGCAGGTTGCGTCCCTCTCAGCCCACGACTCCGAGATGGGCGATCTGATTGCCGATGTCATGGAAAAGGTTGGTAAGGACGGAGTCATTACGGTCGAGGAAGGCAAGGGCCTGGACTACGAGACCGAGTACGTCGAGGGGATGCAGATCGACCGTGGCTACATCTCCCCCTACTTCCTGACCGACTCCCAGACCATGGAGAGCGTCATCGAAGACCCGTACGTCCTGATTACCGACAAGAAGCTCTCCGCTGTGAACGATTTGCTTCCTGCCCTCGAGAAGGTTCTCCAGGTCACCAAGAGCGTCGTCATTATCGCTGAGGATATCGATGGTGAGGCCCTGGCCACTCTCGTGGTCAACAAGCTTCGTGGCACGCTGAGCGTTCTGGCCATCAAGGCCCCTGGCTTCGGCGACCGCCGCAAGGAGATGCTTCAGGACATCGCGATCCTGACAGGAGGTACGGTGATCTCTGAGGAGATCGGCCGCAAGCTCGACACCGTTACCCCTGAGGACTTCGGTCGCGCACGTCGCATCGTTGCGACCAAGGACGACTCGACGTTCGTTGAGGGTCACGGCACGGAGGAAGAGATTCAGGGACGCATTTCCCAGATCAAGGCTCGGATTGAAGAGACCACCTCCGACTTCGACCGTGAGAAGCTCCAGGAGCGCCTCGCCAAGTTGTCCGGTGGTGTTGCGATCATCAAGGTCGGTGCAGCCACCGAGATTGAGCTCAAAGAGAAGAAGGCCCGCGTCGAGGACGCTCTCTCCGCTACCCGTGCAGCGGTTGAAGAGGGCATCGTCCCCGGGGGCGGATCGGTCCTGGTTCGCGCAACCGCAGCCATCGACAATCTGACACTCGCAGGTGATATGGCAACCGGCGCAGCCATCGTGCGCCGTGCGCTTGAAGAGCCCGTGCGGGCCATCGCAGTCAACTCTGGCCAACCTGGTGACGTCATCGTCGCCGGTGCCCGTGAGGCAGAGAAGGACTGGGGATTCGACGCCGAGGCTGGCGTCTGGGGCCACATGCTCGAGCGTGGCATCGTCGACCCGGCGAAGGTCACGCGTGCAGCGGTCGAGAACGCCGCTTCCGTCGCAGCCATGGTCCTCACAACCGAGGCCCTGGTGACCGACATCCCGGAGGCCGCACCTGCGGCTCCCATGCCGGACATGCACGACTTCTAGGCCACGGCCTAGGTTTCGCGAAACCCGACAGTTAGAGCTCGACGGTTAGATAAAGAAAGGGCCCCCGCCATCCGGCAGGGGCCCTTTCTTTCGCCCCCTGACGTCACTTTTGTCCGCTCATCGGCACGCCTACAATGCGTTGTGATTCCCCTGTACGGGAGGCGCCGTGAAGACCAGCACCGACCGCATCCTTACCACTCACGTGGGCAGCCTCGTGCGCCCACCAGCGATTGTCGCTGCCATGCGCGCCAAGGCCAGCGGCCAGCCGCTGCCAGATGACGACTTTGCGCCCGCGCTGAAGAACGCTGTCGCCGCCATCGTCAAGCGCCAAGCGGACATCGGCATCGACGTCCCCAGCGACGGCGAATGTTCCAAGATCAACTTCGCAGGCTACGTGAGTGACCGCCTCACCGGTTTCGAGCAACGTGAGACGCCGCTAGGTGGGAGCCCGATCAACAACTTCGGGCGTGACCATGACGCTTTTCCAGAGTTCTACGCCGAGTACGACGCTGCCCCAGCTTCCGGCGGCAGGATGCGGGTCGTCTGTGCGTCACCCATCGAGCAGGCGGGGCAAGCGCTGATTCAGCGCGACATCGACAATCTGCGGGCGGCTACCGCCAACGCGGGAGTCCAGGAGGCATTCGTCCCTTCCGTCGCTCCCGCCACCATCGAGGGTCAACGCACCAACGAGTTCTACGCTACTCAGGAGGAGTACCTCTTCGCCATCGCCGCCGCCATGCGAGTCGAGTACAAAGCCATCGTGGACGCAGGGTTCCTGTTGCAGATCGACGATCCCCGCATCGTCGCGACCTACGACCTCATGAACCCGGCGCCAAGCATCGCGGACTATCGCAAGTTCGCCGAGATGCGTGTCGAGGCCATCAATTATGCCATCGGCGACATCCCGGCGGACCGCATCCGGTACCATCTGTGTTGGGGAAGCTGGCATGGTCCGCACTCCACGGACCTGCCCCTCAAGGACATCGTAGATATCATTCTCAAGATTGAAGCTGGCGCCCTCTCGATGGAGGCCGCCAATGCACGGCACGAGCACGAATGGATGGTCTGGGAGGACGTCAAACTACCCGACGGGATGATCCTCATCCCGGGCGTTGTCGGGCACGCCGCGAATACCGTGGAGCACCCGGAGCTCGTCGCGTGGCGGCTGGGCAACTTTGCCCGCCTCGTGGGACGTGAGAACGTCATCGCCGGGACCGACTGCGGCTTCTTCCAGGGCTCACTCAACCCACGTGTCCACGTCAGCATCATGTGGGCCAAGCTCGCCGCGCTCGTGGAGGGAGCGCAGATCGCCAGCAAGCAACTCTGGGGCTAGCTGAGCTCTGAGCGATCTACCCCAGCAGCTTCTGGAAGGCCGCGTCAGACTTGTAGGGGCCGACCACCGCCAATCGGTAGCTGGGGTCCTTCAGGTAGGTTCGGGCCGCTTCGAGGACCTGATTGGTGGTCACCTTGCGCAGTTCCGCAACGATGTCGTCGGGCTCTATCACCTCGTCGCGCAGCAACTCCTGGCCGCCCAGCCAGCTCATCACCGCTCGCGTGTCCTCCAGTCGTAAATCGAGTCTCCCGCACGCGTATTCCACTGACCGCGCGAGTTCCTCCTGCGTTACTCCCTCGGACATCTTCGACATCTCATCCAGCACCGCCTGGATCGTTTCCTCCGCCTTGGCGGTATCCACTCCGCAGTACACCATCAGCGCACCGCAGTCCCGGTAGTGCATGGAACTCGAGTGCACTTCGTAGGCGAGGCCGCGACGCTCGCGGATCTCCATGAACAGTCGGCTCGTCATGCCGTCGCCCATCACGGCGTTCATCATGTCGAACGAGTACCGGTCGGGTGCCATCGCTGAGATTCCATCGACAGCCAGGCAGATGTGCGCCTGATCGGTCTTGCGATTGCCGATGCTGATCCTCACATCCTGGGCCGTCGCCTGCACGGGCTCCCAGCCCAACGGTGATCCGCCCTTCCAGGCTCCCATCTGTTCGTTCACCAGCGCTAGCACCTCTTCGTGCGAGTAGTTGCCAGCTACGGCGACCACGGTGTTGTTGGGCACGTACTGTTGCGCGTGGTAGTCAATCAACGCCTGCCGACTGATAGCCCCCACCGACTCGCGGCTCCCGCCGATGTCGCGGCCCAACGCCTGGCCTGGCCACAGCGTCGCGTCGATCAGCAGGTCGGCGTAGGCGTCGGGCTGGTCATAGGTCATCGCCAGCTCCTCGATGATCACCCCGCGCTCTCGTTCCACCTCGTGGTCGGTGAACAGCGGGTGCAGGATCATGTCAGCCAACACGTCCAAAGCCAACGCGAAGTGTGCGCGCCCCACCTTCGCGTAGTAGATCGTCGCCTCGCGGTCGGTGGACGCGTTCATCATGCCGCCGACCGATTCGATAGCTCCCGCGATCAACTGCGGCTCAGGTCGCTTCTCCGTCCCCTTGAACAGTACGTGCTCCAAGTAATGGGAAGCGCCCGCCAGCGCGTCGTCCTCGTACCGCGACCCCGCGCCCACGAAGATGCCTACGGAAACCGATCGGGTGTGGGACATCGTGCTTGAAAGCACGCGAAGCCCATTGGGCAGAACAGTACGGTCGTACAACAGAGTCTCCTCTGACGAGATGAGTCGCCTCCGGGAAGCGGTTGCCGCCATTCTAGGGCAACCTTGTGGGAGGTGCTTTGTAGCTCCTAGGAGCGGCGGCGCCCCTGTCGGATGCCGTTTAAGATGAAGAACAGACCCGGTCCCGCAAACACAACCGCCGACACCACCGCTGTCCCGATCTGGAGTCCATTGGGGTCGGCTGCAAGATCCGCCGAGACCGCGTTCGTGGCCGCGTCCAGGCTCATCACCAGTGTCACGGTCACGGTCGCGACCCACGCCATCCCTAGCAGAATGTAGCCCCACCACGTCATCGACTCGCCTCCGTGTGCCGCACAATCGGGTCGATTGGCACCCCTGAGTTCAGGTCGATCGCCTGTTCGAACAACGCCGCCGCCGACAGCAGTGTTGCCTCGTTGGCTCGCGGCGCCGTGATCTGCAAACCCACAGGCAGGCCACTTGCCGTGAAACCGCACGGCACCGAGATCGATGGACACGCCGTCAACGTCAGCGCGAACGACATCACCAGCCAGCTCACGTAATTGTCGAACTTCACCCCTCCGGCCTCGGTGACGTACGCCTGGTCGATGTCGTACGCCGGCAGGAGCACGGCAGGAGAGACCAGCAAGTCGTAGTCGTTGAAGAACGCCTCTGTGCGGTTGTACAGCGCGCCGCGGGCCAGCTCTGCCCGGTTCACGTCTTCGGCCGACAGCGCCTGGCCCTTCTCGATGTTCCAGATGACGTCCGCCTTCAGCAGTTCCCGATGAGGCTCCAGCAGGTTGCCGAACTGCGCCGCGAACTGAGCTGCCCGTAACGTTTGAAAGATCTCCTCTGCGTCGCGCAGATCGATTGTTGCACCCTCAACCGCCGCACCGAAGTCCTTGAATCGCTTGACTGCTTCCTCGCAGATCGCCCGCACCTCCGGATCCACCGGTGCGATGCCCAGATCGCTCGTGTACGCGACCCGTTTGGGCGCGACCGGCGAGTCCACCGCGTCGACGAACGCTTTCGATGGCGCAGGAATGCTGATGGGGTCCAACGCCGCTTGTCCAGCCTGCGTGTCCAGGAACAGTGCTAGGTCGCCCACGGTGCGCGCCATCGGTCCCTCGACCGACAGACTTGCGAACGGCAGGTCCTTCGGGCCGTACGGTACGCGGCCGGGCGATGGGCGCATGCCCACCACCGAGCAGAAGCTGGCCGGGATCCGCAGCGACCCTCCCAGATCGGAGCCCGTCGCCAGCCAGACCTCGCCCGTCGCCAGTGCCACCGCCGACCCGCCTGACGATCCGCCGCAAGTCTTGGACGTGTTCCAAGGATTGCGGGTCTTGCCGAAAACCTGGTTGAACGTGTTCGCGCCCGCGCCGAACTCGGGGGTGTTTGACTTCGCGATCACCATCCCGCCTTTGGCCTCGATGTTCTCCACCAGGTAGTCCGAGCGTTCCGGGATGTGGTTCGCGTAGATTGGTGAGCCCTTCGTCGACCTCACTCCCGCCACATCCTTCAGATCCTTGATCGCCACGGGCAATCCGTAGAGGTAGCCACGTGGCGGATTGGACGGCGCTGCGTCCTTCATCAGTCGCTGTGCGTGCTCCCGTGCTCGCTCCACCGCCAGCGTAGGCAGCGCATTCACCGCTGGCTCCACCCCGGCGATCCGCTCCGCAGCTGCATCCACCAGCTCGACAGGCGTCACCTCGCGCTTGCGTAACAGATCCACCGCGTTCCGTGCGGTGAGCCTTACCAGTTCGTTCATCATTCCCTGACTTCGACGCCTGCCCGCTCTTCGGCCAGCAGGAACGTCACCAGATTGTCTCGGTCGGCCCAGCCACGATCAATGCCGCGTTGGATCTCCTCATCTGCCTTCTCGGCCATGCCCATGGGTGCTTCCATCTCTCTCGCCAGTTCCAACGCTAGGCTCACGTCTTTGTGGGATAGGCCTAGGCTGAACCGGGGGTGATCGAAGTCGCCCTTTAGCACCAGGTCGGGGATGTGGTCGGTCAGCACCAACTGCTTGCCGAACGACGCCTCACGTAGCACGTTCAGCATCACGTTCGGATCGACACCCGCCTTCACGGCCAGTGTCATCCCCTCTTGGATAACGATTCGCGTGGTCATCGAGATCGCGTTGTGCACCAGCTTGGCCACCGTGCCCGAGCCCACGCCGCCCACATACACGACGCTTGCGCCAATCACTTCGAGCAACGGCCGCACGCGCTCAACAATCTGCGGATTGCCGCCAACCATTACCGCCAACGTTCCCTTGTCCGCGCCCTGTACTCCGCCGCTCACCGGCGCGTCGATGACGTGGGCGCCTGCCGCCTCGATGCGTTCCGCAACCCGCCGGATCGCCGTCGGTGACCCCGTCGACAGGTCCACGTAGATCGTGCCAGGAATGAAGCCCTCGATAAGCCCGTCGCGGCCGAGCACCACCGCGTCGACCTCTGCCGGGCCTGGCAATGACGTGAAGACCACCTCGCTACTGCTCGCGACTTCACGCGGCGTCGCCGCCCACGTAGCGCCGAGCTCACGGTGCTGCGCCGTCGCAGCTTCGTTCACGTCGCTCACCACGAGAGTATGGCCCGCATTGATCAGGTTCCGGGCCATAGGCCCGCCCATCTTCCCGAGTCCAATGAATCCTACGTTCATGTGTTTCTACCTTTATTTCAGGCAATCTGGCAAACCAGCGGCCTGACTGTCAACCTGCGTGGTCACCAGCCGGTTTGGCCAGGCCCCATTTACGTCATTCTGATCGTGCCGTAGGCCGAGAAGAATCTCTCTCGCGTCCTCAAGCCCCCCCAACGGGAACTCCGCTCCGCGCCCCCCCCCTCGCTCTGCCTACGACTTCGGGTTCAGCAGCCACTCCTGGTCGCGAGCGGGTCCCTGAATCCATTCCTCGACCCACTCCTGGCGACCCTCGGCAGGCTCTCCACGCCCAGCCCCGTCCGCCAAGCTCGTCATGAACGCGAACGTGCACGTGAGGAGCACGTTTGACAGTATCTCGTCCTCGGTGAGCCCCTGTTCCTTCAGGCCGTCGAAGTCCGCCTTTGTGACACTCTGCGGCTGACACGTTAGCTTTGACGCGTAATCCAGCATCGCTCGGGTCTTCGGGGCCCAGTTCCCGTTGCGGTAGTCATGGATCACATGGCTAGCGAGCTCCGGGTCCTCGGAGTGCTGACGGAGAAACTCTCCGTCAGCCATCGTTCAGTAACGGCAGTGATTCGCCTGTGCCACTGTGGTCGCGATCGCCTCTTCCTGCACCCGGCTCAGCGCCGAGGTCCCGAAGGTGATCGCGGAATTCATGTCCCGCACGCCCTTCAGCGCCCGCGGGTTCAGCGACATCACACTCATGATCGGCGACATGCGGCCCCCGCCGGAGCGCGCTCTACCAGGCTTCTGGTCAGCCATCCGTCGCGCTTCTTCCTCGACGGCCTCAGAATCGACACCTGTTTCAGTAATCCAGGACATCCCCTCACCCCCTCTACTCACGAGTCGTTGCGAGCCGATAGCAACCCGCCGAAAGTCTATGGTGCGCCCAAACATGGGTCAACGAGCGTCCGTGCTCATGGTCGGGACGTAGCGTCCCTCGCTGGATTGGGGTAACGTTGCGCCTGAAACCTAGGCGTGTAAGGAGAGTGCAATGGCGGACAACGTGCGTATCGGAATCATTGGGGCTAACCCAACCAAGGGCTGGGCAGGCCGCGCCCACATGCCAGGTATCAAAGCCGGCGTCCCCGGTGTCCACCTCCTCGGCGTCAGTACCACCCGCCAGGAGAGCGCCGATGAGGCCGCCGCCACGTTCGGTGCCGAGCACGCCTTCGACGATCACCGCAAGATGCTTGAGCGGGATGACATTGACGTCGCCGCAGTCGTCGTCAAGCTTCCGCTTCACTACGAGCTGGCCAAGGACATCATCGAGTCCGGTAAGAACATCTATGTTGAGTGGCCGCTGGGCACCACCACCGCCCAGGCGGAAGAGCTTGCCGCCCTCGCCAAGGAGAAAGGCGTCCGCACCGCCGTCGGCCTTCAGTCCCGCCGCTCTGCCGAGGCCCTGCACATCCACAGGCTCATCGATGACGGTTACGTGGGAGACGTCCTGTCCGTGGATATGACGCAGTTCAGCACCGGCGCCCTCGCTCGGCCCTCTGGTCGCATCTGGATGCGCGACAAGGCTGCTGGGGCCAACGTGCTCACCATCACCTTCGGTCATGCCGTCGACCTGCTCATGACAGCCGTTGGCCGCTTCGAGTCGCTGTCCGCCCAGGTGACCAATCACGTCGCCGAGTGGACCGCTTCCGACACCGGCGAGACCTTCTCGGTTGACGCACCAGACGACATTCGCGTCATCGGCACGCTCAAGAGCGGCGCCGCCGTCTCCATCCACGTCGGCCAGGTCGTCACAGGCTCAACGGGCCACCGTACCGTCGTCCACGGCACTAGGGGCTCGCTCGTGCTCGAAGCGCCAGGCTCGCCCCACGCTGGTGGCGGCGCCACGCTTCGTGGCGCCCAGGGCGACGAAACCCTCGTCGTCATCGACGTACCCCAAGCACGCTGGGTCACCGCCAACGGCCTCACAGACCAATCGGTCAACATCGGCAAACTCTGGGCCGCCTATGCCGAATCTCTCCAAAACGGCAGCACCGACTTCAACCCCGACTTCGATGCCGCAGTCGAGCACCACAAATTCGTCGACACCGTCCAACGCGCCTCAGACACCGGGGAACTCCAAGTGCTTTAGGCCCGCCCGTGGCGGGAGCCCGAATCTATAGCGCTTTCTCGACCGACCTGTTGCAGTGGGATCAGGATCTAGGCCATCGACTAGGTACTGAGGATCGCAGCGATACCGCCGATACTGCCCGCCATCCACACGCGATGGTCGAGCCCGACGGAAGCGACCTGATGCTCTTCTGGCGTCACGTAGAGGTTTGGTCGGCGCGATCGGAAGAGGGCCTTCAGTGGGATTGGATCACTAGCACGGGCGTTGCGGGAGCCGACCCGCATTTCGTGAAATTGCCCGTCGACACACAGCGGATGTACGCCGGCGGCTGCGGCAAGGACGACCAGCAGAAGATCATCAGCGCTCAGCTTGTCCGCACAACGTGGGGATGTCGAAGTCGCGTCGGTAAGGACCGGGCCTGGCATCGACTACCGCGAGCTCCGTGTGGAGATTTCGGGCGTATCCAACAACCCCGTTTCACTGGAGATCCCCATTTCATTGCGGTGACCGATCCCGGACGTGAACATCCTCACATCTCGCATGGTTCCCCGTTCAAAACCGTCTTCCGAGTGCCCAACGAAAAATTGCAGGGGCAGATCCTCCTCCTGGTGGCAAGCGACGGCGCGGTAACGCGCGAGATCAAGTTGTCCTTGTAGAGCCGAACGACAATCGGCCGCAGGCCCTGCTGACAAACGCCACTCGTCCCATCGCCCCCTTTCCCGCTACGCTCTACTACCGGACGATACACGTCACTGATGAGCCCCGACCCGCGACATCACGTGTCTCCCAACGGGTCCGGGGTCAGGGTGTGCAGAGGCACTCCTCTGGCGGGGGTGCGGGTGACACCCCCCGCGCATAGCCCAATTCAACGTGTTCGCGCGCTGCTCCCGGAGCACCTTTAAACCACCCGCACTCCTGCTACGCTAACCGTCGTGAACAATCGTCCTGACCCCGCAAACCAACTCGACGCCCTCCGCAAGATTATCGCGGCTGAGGCCGTCGATGGATTCCGTGACAAAATGGTGACGGGCGGCCTCGACGGTTTCCTCCGCAACCTGCACGCCAATGCCAGGCACCACTCCCTCCTCACGACGCTCGATGAGCTAGGCCTTTTGTCCGTCGGCTATCGTGAGTTGGACGGCGCGCAACGGCAGCGCTGGTTCCGCGAGGTTGAGCGGTTCATCGGCGAAACGCCACCGCCGCCCAAGCAGCGCGAGCGGCCCGTGCCGCTTCCTCCCGCACCTAAAGCACCTGGCGGCCCCGCTATCGCCCTCGATGACCCCACCACCGCGCTCAAGAGCGTCACTCGCCCGACCGGCGAGAAGCTCGCGACGCTCGGCGTGGAGACCGTCCGTGACCTGCTATGGCTCTTCCCCAACCGTCATCAGGACTACAGCGCCCTCCGCCCTATCGCCCAGGCCGTCGTCGGCGAAGAGCAGACCATAGTCGGTATGCTGTGGGAGGCCAACGAGAAACGCCTGGGTCGTGGCGGGCGTATGCGGGCCACCGAAGCCGTCGTCGGCGACGCCACGGGCAACATGCGCATCATGTGGTTTAACCAGCCATGGGTCGCCCAGAACCTCAAGCGCACCATCGCCATCCTGGCCGGTGCGGGTGGCCAGAAGCCCCAGATCTCCCTCTCCGGCAAGGTCTCCGCCTACAACGGCCGCAAGCAGATGGACTCCCCGGAGTGGGAAATGGTTGACGACCCGGATACCTACGAGCTGGTGAACACGGGCCGCCTCGTACCGGTCTACCCGGGGACCGAAGGCCTTTATCAGAAGACCGTGCGCCGGATCATCCGCGAGGCGTTGCTCTCCCAGACCAGGGACGGCGTGCTCGAGATAGAAGACCCCTTGCCCCAGGACGTGATTGCCCGCAACGGCCTATGGCCGCTGGGCAAAGCGATCAGCCAGGCGCACTACCCCGATTCCAACGAAGCCTTCGAGCTCGCGCGCCGTCGCCTTGCGTTCGATGAACTCCTCGTGCTCCAGCTTGCCGTCGCGGCCAAACGCTCACGCCCCGTTGGTGAAGACCCTGGAATCCCGCTCAACCCCATGCCGGACGCCGTTAAAACTTTCATCGCGTCGCTGCCGTTCGATCTGACCGACGGTCAGATCACCTCGATTGCCGAGGCGACGCGGGATGTTGAGTACGCCAAGCACCCCATGAGCCGCCTGCTGCAGGGCGACGTGGGTAGCGGCAAAACGGTCGTGGCGCTCGCGATGCTCCTCACCGCTGTTGCCGATGGCTACCAGGGTGCGCTCATGGCACCCACCGAAGTGCTGGCGGAACAACACTTCCTGGGCGTCCGCCGCCTGCTAGAAGCGCTGCTCCAGCCCAGCCTTGAGCAGGACTGGTTCACCGCGTATCTCGAGCCGCACCCGGTCCCGATCACCATTGGCTTGCTCACCGGCAGCACCAAAGCCGCCGCCCGTCGCGAGCTGCTCCGCCGCGCCGGCGAGGGGACGATGGACATCCTCGTTGGCACCCACGCGCTGATTCAGAAGGACGTCAAGCTGGCCAACCTGGCCCTCGCCGTCGTTGATGAGCAGCACCGCTTCGGTGTTCTCCAGCGGGCTGCGCTTCGGGACAACGCGTCGCGGATGCCCCACTTGCTGCTCATGTCCGCCACTCCGATCCCGCGAACCCTCGCGCTCACCGTCTACGGCGATCTTGATGCCTCCACCATCCCCGAACTGCCTTCGGGCCGCCTGGCGATCAAGACGCGCCAGGTGCCGGTGAGCCGGGCGGCCGACGCTGAAGCCTTCATCGTCAACGAGGTGGCCGCCGGTCGTCAGGCGTTCGTGGTGTGCCCGCTGATCGACGAGTCGGAGTCCGTGCTCGCTCGGGCTGCGACCGTCGAGTTTGACCGCCTTCGTGAGACCACGCTGTCCCAGCTGCGCCTGGGTCTGCTGCACGGCAGGATGCCCCTTAACGAGAAGCAGTCGGTGATGGACCTGTTCCGCTCCGGTGGGCTCGACGTCCTAGTCACCACGCCCGTCATCGAGGTGGGCATCGACGTGCCCAACGCAACGGTCATGATGATCCAGGGCGCCGACCGCTTCGGCCTGGCCCAGTTGCATCAGTTACGAGGGCGTGTCGGGCGCGGAGAGTTCCAGAGTTACTGCCTGCTGCTCTCGGACTCGATATCGGAGGACGCTAAAGCGCGATTCCAAGTGTTGCTGAAGACCAACGACGGCTTCGAGATTGCGGAGGCCGACCTCAAGTTGCGCGGGCCTGGCGATTACTTCGGCACGCGTCAGTCCGGCTTGCCAACGCTCAAGATGGCCCGCCTCGACGATCGCGACCTGCTGACGTCGGCCCGCACCGAAGCGCAGGCGCTCATCGAACAGGACCCCACGCTAGGGCGCAACGCCACCCTCGCTGCGACCGTCGCACGCTATGCCACTGCTGTCTCGGACGAGATGGCCTAGCTAGATTCTGTGGCGCCTCCTCTGGCTCAGCTGTACCCCACACCGCATAATGGCCCGCATGGAAATCGTGAAGGTCGAATGGCGAGGGGTGAAAGTCCCGTATGGCCATCCAGAGGACACCGGCGGTAAGCAGCTCGTGCGCTACGCCCTGTTGCTCTGGATGCAGACCGACGACGGTTTCATGGGCGTCGGCGAGGCCTCACCCCCAGGTTCGGCCAGCGAGGATCGTATCGCCGACATTGGCGCCATGCTCCACGATCTCGCGCCTACGACCATCGGACTCACGCCGAGCATGGCGTTCGATGTCGTTTCCGCGCTTACGCCGCACACCGCCGAGGGCGATGTCTTGCGTTTCGGCCTAGAGACCGCAACGCTGGATCTCATCGGCCAGCAACGCCTCCGTCCCATCGAGGACTTGCTCAACGGCGTAATCGACTGGGTGCCCATCTGCGCCGACATCAGCTTCGTCGAGCCCGATGAGGCTGCACGCCAAGCGAAGCAGGCGGTCGACGACGGCTTCATTTGCGTGAAGCTGTCCATCGGCTCGCGCTTCCCGGACCACGATATCGCTGTCGTCCGGGAGGTGCGCGATGCCATCGGCTACGACGTAGCCCTTCGAGCAGACGCCGACGAGGCTTGGAGCCCGGACCGCGCCATCACCACCCTCAAGATGCTCGAACCGTTCAACCTAGAGTTCGTCGAGCAGCCGGTCATGAACCTGGACCTTAAGGGCATGGCCGAGGTGCGCAACTCCGTGCCGATGCCCATCGCCGCCGACGAGTCTCTCAAGACGTTGGACGACGCCGAGAAGATCATCCAAGCAGGCGCCGCCGCCGTCCTCGTCGTCAAGCCCACCCTTGCCGGTGGGATCCGCGCAACCCAGGCCATTATGGCCCTCGCCGCTGAGCACGGCCTGCGCTCGGTGGTCGCGTCGTCCATGGAAACAGGCGTCGGCACTGCCGCCGCGCTTCACCTCGCATCATGCCTGGGTGAAGCGGAAGCCAGCGCGCTCACCTCTGGTCGCTGGCTTGAGAGCGACCTCCTCGTGCACCCCCTGGTACCCGTACGAGGCCACATCACCGTGCCCCAGACCCCCGGGCTCGGCATCGAAGTCGACCGCGACGCAGTGGACCGCTACACCACCGGCGTCATGGGCGTCGTTAGGTGATAAGTCCCTAGCTGATCGAATGCTTCCGCCAAGCCGGTATCGCTTAAAAATCGATTACGCCCATGCGGCCAGCGTGGTAGTCCTCAATGGCCGCATGTATTTCCTCTTCCGTGTTCATCACAAAGGGGCCGTAGCGAGCCAATTGCTCGTTGATTGGCAAGCCGCCTAAGAGCAGGAAACTGAGGGGCTTATCGCCTGTGTTCGTCACGCGGATCTGTCCACCGTCTTGGTCGAACGCCACGAGATTCCCCTCGACCGCGTCCTCCGGCTCGTCGATTCCGAAACGCCCCTGGCCTTCCACGATGTAGGCGAACGCGTTGTACTCGGACGGCACACGTTGCACGTGCGTCGCGCCGGGCTGGAGGATGAAGTGGAGGTACATGATCGGCGTGTGCGTGTCGATTACCGCGTCCACGCCCAGGGCCTCGCCCGCGATCACGCGGACCCAGACTCCTGCCTCATTGCTTGCGATTGGCACGCCCTCTGCAGGGAACTCTTGGTAGCGAGGCGACACCATCTTCTCGGCTGCGGGCAGGTTCACCCACAGTTGGAAGCCATGCAGGCGGCCACCGTTTTGCATCACCTCCTCGGATGGCATCTCCGAGTGGACCACACCTGCGCCCGCAGTCATCCACTGAACAGCGCCAGGCTTGAGTATGCCCGAGTTCCCAGAAGAATCCTTGTGCTGGAACGATCCGTCCAACATGTACGTCACCGTCTCGAACCCCCGGTGTGGGTGGTCAGGCGCGCCGACGGCTTCGCCTGGGGCGTAGTCGGCGGGCCCCATCTCGTCCAGCAGCAGGAATGGGTCGTACATCGCAAGGTGCTCCGTCGGGAACGGCCTGCGCACCGCGAACCCGCCGCCCTCCACGGTCCGCACGCTGTCCACCGTGCCCATTACGGAACGGATATCGGCCTCATTTACGGAAGTCATCGTTCTATAAAGCATGTCGTTCCTCCTTGCTTCGCTAAACTTCGGATCATATGCGCTTTAAGAAGTATAGGAAGGTATTTAGAGAATATCAAGTAAGTTGATACGAATAATATCAAGTAACTCTGAACCGGCCCTGTTAGAATCCCGTTAATCATGCCTCTGCCAAAGTTGCTCATCGCTAGCCACAATAGTCAAAACTCCGTCGCCTCAGGGGCGTCAAAACAATCTTAACGAACGGGCGATGCCCGCGCCAGGTCAGGTGTCGCGTGTGTACTATCGGTGTCGACAGGGCTACTGGCGCGACTGGCACTTAGGTACAGCATCTCGCATTTGGCGGTGCGAGCACCTCGCTCGTAGAATTGACCCCATGACCATTCTTACTGAGATCACCCAGCGCTTCGCAGCAGCGGTCGCCGAAGCGCAGAAGCAGGGCGTCCTGCCCGAGGGCGAGCTTCCCGAAGCCCCCATAGATCGTCCCCAGAACCCCGAACATGGCGACTTCGCTTCCAGCCTGCCCCTCCGGCTGGCCAAGCTGGCACGTAAGGCCCCGATCCAGATCGCTGAGAGCCTTATGCCGTTCGTGTTGCGCGACGGGAAGCCTGACGATGTCATCGATTCCGTGTGGGTCGCGCCCCCCGGTTTCCTCAACGTCAAGCTCAGCGACGCGTGGCTCCAAGCGCAGGTCGAAGCGATCCGAGAGGCTGGTGCGACGTACGGGAACACCGAGGCCGGTGTCGGCAAGAGCGTGCAGATCGAGTTCGTCAGCGTGAACCCCACGGGTCCGGTGCACGTCGGTCACGCCCGTGGCGCCGTCCTTGGCAGTGCGCTGGCCAACGCCCTTGCCGCCGCAGGCTATGACGTCGCTCGCGAGTACTACGTCAACGACGCCGGTACTCAGATGGAGCTGTTCTACGAGTCCACCTACGTCCGCTATGCCCAGGCGCTGGGTGAGACCGCCGAGGAGATTCCTGAGAACGGCTATCGTGGTCAGTACCTCATCGACGTTGGCGAAGAGATCTCCAAGGAGCGAGGACGCGAGTTTCTGGAAATGGAGCGCGCCGCAGGCGTCGCGGCCATCGGCGCCGTGGGGCTGAATCGCATGCTCGCAAACATCGCAGCGGACCTCCTGGGCATCGGCGTCGATTTCGAAGTCTGGTTTCGCGAGAAATCGCTCTTTGAGTCAGGCGAGTTCGACACCGTCATGGCCAGGCTTGAGACTGCCGGCTACACCACGAAGCGGGATGGTGCGACCTGGTTCACCTCGACCGATCTTGGTGAAGAGAAAGACAACGTCATCGTCCGTACCTCTGGATCGCCCACCTACTTTGCCTCTGATATTGCGTACCACCGCAACAAACTTGAGGGTCGAGGCTTCGATCACGTCATCGACATCTGGGGTGCCGACCACCAGGGTCACATCACACGCATGAAGGCGGTCCTTCGCGCGTTGGGCATCGACGA
>CAUZFB010000007.1:0-78708 GCA_963579135.1 Dehalococcoidia bacterium | reverse complement strand
TGCCGTGTTCCGGTCAAAGGACCTCCATCAAGCCTTTGAGCGCTTCCCCGACCGGACCACCTATCGAGCGATGGACCCGGAGCTGGAGGGCTACTGGATGTTTTTCGGCCGCGTCGACGTTGGAGAGTCATGGTTCTTCCATGCGCCCGTGCCCATGGACACCACTACGGAGAACTACGATTTCCAGGCGCTGCTGAACCGAGCCGCGGGATTCGACTTCAAAGCCGAGTTCGACCACGTGGGCTTCTGGGACCTCAAGGTCGCAGTCGCCGACAGGTACCAGGCCGGGCGCGTGTTCATCGCCGGTGACGCCGCACACAGCCATCCGCCATACGGTGGCTACGGACTGAACAACGGGCTCGAGGACATCACCAATCTGGGCTGGAAGCTGGCGGCCGTGTTGCAAGGCTGGGGCGGCAAAGACCTGTTGCCTTCGTACAGCGAGGAGCGGCGCCCGATTTTTTGGGAGACCGGCGAAGACTTTATCGCTCATGGAATCAACCAGGATCGGGAGTTCTTGAACGCCTACAGCCCAGACAAGGACAAGGTGGAGTTTGAGAAGCAGTGGGAGGCCATTTCCACGGCAAGTCGTATTGGCACCTACGAGCCAAACTACGAGGGATCAGTCGTAGTCGACGGGCCTGCCGGCGGCGTATGTAGCGCCCATGGGTCGCACACGTTCGTGGCACGCGCGGGCCACCACCTGCCTCCGCAACCGCTGTCCTCGGGCAAGCGACTCGCTGCAGAGCTTGGCAGCAACTTCACGCTGCTGGCGTTTGGAGCGCCGACTCGAGCGGTGACTGCATTCCAGGAGTCAGCTGATGAGCTGGGCGTGCCGCTCAAGATCATCGACGATTCCTTTGACGGTGGTCGCGAGCAGTACGAGTTTCGTCTGATCCTTGTCCGTCCCGACCAGTACGTTGTGTGGACCGGCGATGAGACGCCCAGCGACATGGATGGTCTGATTAGGAAGGTCGTCGGTCGCGGCTAGCTGCTCAACGTAAAGAAAGCAAGAGGCCGGAGGTGACTTCACCTCAGGCTTCTTCGTTGCCTCTCCTAATCGGACGCGAGACGGACGAGCGGCTATCCGCGATACACGCCACGGGCGTGGGAACCTTGATCTTGTAGAACCGAGGCGTGTTCGCGCGTACCAGCTTGTTCAATGTGTCCATCGGAAGATGGCCGAGGTTGCGCGCGAGGAACTCTCGTGAGCGTAGCCAGGGGGAGTTGGGGTGCGAGTAGTAGGTTGACTAGATGCAGTTGTCCTGGCCCCACGACTCCAACCTCTTCCTGCCCACGGCGTCGTTGAAGAACGTACCCGGCATCTGCCGGTCGAAGTACTCGCTAGGCAGTATCGAGATTGGCATCGGACGTGGCGAATCGGGTTTCATGGAACCGAAACGCTCGACGTGATAGTCCCACTGCTGCAGGGCGAACGGAATCCAGTCTATCTCGCTCTCAACCACGCCCGTTAGGATGATGTCCATGAGCGTGTTCATGATTCCCGCTGTCTTCAGGTTCACCGAACCACGGTGCGCCAGACCGGGCGGCTATACACCGTGCATCGCCTCAATGACGAACTGCATCTAAGACGAACGCTTGCGCTGGTGGCTGCCGCGTGCGAAGCTCCGCCTCACAACGATGGCGGGCGACTGCTCGCCCGCACAGGGGGAGATACGTCATGCTGGTGATTGACTGCGATGCGCACGTAGAAGAACCTGAAGAGGCGTGGTCTTATCTGGATCCTGCCTTCCATCGGAAGCGACCACTCATCGTGCAGTTCCCCGAGGACACAGTCTTTGGCGCCCACAACGCAGCGTGGGTCATCGACTACAAGATCCGACTCTACGGTGGCACTCCAACGATTATGAATCGGTCTTCGCAGAAGGGTGCTCCGGTCGCCATTCAGGACCTCACCGACGTTGAAGGCCGTATCTCCGCCATGGCGGAAGCCGGAATCGACAAGCAGATTATCTTTCCCACCATCTGGCAGGGCCCGGTCGCTGAAGACCCTGAACTGGAGTCCGCGCTGGCCACCAGTTGGAACACGTACATGGCCACTCAGTGCTCCAAGTCTGGAGGTCGCATCTTCTATGCCGCGGTAATCCCGTACCGTCGTCCCGCCGATGCTGTGGCAGAGTTGCGCCGCATCAAGGCGCTGGGTGGCGCTGCTGGCGTCTACACCCACGGGATCGAGTGGGACATGCCTCTCAGCAACCCTGAGTTCTGGCCGATCTACGAGGAGGCCGCCCGCCTCGATCTGCCGATCCTGATCCATACAGGCAACGTCTCACCGATGCTGCGGTTCATGGCGGAGGGCTTCCCTCGCCCCAATCAGGTGCAGTTCCCGCAGAACAACCCCTACGGCGGTGGCCTGAACCAGGTGCTCTACGGTGTCACTCAGTTGTTCGGCTCCAGCGCCATGGACGACTTCCCCAACCTCAAGGTCGTGGTGCTCGAGATCGGCTCCGACTGGGTGCCCACGTTCTCTAGAGAGCTGGGCGCGCGCACGAAGTTCAACGACTGGCTCGGCGATCGTCTGTTTGTGGCGTGCGCAGTCGGCGACGACATCACGCATGTCGTCGATCGCGTCGGCGACGATTGCCTCATCACTGCCACCGACTACCCGCACGGGGACGCATTCAGGGCTGACCGGCTCGAAGATCTGCTTACCGAGCGTGGCGATCTCAGTTCGAAGACGATCGACAAGATCTTGACGGGCAACCCGCTGCGCGCCTTTGATTTCAAGTAACACCTAGCAGCGCGAGAGTGGTCCCCTGGCCTACTTTGCGAGCGGACCTGGCCGGATTGCGACCGCCAACTCGATTGGCTTGCCGTGGGGCGTATTGAGGTAGGCCTGACGCCACTCCTCGGTACGTAGGCCCATGTCGTCAGCGCCCACCAAGCAGCGTTCCTCGCACAGTCTTTCTAGCGCGTTCACCCAGTGGTGGTAGTAAGTGTTGCCCAGGTCGGGGTCGCCCTCCTCTTGAGCTTTGCGCACCTCGGCAGAGAAAACCTCCGTCCACTCAGGCCACGTGAAATGCCCCTCCGCCGATAGCCGCACCGCGAGTGCGAACGCTGCCGCCTGCCATGGCGCTTGGAACACCGGGCCGTCCTTGTCGCGAGGGATCAATGGCAAGTCTTGGATCAGCTCGTCCTGATTAGTCGGTGTCGGCATGCCGGTTACTCCACAGGCTCCAGGTAGTCTTCCCACAGATCGGCGTATATCGCACTCCGCGTTGCCGCCGATTTTCCCCACAACTCCGTCGCTTCGAAACGCACACAGTAGAGATGACCGCCTTTGTCGATGCCCTGTGAGCTCATATCGGGGAACAACTGTGATCCGTAGTGCTCATGGACCGTCCCCACATGACCTCGCAGGTAGCGCGGCTCGCGGGTGTGGGTGCTCGGATGCCGATTCTTCGCCAGCACTCGGTTGCCTGGGGCGAACTTGGCTGGTGCGTCGTCGGGGAGTACCACTTCGCCAAGTCGATTTGGGACTCGGCTACCTGCTTCCGCAGTTAATACGCGTGGCTTCAGTTCTTCGGGTATCAGCCCTTCGGGTACTCCCGTTTCGAGTTCTTGTTGAGTCACCAGCCCGGCTTCGAGCAGCAGCGTCTCGATCCCCACCAGCCAGTTCTCGTAGTAGGAGTGGCGCAGGTATTCGACGGGTCGTTGGCGCTCACGTGCGTAGCGGCCCTTGTCGATGTTCCAACGGCCCAGCGCTCCCAGCGCTCGGTTCATCCCGTACACACGGCCTTCCCAGGCTGTGTGAAAAACCGGTTCCTCAGATTCGGGCTCAGCGTTGATCGGGCCGAATCCCTCCATGCCGCCCATGTCGTGCACGCCGTTCATCCGGCGCTCGCCGCCGTCCCGGGTGCCCGGGCGACCTCGACGCCGATCATCGAGTTACGCGAAACGAGTTGAGCGAGTTCCTCTGCGTTCCATCCCTCGGTGCCGTCCGGCCGTTGAGGCAGTACGAGGTAGCGCATCTCAGAAGTCGAGTCCCACACCCTCACCTCGGTCGTTTCAGGGACCTGCGTTCCAAACTCATCGAGCACGCCTCGGGGGTCTGAGACCGCTCGGGAGCGGTAGGGCGCCGACTTGTACCACACCGGCGGGAGGCCCAACACCGGCCACGGGTAACACGAGCACAGGGTGCACACCACCAGATTGTGTGTGTCGACCGTGTTCTCCAGCACCCGCATCTGTTCGCCTTGCGTGCCGACGTAGCCCATCGACGCTATCGCCGCGGTCGAGTCCTCTAGCAACCATTTGCGGAACTCGGGCTCCGTCCACGCTCGGGCCACCACTGCGGCGCCGTTGCGAGGGCCAACCTTCGTTTCGTAGGTGTCGATGACGGCATCGATCGCTGCACGATTGGCCAACCCCTTCTCCACCAGCAGCGACTCCAGTGCTTTTACCCGCAGTTCTATGTCCGCTGGCGGCTCCGTGAAGTCCTCGTCGTGCCCGTGGCTATGCCCATGCTCGTGCTCGTCCGCCATCCGACCCCTCCATCTGTTCGTCTACTCACGCGTGTCAAAATCGACTCTACCGGTCGCGCTCTAACCGGTCAACGGCGGGGATTCATCCTAGCGATGGTCTGCAGGAACCTCTACCTGGTGAGACAACATCACTTCGCGACGCTCGCGTGCGGACTCCATCAACGCGAGCTGAACCTCCAGCGTCGCCATACCCCAGTGGCCATCGTGGAAGATCGGCTCACCAAGGATGATTCCGGCGTACGCCTCGGCAAGTGTCGGGTCGGACGACCCGCCGCCGTCGGCTGCCGTCAGCGGCTCCTCGCGCACGCCATCATCGTTGTACACGTAGATGCCGTTGGGTGATTGTCGCAGCACACCTCGCCCGCACGTAACGATTAGCGCACCGAGGTCGCTCAGATATCGTCCAGGGTTCCCTCCGGTTGGGATGCCTTGGGCCGCGCCTGCCGCTCCTCCAAACCGTCCGTCGTCCTTCGCCTGCTGCTCGTTCCATGAGCCGTCGCGGAGCGCTCGACGAACCTCGATTCGCCGTTCGAGGGATGTCGCGCCGCCTTCTTTCTCCCACGGTAGCAACTCGCTCGCCATGAAGTACCCGTAGCCGTTGTACGCAATGGTTGCAGGCGTTCCGTCCTCGAACTCCAAGTACGCCGTGTAGTAGCCCGGTGCACCCATGCGGCCCTCCATCCACGTCCCCAGCGCTCCTCGCACGCTGCGCACGAGACCGCCGCCCAGGAAGCGGAGCGTGTCTATCTGGTGGGGCGCTTGCCGGAAACCGACGCCACCGCCCTGATTCACATCCACCTCTTCAGGCATACGTGGCCGCAGCATCCAGTTGGTGAACGCCAGCACGTTCATCGCTTTGATCGCACCCACCTCGCCCGATCTCACGACCCGCGCCATCGCCTGCACGGGAGGATCGAACGCTCGTGTGTGTCCGGATAGCAGCTTCACGCCGTTCCTGTCGGCGGCCTCGATCATCGTCTCCGCCTCTTTCAGGTCGATGGCCAGCGGCTTCTCCACGACCACGTGCTTGCCTGCGTTGGCCGCCATGACCGCATGCGGCATGTGCAGCGGATTCGGCGTCGCGACCCAGATCGCGTCAACGTCTGGATCCGCGCACAACTCTTCCATCGACGCGTAGGCCTTGCCGCCAAACTCACGCTCGAACGCCTCGCGCGCATGCGGGCGCAGGTCTGCGACAGCGACCGGCTCCACGTTGGGCTCCTTGCTCATCGTCGCCAGAACGCCTCCGCCAGCGTTGCCTATTCCCACCACTCCGAACCGTAGCGTTCGTCCCGCATTAGTAGCCATGTTTGCTAGCTCTCCGTGATCTCTTGCTTCGTCGCGCGCGTGGCGTTTCCCAACGCGTCGCGGGTCGCATGCTACCGCAAGCGACCAACTGCGGCACCCCGCCGCCGTCGCCGAGAACGTTCCCGTCAGAACCCGACCCCGGTCTTTCCCATGCTGCCGTGCGCCATCCCGCGCCAGGCGAAAACGCGATAAAGTAGGCTCATGAGTCAACATACCTACTGCCCCCGCTGCGGATCGATGCTGTCCACGAGATTCGACGGCGGTCGCGACCGTGCCGCCTGCGTCGTGGACGGATGCGGGTACATACACTTCGGCGACGCCTCGATCGGCTGCGGTGGCGTCGTGCTGCGCGATGACAAGATTCTGTTGGTCCAGCGTGGTATCAACCCAGGCAGAGGCAGTTGGCAGATCCCCGGGGGCTATGTGGAGATGGATGAGGAGATCCACTCTGCAGTGGAGCGTGAAGTTCTCGAAGAAGCGGGTGTTACGGCCAAAGTCACCGACTCCTTGGGCTTTCGGCATACAGCGGGAAACCCCGAACGACCATTCTCCAATCTCTACGTCGTCTTCAGGCTTGATCCCCTCGGCGGCGAACCACGCTCCGACGGTGAGGAAACCCTCGACGCTGGATACTTCACGCTTGAAGAGATGACCGCCATGACTGGCGTCCAGTCACTGTCGCTCTGGGCGATCAAGCAGGCGTTGCTCCACCCGCGGGGCGCGGGCTTCACCCACCGCCCGAACGATCTTGATCTGCGTCCGGGTTGGTCTCTCTTCGGCCTTTAGCGCCCCGGGTTCACGAATGGTTCAGTCCACATCTAGCGTTGTTCATACCGCTTGCCTGCTCACCCCGTAGCGTCTAACCGCTGCCTATGCAGGATGCTGCGGCGGCCGGGTACCGGCGACCAGGCGCAGCGCCTGAGAGAGCAAAAGCAGGACAAGACAGATGCCGAGGCACCGTTCCCTGCGGTCGTGATGGGTCCAGGCCACTGGATGGAGGTCAAGGACGCGGCATTGCAGAACGCCATCTTTCGCGGCTGGATGGACTGGCTAGCTGAGGGCTACTCCTCTCACGACCGCGCGCGGTTCATCCCCATGGGTGCTATGCCTGGCACCGCCGTCGATTTCTTCCAGATCGATTAGGAGCGATTTCCGAAAGCTAGAAAAAGAGGGCTGTCAGCGCTACCCCTCTTTTTTGGGGACCGACATCGCTTCGTAGGCTATCGAACCCTATCCCCAGAGCTGCTCACTGGCGATGCGTGCGCCTTCCGTCAGCGCCTGAAACTTGCCCCACGCGATCGACTCGTGGCCCACGCGAGGTCCTATGCCGCAGTCTGTGCCAGCCATCAGGTTCTCACGGCCAACGATTTCCGCGTAGCGAATTAGCCGTTGCGCGACCAGTTGCGGGTGCTCGATGAAATCGCTTGCGTGACCTATGACGCCTGGGATTAAGATGGCGCCGTCCGGGAGCTTCACGTCTTTCCAGATGACCCACTCGTGATCGTGCGCCGGGTTGGACGCCTCGATGGAGAATGCTCCGGCGTTGACGCCCAGGAATAGATCTACGACTTCGGCCAGCGGGATGTCGAACTTGTGCGGGCCGTGGTACGACCCCCAGCACGCGTGCAACCGCACGCGGTCTTTCGGGATTCCCCGTAGCGCGTGATTCAGCGCATCCACCCGCATCTCTGCGTACTTGCGGTACTCGGAGATGGTCTGATCCGGATACAGTTGCCAGGAGTCAAGCATGTCCGGGTCATCTATCTGGAGCAGCAGACCCGAGTCCGCGATTGCTTTGTACTCGTCGTGCATCACGTCCGCGATTGCGTAAACGAACTCCTCCTGTGTGGCGTAATGCTCGTTCCACAGCCAATGCTCGACCGACCCTGGTGCGACCGCAGGCAGGAAAGGCTCCCTATCCGTTACGCCCTGCAGCGCCGCTTTGAAGTTCGCGATGTCCGTCGCCACCGTCTCAGCGCCCGCGTACGTCAATGGCTCTACGCAGAACGCTTGTTTGTCGCGGGGCCTTCCCGAGCCGAACCCAAGGTCGAAGTAACCTGGGAACTCGACGCGGTCCCGCCCCGAGATTTGCAACGGGATGGGCCCGTCTCCTAGCGCGAATGTTCTGATCTCGATCCCGCCCAGGCGCTCTTTCGCATAGTTCGTGAAGTTCGTCTTGGAGAACTCACCGTCGTTGATGCTGTCCAGGCCCACGGACAGTTGCTTCTGTACCACCTCCGCTACTGCCTCAGTCAATCGTTGCGACAGCTTCCCCTCGTCGTAGGCGTCGCCGTTGGCCTTCGCTGCCACCATCTCGCGAACGTCGGTAGGGCGCGGCAAGCTGCCGGCGTGCATCGTCAGTATTCGATCGGTACTTCGTTTCATGAATGGCCCTCCTCGTGTCGGCGCGATGCTAGCACCGAGCGGCGGCAACGTCACTCGGTGCTAGCATCGTCCGTTATCCTGGCGCGACCCTTAGGAGGCTCCTATGCAAGACACGAACTCAGATACTGAAACGGGAAACCTCGTCATTGCCACCGTCCGCGACTTCGTCGCCCGTGAAGTCAGGCCCGTCGCAGCGGCCTATGACCACGACGACACGTACCCCGAAGCGCTCATCGATCGCATGAAAGAGCTCGGGCTATTCGGACTCACCATCCCCGAGCGCTTCGGAGGTGCAGGCGTGTCTCCCTGCGTGTACGCCAACGTCATCGAAGAGCTAGCGCTTGGTTGGATGAGCCTGACCGGCGCGTTGAACACCCACCTGCTGCTCGCCCTCATGATTCAGGAATCCGGGACCGACGAGCAGCGTGAGCGCCTGTTGCCGCTCATGGCCGATGGATCCTTGCGTGGCGTGCTCTGCATCACCGAACCGGACGCAGGCACCGATGTCCAAGCAATCCAGACCCGAGCGGTCGACGATGGCGATCACTACGTGATATCGGGTAGCAAGATGTTTGTCACCAACGGACGCCACGGCGACCTCTACGGTGTGGTTTGCAAGACCAACCCAGATGCCGAGCCCGCGTATACGGGCATCTCGCTGATGCTCGCACAGAAAGGCCCTGGCCTTACCGTCGTGCGCGACATCCCTAAGCTTGGCTATCGGGGGATCGAAACCACCGAGCTGTCGTTCGATGGCTTGCGCGTGCCTAAGACCGACCTCCTCGGCGCCATTGAGGGCCAAGGCTTCCGGCACGTCATGCGTGGGCTGGAGCTTGGTCGCGTGAACGTCGCTGCGCGAGCGGTAGGCGTGGCGCGTGCGGCGTTGCAGGACAGTATTCGCTACGCGCAGCAGCGGCAAACCTTCGGCAAGTCCATCGCTGAGCACCAGGCGATACAGGAGTTGCTCGCGGACATGGCGACAGACGTCCAGGCGGCCCACCTCTTGGTCGCCAATGCTGCGGCAAAGATGGAGCGTGGTGAGCGGGCTGACCTGGAAGCTGGCATGGCGAAACTCTTTGCGAGTGAGGCATGCTTGCGTGTCGCCACCAACGCCATGCGCATCCATGGTGGCGTTGGCTACACCCAGGACCTGCCCATCGAGCGCTACTTCCGTGACGCACCGCTGATGATTATCGGCGAGGGGACCAGCGAGATCCAACGCCAGGTTATCGCGCGTCGCCTAATTAGCGAGTACCCCGACGGCGACTTCTTACGCGATTCGCTCTAGAAGATCCCTTGTTGGGTAGCGCTAGAAACCAGAAAGGGCCGCCCTGATGGGCGGCCCTTTCTGGTTTCTAGCGCGATTCAGGCGTACTAGCCGCCCAGGTGCTTCTTGAAGAAGTCCACCGTCCGTGGGAAGGCGTCCTTTGCCGCAGCCTCGTTGTAGCTGCCGCGCGCGTCGCAGAAGAAGCCGTGGCCTGCACCCGCGTAGGTGTGGCTCTCGTAGTCCTTGCCCTTGGCCTTTAGCGTCGACTCGATCAGGTCGACGTTTACGGTTGGGATACCCCCGTCTGCGTCACCCCAGAATCCGATCATCGGCACGTTGATGCTGTCGACCGTGGCGTCCAGCAGACGAGGTGCGTCCGCAGGTGCGTCGGGGCGAGGCAGGATGCCGCCACCGTAGTAGATCGCTGCTGCGCTGATACCAGGTACGCTGGCGCCTGCGAGGTACGAGACCATGCCGCCGAAGCAGAAACCGACGATCCCGATGTTGTCAGCGTCCACGTTCGGGTCGTTCTTCAGGAGATCTACCGTCGCCGACACATCCGCGATGATGTCGTCATTGGTCAGCTTGCCGCGGATGCCGCCACCGCGTGCCATGTCGTCGAAAGGCACGATGACGTTCTTGCCTTCCCTGTGGAATAGGTCCGGTGCGGCCGCAACGAAGCCCGCGTCTGCGAAGCGATTCGCTACGTCCTTCATGTGATCGTTCACCCCGAATATCTCCTGGATCACAATGACTGCGGGGCGCTTGCCTCCGCCGTCCGGTGTGTAGCAGAAGATCTGCATGTCGCTTCCGCCAGCCTGTACCTCTGCAACCGCGCTTGAGTTCGCCATATCTTTCCTCCGTAGTGGGTTTCGATGAACCGCCCTGTAGCCTAATCGTTGGCGGCGTTCCTGACTAGCACCCCCTTGGGTCGGCGACTCGGCGCGACGTGCGCATGCCTACCAAGTTTCGGGTATCGTATGCTGATCTAATTCCCCGCGTGCGGCTCTTCCCAGGAGGTACCCATGACCCTCTTCCTCAACAACGACCACATCTCCGCAGTCCTGACCATGAAGGACACCATCGACGCCCTGGAGCAGGCGTATAAAGATCTTGCTGCTGGGCGAGCGGTCTGTCGTCCGAGGATCGATCTCCGCATCCCCACGGACGATCCGTCCAAGTTGTATCAGTGGGGCACCATGGAGGGTGGCTCCTCGTCTTCCGGCTACTTCGCTATCCGCATGAAATCCGACATCACCTACGAGCAAGAGTACGGTGGAACCCGGACGGAAGAGAAGTACTGCATGGAGCCTGGCCTCTTCTGCGGGCTGATCCTGCTCATCAACATCCAGAACGGCGAGCCCCTCGCATTCATCAACGATGGCGTGCTCCAGCACATGCGCGTTGGTGCGGACTCTGCCATTGGCACGAAGTTCATGGCACGCGAGGACGCTGCGGTCGTTGGCATGATTGGCTCAGGAGGGATGGCTCGGAGCCACGCCGAGTCGCTTTCTCACGTGCGGAACATCAAGCGCATCAACGTATACAGCCCCACCAAGGCCAACCGAGAGGTCTATGCCAAAGAGGTGTCTGAGAAGCTTGGTATCGAGGTCGTTCCAGTTAGCACCGCTCAAGAAGCCCACGAGGGCGCCGACATCATCGCTGGTTGCACCGACTCCACCGAACCAGTGATCTTCGGCCGCTGGGTGCCTGACGGTGCGCACATCACCTGCGTCGGTGGCCGGCCGGACGGCGACACGATGGAACGCGTGGACCGCTCACTCAGGTTGGGTTCTGCCCCGGCGCCCATCGGCATGCCAGAGATGAAACTGCACGACGAGGTCATCGGCTACGAAGCGCTTCCTGCCGACGACAATCCACGGGTCCTGCGCCCGAAGCAGAAGCTGCGCACCCATGGGATCTTCGCCGAGGAGCGTGCCGTGTTCTTGGAGGATATGCTGGCGGGCGCGGCGCCTGGACGTAGCTCGGACTCGCAGGTCACCTACTCAGAACGTGGCAACATCCAGGGAGCGCAATTCTTCGCGGTGGCGGGTAGGGCATACGAATTAGCCAAGGCGAGGGGGCTCGGCAACTCAGTGCCGACCGAGTGGCTGCTACAGGACATCCGCGACTAGCTGTGGGCACTCGCCACACGAACCGATAGAATCTCTGCGACCGCCCGAGGACAAACCACGCAAGGAGACCCCCCTTGGAACTGACAGAAGCACTTCCGTTGCTCACAGAGAACCACACCGCGGTCGCCATCACCGTCGGCGCATCTGGCAGGCCTCAGTCGACCATCGTCACCACCGGCTTGGTTGACGGCAATCTCTGCTGGATATCGCGCGGCAGGACGATTAAAGTAAAGAACATCGAGCGCACGGGCCGGGCGGCCGTCACTGTAATCAAGCTTGACACTCGGCGCTACATCACCGTCGAAGGCCCTGCCGTCATCCACCCGTGGCCGACGGCCAATGCAGGAGCTGACGTGGATGCTCACGTAAAGCTGCTCAAGGAGGTCTATCGCGCCATGGGGCGACCCCCCAAGGAGAGCGACGAGGTGTTCGCGCAGACGATGGCCGACGAGAAGCGTATTGTGATCGCGGTGACGCCGGAATCGGTCTACGGGAGCCTGACGCAACGATGAGCTCTGGCCTCGCCAGCAGCACCCTATACGAACGTGTAGGCAAGGAACCTTTCTTCGTGAAGCTCGTGGACAAGTTCTACGAGGGTGTGGGGCAAGACGTAATCCTTCGCCCCCTGTACCCGGAAGACCTCGTCCCCGGCAAGGCGCACCTGGCTGGATTCCTGTCGCAGTACTGGGGCGGACCGCCGAACTACAGCATGGAGCGTGGGCACCCGGCCCTGCGGATGCGCCACCGTCCGTTCGCCATCGGGCAGGTCGAGCGCGACGCGTGGGTGCTGCACATGACCGAGGCCGTCGCGGTCTCCGACGCCTCACCACAGGACAAGGCGTTGATGCTCGCCTACTTCTCGGACGCGGGCACGTTCCTCATGAATCGCAGCTAGCGCCTTGACTTACCAGGCCTTCGCTTCGAGGTACTCTCGAGCGCCATCCCAAACCTCGGCTTCGCCATCGAGCATGATGTCGACGGGGCGCACGCCGTAGCGGCTGCCCGATTGGGGTTCCTGCGGCTCCGTGCCATCTTGGAGGTCCTGCGCCGTCTTGATTAGCCGCTTGCGGACCGAGATGATCGCCGCATCCGAGCTCACCAGGTGCTCGATTGAGCGGTCCACGATTGGCCCGCCCATGTCCTCCTGAACCGCCCAGTCCTGCGCCGGGATCGACTTGATGCCAGAGAACGATGTCGTCCTCTGGGACGCTCGGTCGATCAGGTAATCGTTGTTCATGTTTTCTTTCGGCAGGTACGTCCCAGGGATCATCTCCGGGAAATTCACCCCACCGTGCTCAGCATCCCAACGCTCCCTGTCGGTCAGGGGGCGCGAAGGATGCCAGATTGCTCGGTAGAAGAGTGACGACTTATCGTCTATTGGCACGCGGATCTGGAGGTGCACGGGCGTGCCAGGCTTCGCTGCAATCATCGTGAACGATGGCATCAGCCACTGGTTCACACGCCAGTAGCTCTTGGTGCCTTCACCGTTGCGGCGCGCGCCCAGCATGATCCCGTAGTCCGTGTCCTTGAATAGCCACGTCGGCGTAGCGTCGGAGAACATCGCTCCCTGCATCCGATCGCGTACCGCAAGCGGATTGGCGCCCTTGTCGATCCGGCTGTGCAGGAAGCTCACGTGGCTGGAGTCCAGTTCACCTTCCATCATTTGCATCCAGTTCGCTCGCAGCAGCACCTTCGTGATGTGCCGGTGAGAATCTGGAACGCGATTGATCTCGAATTCCGGGAATGGTGGCTGAGATCCCGCTGGCCCCATGTATGCCCAGATGAACCCTCCGCGTTCCATCGTTGGGTACGCTGCGAATGCCGTAATCTTGCCCTTGAAGGTCGCGCCTTCTGGAGCGTTGGGGACGTCAACGCAAGTGCCGTTCACGTCGTACTTCCACCCGTGGTAGGCGCAGCGCAGGCCGTTCTCTTCGTTGCGGCCCCAGAACAGATTGGCCGAACGGTGCGCGCACCTGGCGTCTAGCAGCCCCACGCGCCCGCCCGTGTCCTTGAATGCCACGAGCCGCTCGCCAAGCACGTTCACCCGTACCGGATCGCTGTCCGAAGTAGGAACTTCCTCCGCCAGCATCACCGGCAACCAGAATCGGCGGTAGAGGTTGCCCATCGGCGTCCCGGCGTTGGTCTGCGTCAGTAGCTGATTCTCATCGTTGGTTAGCATCAATCACCTCGGCGGCCAGAAGGCGCTGGCGCATCCGTGCGCCTGCACAAGCATGCCGCTACCACTGGCCATCGTCAACCGATTAGCGTGCGCTACAATCGTCCCCGCGCTCCCGGCCAGCCAGCGGACGCACAGAAGGCATGATTGAGCACCGAGAGCACAGGAGCCAGCCAGGCTCAAGACGAAACGCTATCCGGACGAAGGGGTTTCAGGCTCCTCGGCTCCCTGGCGTTCGGACACTTCTTCGTCCACTTCTCTGGTCACGCCTTTGTCGTGCTCATGGCTGAGGTTGTCTCGAGCTTGGGGCTTGCGCCGTCCGCTGCGGGCATTATCATGGCTGCTCGCAGCATGGGTGGCGCCATTTCCCAATTCCCCATGGGCATGCTCGCCGACCGTTTCGCCAATCGCCGCACCCTTTTCATGACCGCTGCGCTGCTCTGGTTCGGCGCTTTCTACTTCTTCATCGGATTTGCGGGTGACCTGCTGACCATCGCGGTCCTAGCAGGATTCCTCGGATTCGGCGGTGCGCTCTGGCACCCACCCGCCATAGGCCTGATCTCTACGCGCATGCCCGAGCGTCGTGCCTTCGGCATGGCCGTGCACGGGATTGGCGCTGGCGCCGGCGATACTCTCGGCCCCCTGATTGTGGGCGGAATGCTCCTCGCCTTCACGTGGCAAACGATCTTCAAGCTCGCGCTGATCCCCGGCCTGATCTTCGCGCTGGTGTTCTTCCTGCTCATGCGCGGGTTCGCTACCGGCTCGTCGCGCGGGCACACCTCCATGGCGGACTACTTCAAGTCCCTGGGCGAATCCGCGAGGCACCGTCCACTTCTACTCTCCGTCGTCGCGGGCAGCACGCGCACGGGTGGGCAGATGATCCTCATGGCATTCGTCCCGCTCTATGCCCTCGATGAACTCGGCCTCAGCAAGGGCCTTGTTGGCGCGGTCGCCTCGCTGCTCCTGGGCCTGTCGCTCGTTTCGCAGCCGGTGCTCGCTTACATATCCGACCGGATCGGGCGCAAGTACACGGTGCTGCCCACTGCCGCGTTGCTCACCGTCTTGGCGCCCATGCTCGCATTGACCGCCGGTGCGGTCTCGCTGTTCATCGTGGTCGCAGCCATCGGACTGGTCATGTTCAGCACGGCGCTCGTGCTCAACGCTTACGGCCTAGACATCGCTCCGCCGGAGTTGCACAGTTCCATCACTGCCGCGCAGTTTCTTAGCGGCCTCGCGGTCGGAGGTATTTCCCCGCTGATCGCCGGCGCCATCGCTGACTCTCGCGGTATCGGCAGCACCTTCATCGTCGCGGGAGTGCTCTTTGGCATCACAACTGTGATGGTGCTCTTCCTACCCAACGTCAAATCGGGTCGCCCCACCACCAAGTTCGGCGCTGGCTAAGCGGGCACGCCTGCTGGCCAGCGCAACGTCATTCTGAGTGCAGCGAACCAATTTCTCACATCCCCGTCCCCCTCCCGACCCCCCCCCCTCACGAGCGTCGCTGAGCGGCACCTACGTGCGCGCCGACCTCCTTGCCGCGCGCCACACACGCTCCAGCGTGAGCGGCATGTCGAGCCCGTTGGCGCTCGCTCCAACCTGCGCGAGAGCGTCCGCCACCGCATTGGCGACCGCCACCGGCGATGCGACCGTTGGAAGTTCGCCGATTCCTTTGATTCCCAGCGGGTTTGTCGGCGAAGGCGTTTGAAGATTCTCGAGCACGTATGCGGGCGTGCTCTCTGAGTTGGGGATACCGTAGGTCATCAGATTGGTCTGAAAGGGCTGGCCCTCGCCATCGTAGGAAACGCCCTCCGACATCGCCTGGCCAATGCCCTGGGTGATACCGCCCTGAATTTGCCCTCGCACGATCATCGGGTTGATCATCGGACCGCAATCGTGCACCGCGACGAAACGCTCGATGCGCACGTCACCGGTGCCCCGGTCGAGCGTTACCTCGGCGATGTGCGCAGCGAAGGCGAACGGATTCGCCGGTAGCGTGTACGCGACCTCGAACACCAGCGGGCCGGTCGTCCCCGACGCGCGCGCCTGAGTACGCACTACGTCTTCCATGTCCAGCGCGGCATGGAAGTCGAGCTTGCTGCACGCGCGATTGTCGGCGAGGAATACATCGTCGGGCTCGCACTTCAGCATGCGAGCCGCAGTCGTCCGCAGTGACTCAGACGCTTGCTGCAGCGCAGCGTAGATGGCGTTGCCACCTACTGCTAGACCGCGGGAGGAGGTCGTACCACCACCGCTCTCCAGCAGATCGGTGTCACCGTGCTGAACTTCTATGCTCTCGATGGGCACACCGAGTGCATCTGCCGTAATTTGTGCGAACGATGTTTCGGTGCCTTGCCCGTGGGGCGACACGTCCGTCACCACCACAACACTCCCCGTGCGCTCAATCTCCACGCGGGCGTTGCTCTGGCGGACGCCCGCCTTGCCGCCGGATGCCTTCACCACCGTGGCGATGCCGATGCCCGTCACCGTATCGCCAGGAGGACTCGCACGCTGGCGCTTGCGGAAGTCGTCGTACTCGGCAAGCTCCAGCGCACGGTCGAACACGGCCTGGAAATCTCCCGAGTCGTAGGTGAGTCCCGTTGCGGTCGTGTGCGGGAACGCGTCGCGGGGGATGAAATTCAGCTTGCGGAGCGCTGCCGGATCCATGCCCAACTCAGCAGCGATATCGTCCACGACCCGCTCGATGAGCACGGCCGCCTCGGGCCCGCCGGCGCCTCGGTAGGGGCCGGTCGGTGGCTTGTTGGTAACGACACCAAGGCATTCGACATCCATTGCAGGCACCGCGTAGGGGCCCGCCACGCGCTGGACGGCATTGCCCAACGGCCCGCCGCTGGACGTGAGGAAGAACGCGCCCAGGTCGGCCAGCATGCGGAAGCGTAGGCCAAGGATGTGGCCATCGTGGCTAACCGCGGCTTCCACGTCACCCGTGAAGCCCCGACCGTGGGAGGCCACCAGATTCTCCGAACGCTCTTCGATCCATTTCACCGGACGCTTGAGCTCGATGGCTGCATACGCTGAAGCCACCTCCTCCGGCCAAACCTCGATCTTGCGACCGAACCCGCCACCTACGTCGGGCGCGATCACACGCACGTCGTTGGGCTTCTGGGGTAGGAGTGCTTTGAGGTATGTCTTGACCCGATGAGGCACCTGCGTCGACGTCCACATCGTTAGCTCGTCTGCGGTTGAGTCGTAGCTGGCAACAAGTCCCCGGCATTCCATAGGCGTCGCCGCCAGGCGTGGGACATCGTACGTGCCACGCACGATTAGGTCGGCCTGCTCGAACGCCTCGGCCACATCCCCAGCACCAGCAAACGCACGCATCACCACGTTCGTGCCGATGTGGGCGTGCAGCGGTTCGGTGGCGACGGCGGATGCACGGGCGTCTACCAACGCCTCCAGCGGCTCATAGTCGACCTCCACCAGGTCGGCGGCGTCTCTCGCGGCGTAACGATTAGCCGCTACCACCAACGCGATGGGCTGGCCTACGTAGCAAACGCGTTCAACGGCGAGCACTGGGTGGGCTGGTATGGGGGCCTCGCCCATCCCTTCGCGGCGTATCGCGCCGATGGGCTCCACCAGCCCGTCTAGGTCGGTACCCGTTAGCACCAACGCCACGCCATCGGTGGCGCGCGCTTTTGTGGCGTCGACTCGCAGCAGACGGGCGTGGGCGTGCACGCTGCGCACAACGACGGCGTGCAGCATATCGTCAAGCTGAATATCGTCGACGTACTGTGCCGCGCCGCGGAGAAGGCGTGCGTCTTCCAGTCGGTTAAGCGACTGCCCTCTGAAGGTGGGCATCGTTAGCCGATCCTCTCGCTCGCCTGAGTGAGCGCTCGTTTGGTGAGTTCCGCTGTCAGATGCTCGCGGTATTCGGGTGATCCGTGGACATCTCCGAGGAACTCGATACCGTTGGTCGCGCGTACAGCGGCCTTGGCGATGCTTTCGGACGTCACTTGCTTACCCGCTAGGTAGTGTTCCGTCGCTCGCGCCCTGATCGGCGCGGGCCCCGCACCCGTGACCGCGACGCGCACTCGCGTGCACGTGCCCTCTGTGTCGGTGATGAGTAGTGCTGCGACGCCGACCACAGCAAACCGCGAAGCGCGGTTAGCAAGCTTCTGGTAGGACCAGCCTGTTCGGGGTGCTATTGCGGGAACGCGCACGGCGGTGATGATCTCTCCCTCGTCCAGCGCTGAGGTGTACGCGTCCACGAACATCTTGTCGGCCCGCACCGTCCGCTGGCGTGCGCCGCCAGCGATACGGAACGTCGCTTCGAGCGCAAGCAACGCGGCGGGTAGGTCTGCTGCCGGATCGGCGTGGGCTACGGAGCCGCCGATGGTGCCTCGGTTACGCACCTGCACATCGCCGATTAGCGCTGCAGTCTCAGCGAGGATTGGCGCGAGGCGCTGGACCGCCTCCGACGACTCGATGGCGTAATGCGTGGTCATCGGACCAATGGCCAGGCCTCCTGCGGTTTCGTCGATGCCCGAGATTCCGTCGATGCGACCGAGGTCGACCACCGCTGCTAGGTTAGCGAGCCGTAGCTTCATCATTGGCACGAGGCTCATGCCGCCCGCCAGCACGCGGGCCTCGCCGTCGTACTTGCGTAGGGTCGAAACCGCCTGCCGAAGGGTCTTGGGAGCGTGATATTCGAATGCAGCGGGAATCATCGAGTCTCGCCCCGCATGGTTTCCGCCGCACGCATCGCCGAGGCCACGATGTTCTGGTAACCCGTGCAGCGGCAGAGGTTACCAGCGATTCCTCGTCGCACGTCTGCTTCCGTCGGGTTCGGATTGCGCTCCAACACCTGCATCAATGTCATCACCATCCCTGGCGTGCAGTAGCCGCACTGCAGACCATGTTCTAGCCAGAACGCCTCCTGCACCGGATGTAACGTCTCGTCAGTCGCCACTCCTTCGATCGTCTGGATTGTCGCGCCGTCCGCCTGCACCGCGAACATCGTGCACGACTTCACCGCGAGCCCATCCGCCAGCACCGTGCAGGCGCCGCACTGGCTGGTGTCGCAGCCGATGTGCGTGCCAGTCAGTCCGCGCACCTCGCGTATGTAGTCCACGAGTAACGTACGCGGCTCAACGTCGTCAGTGCACGCACTTCCATTGATAGTTACGGTGATCTTCATAGCGCTGCGGAGTCTAGGGTTCGTGCAGGGCCGTGTCGAGCCCCGCTAGACCGGCAATCATCTTTCCTTTTCACGGAGCAGTGACTCCTTGATGAGGAAGCCGAGAATGGCTGCCGATGCGAGGCCTGTCCCTGCCAAGAACGCGAATGCAGCCGTATACCCGGAGACTGCCACCAGCGCGGAGAAGCTGAGTGGGTTCGCCATGAACCCGCCTTGGCTTACCATGCGGCCGACACCGAAGAAGCGGCCCCTGGCTTAAGGTGGAGCGAAGTCCGTGCCGATCGTCTGCATTGAGCCGGAGAGTCCAGCCCCGATCAGCTGCATCCACACGAAGCCAACGACGAACGCCCAGTAGCCCCAGCCCGCTGCTGCCGTTACTGCGAACCAGACCATGGACAGCGAGAACAGAGCAAGGCCAGGAACCACCGTCACCTTGCGACCGAAGCGATCCATGATGTACCCGGCTGACAGCGTCAAGGGTATTCCCGCCAATGCCATGGCGCTGCTCAGGAAGGCAAGGTCCAGCGAGTCGACGTTGTAGACGTAAGCTCCGAAGAGAAACACCGTTCCGCCGCCGATCGCACCGCCGCGCGTCATGGTGGAGAACACTTGCGCGATGTATAAGATCGGTATCGGAGGCTTCAGTAGAAGCTTCCAGGAGAATTGCTCGTCGCTGGCGGACTGCTTACCACCGTGGCCTCTCGGATTCGGATTGCTCTCTTGGACAACTAGGAAACTGGGAATCACCGCCATCAACGAGACGATGCCGTGGAGGACGAACGGGATCCGAAGACCGAATAGCTCGGCCGTCACGCCACCGATGATTGGCCCCGCCAGGAGCCCCAGTCGCTGAACGCCGAACATGCTCGTGATTTGCCGCGCCCGTGACCCGCCCCCACCATCCGCGATGACCGTCAGTCGACTTAGCATCCACATCTGCGTGCCGACGCCTGCGATGAACCGGTACAGCAGGAGTACTCCGAACGACTGCACCGTTGCCGTCGCCAAGAGCGCACACCCCACAATGATCGGCCCCGCGAGCAGCACGCGCCGCCGCCCCCACCTATCGATGGCGTAGCCGACGGGCAGGCTGGCAACGAGCCCGCCCAACATCTGCGCCACGAACAGGTTGGCTGCGACCGCTACGCTCACGCCGAACTCGTCACGCGCGAAAATCGGCAGCACTGGTGTCGTGATGCCCTGGCCAAGCCCGATCGCGAGCGCCGGCAGGTGCAGCGACAGGAATACTTACAGGTAGCCACGAGGCCTTGCCGGTGCGGATGCCTCGGTCGCAGTGGGGCGCTTCTCCTCAGTAGCCATCGAGTGAGCGCGCCTCTCCTATTTCCTCCCGAAGAAACGTGAAGCGTTGTCCCACATAAGCTTTTGCATCGACGACTCCGGGATGCTCTTCCACGCCATGACTCGCGACGGCGAATCGGGGAACTCACACTCCGCGTGGGGGTAGTCCGAGGCGTACATGAGAACGTTGTCGCCAACGAAGTCCATGACCATTTTGATCATGTCCTCTTCCTCGGTCATCTCGATACTTGCGAAGAAGCGACCGTCCGCGACGTATTCGTTGACCTTTTTCTGAAGATCAGCTGTGAAGCCAACATAATCGATCTGTTCTTCGAGACGCCGCAGCCAGAACGGCAGCCAACCAACGCCTGACTCGAGGATACCGACGCGCAGGTTCGGGTAGCGGTCCAGGACGCCTGAGCCGAACATCGAGCCCATGAACTTCATCGCGCCCCATGGGTGAGAGCACAGGCGTGCAAGCATGCGGTTGTCGTCCATGTCGCGGTAGCCGGGGAAGTAGGGCGCCACCCAGGTCATGCTGTGATGCAAGATGGGCAGATCATGCTCGGCTGCGGCCGCGTAGATCGGCTCCATGTCCGGGTGATCCAGCGGGCGGTGCAGCGACGCGAACGGCAGAACGCCTGCGGCCCAGTCTGAGGACCCCCAGCGTTTGATCTCGGCTGCGGATTCTTCTACGTTTGTGCCTGAGACCGCGAGCAGTGCCATGAAGCGGCCCTTGTGTCGCCCAATGAAATCGTCAGCGAGCCGGTGGTACGCGCCGATCAGCCCCATCTCGATGTCGGTATCTCCCAGCGTAGAGAGGCCGATACCCACGTCCGGAACCATCATATGAACGTCCGTACCCTCCTCGTCCATGTCCACTACGCGGAGGTCGAACGCATCGTCGACGACGCCCACCGCTGGCAGTTTGTCGCCGCTGTACGTGCCGAAGTGAAGACGTGAATGGCCGTCCTGCGGGGCTTCCTGGGCCGCAGCAGAGCCGAGCACGCGCCGGAACGGAGTGAGACCGAGAGCGTAGTGATGGCGCTCGGGGTCCTCGCGCGGCGTCGTCGTCTGATCGGAGCGCGCGCCCACCTGGTACTGCTCAAGCTCAGGCATTTTCCGCTTGAAGCCCTCACTCAGGTACGGTCCGAGCGCCTCGATCGACGGGTGGATGTGGGTGTCAGCGTCAAAAACCTTTTGACCATTGATCATTGCGTTCCTTGCTCCTAGTTCGCGTGTGGAGTAGCGCTGGCGAGTATAGCTGACGCTGTGTTGAATGACCCTTGGAGTGCTCGTAACATGATCCCCCAGAGAGCAAGTACGGCAACATCCTTGAGGAGTAATGTAGCGATATGGCGTTCAGCGGCCTGTACACCCTGGAAGAGTTTGGCGACGACGTCGGCGCGGCATTGGACGTCTGGGGCGACAGCATGGAGGCGGTCCTTAACATGGGGCACCTTGTTCAGCGCTTCATCGCAGAGAACGACACGAAATCCCTCTGGACGATCGGCGAGCCTGCCGCGATAAGCTCTGGCCTGCCGGGTCGAAAGCTCCTCGATGACCCTGACCAGCGTTTTAGGCTGTTGCTGGCGGAGTACGCCCCAAACACCGCCACGGCGGTCCACTCCCACGAGGGCTGGGTCGTCATCGGCATCATCAAGGGCAGCGAGCGCTACATGTCATGGCGCAGAGCTGACGACGGCACAGATTCAACGCATGCCGACCTTGAGGTCGTCCAGGACCACCACATCATGGAAGGCGAGTTCGGCTACCTGTACAACGAGCCGTTCAACGTCCATCGGCAAGCAGCCGAGGAGCGTGGTGCGTTGGAGATCGTCCTCATGAAGGGCAGGGGCCAGCGCCTCAATCACATCGACGAGGCCACCGGCGACTGCTCTGCGCCCATCGAGCTGAACCGCTAGGTCCCCTACAACTCGCCGCGTAGCTCCATGTAGGCTCGTCGCACGACCCCAGGCAGCCGGTCCTCCTGCCGTCCCCACTCGGCGAACGGCCCCAACCGCAGTGCGGCGCGTGCCTGCTCTTCGCTTAGTCCCGTCTCGTACGACTGCCGCACCTGGCCGACGACTAGTTCCAGGCATTCCTGCATCTCGTGTAGTTCCGCGTTGGAGCCCACAGGCCCGTGGCCTGGCACGATGACATCTGCGCTCAGCTCTTCCAGCCTCGCCGCCGCCGTGATCCAGTCAGCCGGAAACCCATCGCGCGCGTTTGGTATGTATTTGTGGAACGCCAAATCACCCGCGAACGCAACCCCCACATCGGGCAGGTACGCCACCACGTCGCCTCGCGTGTGCGCGCGCCCCAGAAACAGCAGCTCTACTGACGTGCTCGCCAGGTGGAGGGTCGCTTTCGTCTCAAAGGTAACGTCAGGCGGAGTGGCCTCCAGTGGCTCCATCTCCGGCCACAGTGCGGGGTATAGATCGCGCAAGAACTCCCGATGGCCGTCCCACTCGGCAAGCAGGTCTTCCCTGCACGTGTCGTGAGCGATGATCGGCACGCGCGGGAGCACCGCGTTTCCGAAGACATGGTCGCCGTGCCAGTGCGTGTTGATGATGTGACGCACGGGCGAGTCCGTCACCCTGCGCACCTCTGCCATCAGGTGGCTCGCCAGCGAGGCTGTCATCAGTGTATCGATGACGACTACACCATCGCGGTCGACGATGAATCCGGCGTCGGTGGAGCCGCCCGCTTGGACGAACGCGTACACACCGCTCGCGACTTCAATCGCACCTGTTTCGTACTGCGAGCCCAAAGCTATCCTCTCACCTGCGGAATCACGTCCTCTGCCAAGATCTGCACCGTCCGCTGAACATCGCCTAGCGTGCGTGCCTGAGGCAGCAGCACGAAATGGCTGACGCCGATGTCTATGTAGCTCGCTAGTACCTCGGCAACCTGGGTCGCTGGCCCGAGCACCGTGCCACGTGTCGCTGGCCCAGTGGCGTCCGGCTCCTCGCGCAGATCGACCAGCACGCGCAAGGCCAGATTCACCGCCTCGCGTTGGCGCCCCGCCTGCTCAGCCATGTCTCGCACGCCCTCGAACGATGCCGCAAGCGATGCTGGCGTCGTTCCGAACAAGGGCGGAAGCCACACGTCGCCAACCCGTGCGGCGCGGCGCATCACCGGCTTCGTGTGCCCGCCAACCCAGATGGGCGGGTAGGGCTGCTGTGCGGGCTGCGGGTAGGCAGCTACGTCCCGGAACTTATAGAACTCGCCATCGAACGAAGCATTGGGCTTCGTCCATATCTCCCGCAGCACCTCGATGCCCTCGTCCAGCATCCTGCCTCGGTTCTTGAACTCCAGACCGAGAGCGTCGAATTCCTCGGCGAGCCAACCAGCCGCGACGCCCAGGATCGCGCGGCCGCTAGACAGCACATCCAACGTCGCGACGGTCTTAGCGACGGCCAGCGGGTGGCGGAGCGGCAGTAGGTTAATGGCGGTGCCCAACTTGACCTTCGACGTGATGCCCGCGACGTAAGCGAGGCACGTAAATTGGTCCATGAATGGCATGCCAGGAGGAATCAGGAACTCCCCATCAACGTGGTAGGGATACGGCGACGTCGATTCCGTTGGCAATACGACGTGATCAGCGGCCCATACTGAATCGAGCCCTGCGGCCTCGGCTTGCTCAGCGACAAGCCGCACCGCCTGCGGGTCGCGCATGCCTATATTGGGGAGCGAAACTCCGAACTCTGTCACGCTACAGGCCTCCTGTTGTAACACCGGCTCTGGCGTCAGCCCTGGCATGGTATGGGGCTCGTGCGGCCCCGGCAACAAGCGGTTGCATACCACTTGGCCGTCCACTACGCTTCCCCAATGAAAGGCTCGTACCGTTATAGGTAGGAGCCGCAGGCAAGGAGACAGCGATGGCGGTCAGCACCAAGGAATTCCTCGCGGAGATGCAAGCGATGGTCGCGGCTAAGCACAGCAAGGACCACCCGGTCTTCGACATGATCGAACAGGGCAAGCTCACCAAGGAGCAGCTTCGGGGCTTCATCAAGCAGTTCTACCTGCTTTTCCCCAAGCCATTCCCCAAGCCAATCGCTGCCATGTTCGCGCGTTCACCGGAGGATTCTGAGCTCGAACGCATGTGGATGGAGAATCTCATGGAAGAGGCGGTCGGCGGCCAGACCGATACTGCTGGCCATCGCGACCTCTACATTCGATTCGGTGAGGCGTGCGGTATTCCCCAAGCCGAGCTCGATGCGACTCCGCCGTTGCCTGAAACCCAGGGCCTCCTCACCTGGCGCGAGCTGCTCATCGGCCAGCGCTCATGGCTGGAGCTCTATGCATGCCAGGGCATGGCCCTAGAAGGTACCGCAAGTGGGCGGATGCAGAAGGTCGTCAACGGCCTCGTCGACCACTATGGCTTCGACCGGGACTCCGATGAAATCCTGTACTGGACGATTCATATGGCCGTCGATGAAGAGCACATGCTCGTTGGTCCCTACGCTATCGAGAATTACGCCGTGAGCGACCTTGAGCAGGCCGCCGTGCGCAAGTCACTCAGGGTCACTCTCGATACCTTCTGGTTGGTGTACGACGGCATTCAGCGAGCCTTCGTGGACGGCGACCCTCTGTACGCCGACTGGCGCGAGACCGCTGGCGTTCGAGCGTAAAGGTTGCCAAACCGCCCAGAACGGCCGGGATTCACGAACACCGCGGACGTCGTCGTGGTTGGTGCGGGCGCCGTCGGAGCCGCCATCGCCTATGAGCTTGCCCGTCGAGGGGCGAGTGTCGTCGTGCTTGAGAAGGACGCCATAGGCAGTGGCTCATCCGCTCATGCGACCGGCCTACTGAGCATCCTCGGTACTGAATTCACGCCCGGCGACTCCTTCGCCATGGGCCGTGAGGCGTACGGGGATTTCATCGACCTCGTCCCGCAGCTCCAAGAGCTGACCGGAATGGATGTGCTCTACCAACGTCCACCAGCGTTGCGCCTCGCGCTCGATGAAGACGAGGAGGACATGATTCGTGCGTCCCTCGAGTGGCAACGTAAGCTCGTTTCTGCTGATTGGATCTCGGGTGAGGACGTTCGCCGTATCGAACCCAGGCTCACCGAGGCCGTCCGCGGGGCCGCCTACGAGCCAGAGTCTGCGCAGTTGGACAGCTATCGCCTGAACCTCGCGTTGGCTCGCGGCGCCGAACTCAACGGCGCGCAGATACTCACCCGCACCGTCACGTCCCTCGTGAGAGAAAACGCAAGGATTACCGGCGTCGTCTGCGGGAGCGAGACGATCTCCTGTGGCACCGTCGTGCTCGCGCCTGGCCCCTGGGCTGACGCCTGCGCGGACTGGCTTCAATTCCCCGTCCCTGTAAGCCCCATGAAGGGCGAACGGCTGCTCCTCAGCTACTCAGGCGAACCCTTGCCATGCATCATCAGCTCGCCGGTACGTGGCCATATGATCAGCAGACTCGACGGGCTTTGGAGCGTTGGTAGCACCGGCGGCCGCGATTACGACGATCGCGAGGCGTTCCGTGGTGTCGACTTCGACCGCCAGCCCACCGAGCAAGCCAAGTTTGAGTTGATTCAGCGTGCTCTCGACGTGTTGCCTGATCTCGCGGACGCTGAGGTGGTTGAGCAGTTGGCTGGTTCACGCCCCCTGAGTGTCGACCGCAACCCGATCGTGGGGCCGGTTCCCGGCCTTGAGGGCGTGTTGCTCGCCACCGGCCACAGCACTAAGGGCATCCACCTCGCACCCATCACTGCGCGTATGATTGCCGCGCAGGTGTTCGGAGAAACGCCCTCGTTCACCTTCAACCCTGAGACATTCGCCCCTGCGCGATTCGCCGATATTACATCACCCGATTTCCACGACGCTGGTCAGGGCGTGGACGAGTAGCGGAGCCATCATGCGAACCAACAAATTGAAGCAAACGCTCGAGTCCGGAGGCGTTGCCTTGGGCGCCGCCCTTGGCTTCAACTCTCCTGATACTGTTGAGCTCCTGGGTGTCCTCGGAATCGACTACGTCGTCTTCGACATGGAGCACGAGGTGTTTGACGAGCTGTCGCTGCTGCACTCGCTGCGTGCTGCCGAGGCGGCGAACGTGACCACCATATGCCGCCTGCCCAACGACCCTGACCTGATTCTACGAGCGCTGGATGCCGGCGCGCAGGGTATCCATGTGCCGCGCGTGAATACGCCGGATGACGTTGAGGATGTCGTCGCAGCCGCGCGCTTCTACCCATTGGGCGATCGCTCCTTCTTTGCGGTCGCTCGCTCGGGCGACTTCGGCATTGGCGTCACCGAGGAGGAATACGCCGAGTTCTCCAACCGCGAGACACTAATCACCGTCCAGGTCGAGGAAAAGGACGCGGTCGACAACATCTTGGAGCTCCTCGCAGCACCAGGCATTGACATCATGCAGGTCGGCCCCAAAGACCTTTGGCAGTCCATGGGGATGCCGGATCGCTCTGAAGTCCAAGCGGTGGCAGACCACGCCATTCGCTCTGCCCGCGAATCTGGCAAGTGGGTGAGCAGCTACGTGTGGCTCAACGACACCTTCGAAGCGCAGGTCGACCGCCTCATGGGGCTCGGCGTTCAGATGCTGACCGCATCTGCCCGTGACTTCATCATTGAAGGCGCTCGCGGCTTCCTTTCCCTAAAGAAGACACTGAACTCCCAATAGCGCGTCAAGCGCAGTAAAGCCAAGCCCAACAGGCAGGTCACCATGGCCAACATCGCTCCTGAATTCGGTATCCACCTTCCCGTGCGCATTTTGCCCGGCAGCGATGGCAAGCCCGCGACCGCGCGCCAGCTCGTCGAGATCGTGGAAACGGCAGCCGGCTCCGGCTTCACCCACGTCTGGGTCACCGACCACATCGTGTGGTTCAACCCGTGGATGGACTGCCTGATCCTCCTCGGCGCCGTCGCGGAGCGCGCGGCGACCCTCAACATGGATCTTGCGACAGGCGTAGTCGGCTTGCCGCTGCGCAATCCGGTGGCCATAGCGCAGACGTTCGCCACCATCGATGTGCTCTGCGAAGGCCGCCTGATCGTCGGCGTGGGCGAGGGCTCGACGGCGAGCGACTTCGACGCGCTCGGCATCCCATTCGCGGAGCGTCGCAAGATGCTGGAGGACGCCGTCCCCGCCCTGCGCAATCTGCTGACGAACGCGCACGCCTCTCACAACGGCCCCTACTACAACTTCGATGACGTCTCGGTGCTCCCGCACTCGGCACAACAACCTTCGCCCCCGATCTACTTATCGTCGTGGGGAGCGCCAGCGGGCGTGCGCCGAGTCGCGCGCCTGGCTGACGGATGGATCGCGTCAGCATGGCATGGTACGCCGGAGAGCTTCGCCGATGGCCTGGGCCGCTTGAACGACGAACTGCCGAAGTACAGCAAGGACGCCGAGTCTTTCCCCAACGCCGTCAACACGATGTTCTTTCACGTGGATTCAGATGGCCCGCGTGCCCACCGTGAGATGGGCCCACGTATTGAGACTATCACGAGGGAGCCCTATGATCCCGCAGCGGGACACTACCTCGTCGGTGACGGCGGTGAGCTGCGCGAAGGCATCGCCCGCTGGCGTGACGCCGGGGCCCGGCGCATTGGCGTCTGGGCTGTTGAGGACACGCTCACTCAGATCAAGAACTTCGGTAAAGAAGTTATTTCAAGAATCTGACGACAGAATCTGACACGCGAAGCGAATGCAAGATCCCCACACCGGAGCCGGCCTCCAGAGCTAGACACGGGAACTTGCCACAAGAACTAGGCACCAGAATCTGATATAAGAACCAGGCACGACAACCTGCCACGAGAGCGCAACGCTTGCATGCAAGCCCACGAGTGAGGAGACCGGAGATGTCTTATTTGGCGATCCAACCAGAGAAAACGGCAGTCCTTTTTTTCGACATGCTGAACGCTTACCACTCCAGCGATGAGTTGGTCGTGCAGAACTGTGCGAAACTGCGCGCCGCCGCTGATGCCGCCGGGATGGCCGTAGCCTTTGCCATGGCCAACCACAGGCCGGACGGCGCTGACGCGGCGATGCTGTACTCGGACTCCAACTACGCAATGGTTCCTTGGACAGACCCCGAGCATGAGCACATCGGCATGAAGCGCGCCATGGTCGCCGACTCCTGGCATATCCAGATACTGGACGCACTCAAACCGAGCCCCCGGGACTACGTCGTCAAGAAGCACCGCTGGAGCGCGTTCTTCCAGACAAGCCTGGAGCTCAGCCTCCGGACCGCAGGCATCGACACTATCCTGCTATGCGGCGGCTCCACTCACATCGGCATCGCGAGTACCGCGTTTGCCGCCCGGGATCTCGATTTCAACATCGTCGTCGTCAGCGATTGCTGCGACGATGGGCTTGAAGGCAGCCAGGACTACTGGATGACGCGTGTCTTCCCCATGATGGCGCGTGTCCGCACCGTCGACCAGGCGATCGCAATGATCGAGGCGGGCGTAGCCGCGAGCTAGTGTTCCGTCCCGAACGGGCGGTTCCAGCCCGTCGCCTGGTCCCGTTCGTTGCCCTCTCAATATCATCCGGGCAGCCGTGCTCCGCGCGGCCCCCCAACCCAACTAGCCGTGTCATAGGCAAAAGAGGATTTGATGGGTGCGACTGAGCTGCGATTCGGCGTCATTGGGCTAGGCCGCGCAGGTAGCGGAATGCTCGCCGCCCTGGCGAAACATCCGGATATCAAGGTCACGGCGGCGGCCGATCTGCACCGTCAACACCTGGATAGGTTCCAGGCCGATTTCGGTGGCGAGGCGTTCACCGACGCGGCAGACCTGTTCAAGAGCGATGCCGTGGACGCGGTATATATCGCGACGCCCCATGGGATGCACGTCGAGCATCTGTCGCTCGCCGCCGAGTACCGTAAGCATGCGATCGTGGAGAAGCCGATGGCGCTCACGCTGGACGAGTGCGACGCGATGATCGCCGCCGCCGAGCGTGGCGGCGTGCACATGGTGGTTGGGCACACCGCCAGCTTCAATCCTATCGTCCAGAAGATGCGCAAGTTGGTCGTCAGCGGTGAGGTCGGGCAGGTGGGCTTCATGACCGCGACGTCTTACACGGACTTTCTGTACCGGCCGCGCAGGCCCGAAGAGCTCATCACGGAGCTCGGCGGCGGCATCATGTACAACCAGGTGCCTCACCAGGTAGACGCTGCAAGGTTCATAGCTGGTGGTATGGCTCGCAGCGTCCGTGCAGCAACGTGGGACCTCGATTCCGCGCGTCACACCGAAGGCAGCTACACGGCGTTTCTCGAATTCGAGAATGGCACGGTGGCCACACTCACCTATAGCGGTTACGACCATTTCGACTCGACCGAGCTCTCCGACGGGCGCGGTTCGAAAGAACCGAAGCGGTATGGCGCGACTAGGCGTGCTTTGCGCGCGGTCCAATCGACTGAAGACGAGGTGATGATGCGCGTTAGCACCGGATACGGCGGGGAGCGGTCCGTCGCCCAGGAGCAGGCCCCGCAGGGAGCACCATCGCTGCTGCAGGGAGAGCTAGGATCATTTGTCGTGACTTGCGACGGGGCTGACCTACGCATGCTCCCAAACGGCGTCGGGGTCTACACGACCGAGGGCTTCGAACTCGTCGAGCCCGACCCATGGCGCGGAGTGCAGGGCCGTGGATCGGTCATTGACGAGGTCTATTACGCCGCCACCGAGGGGCGCCCGCTCGTCCACGACGGCCGATGGGCCAAGGCGACCATGGAGGTCTGCCTGGCAATGCTCGAGTCCGCCCGTACCAGGCGTGAAGTGATGTTGGAGCACCAGGTCCCGACCCGGGAATAACAGTTCTCCGCCGGAGTCTACCGTCCCTCCCGGCCGGCTCGACGCAGTAGAGGGCGTGTGTTACCCATAGATGGCACTACATTTAGGAGAGTTTGATGGAAATTGGCATCGCGTACCCGAAAGTTATCCCCGCCACGCGAGGCGAGCGGGTTCTGGAGTGGGCCATTCGAGTAGACGAAGGCCCATTCTCATCCTTGGCGCTCATCGACCGCCTGGTCTACGGTACCCACGAATCCTTGATCGTCCTCGCAGCCGCAGCAGCCGTCACTGAGCGCGTGCGCCTCATGCCGACCGTCCTCATCGCGCCACTGCGCCCTGCAGCGTTGCTGGCGAAGCAGGCTGCGAGTATCGACTCCATCTCTGGCGGACGCTTCGTGCTCGGCTTGGGGGTGGGTTCCCGGCCTGACGACTTCGCTGCCGTTGGCGTTTCAATGCGCACTCGTGGCAAGCTCTTCGACGATCAGATCGAAACGATTCGTCGCATCTGGGCCGGGGAGCGGCTGAACGAAGATGTCGGTCCCATCGGGCCGCGTCCGGCGCGCCCTGCTGGCCCCGAGATTCTAATCGGCGGGCGCTCGAAAGCGGCGCTTGAGCGTTCGGGCCGCGTGGGTGACGGCTACATCGCAGGCTCCGCTGGGAGTGGGACGACCAACGAGGTCATGGAAGTCGCGAACTACTACAAGGTAGCTGAGCAGTCCTGGAAGGACGCTGGTAAGCCGGGGCGCCCCCGGTTCGTCGCAGCACTTACATGCGCGGTCGGTGCGTACGCCGCCGAGCGCACCCGCGAGTCCATGCGCTCCTACTACGCCTTCCGTGGCGAGACTGCCAAGAAGATGGAGCTGCCGATCCCGTACACCCGGCAAGCTATCATCGACGCCATGGATGCCTTCGAGCAGGCGGGCGCCGACGAGTTGATCCTCGAACCCGGCATCGGTGACCTCGACCAGGTCGACCAACTGGCAGAGATTATCGCCACTCGTTAGCCTGATCGCGGCCCTCGCGGCTGTTGACCTGATCCTGGTGTCCATCTATAGTCCCCGCCACAAGGGATGAGGGCTATAGGTTTTGGAAGAAACACGACTAGTAAGCGGAATGACCTGCCTTACGGCGGCCCCGCCGGCGACGGGACCTCGACCTGCCGTAGTGCTCATCCACGAGCGCTATGGAATCGTCGAGCACCAACGCCTGCTCGCCGAGCGGTTGGCAGCCGACGGATACGTCGCCTGCCTGCCTGACCTTTTCCACCGTTTCGACGGCGATCCTGACGCACTCGCCCGCGGCGACGCGCGTTGCGACATCCGTGACGATGAGGCCCTCGCTGACCTGGACGAAACGCTAGCCTTCCTGCGTGAGCAGACGTACGTCAGCGGCAATGACATCGGTATCGTCGGCGTATGCCAGAGTGGTAGGCAGCCGTTGCTCTACGCCGCGCACCGCAGCGACGTCGCCGCCATCGTCGTCGCCTACGGTGGAGTGGGTGGCAACGACTGGCAACCCAACGAGGGGAGGCCTGCGTCTGTCGCTGATCTGATCGCTGGCCTGAACTGTCCGGTCCTTGGCCTTTTCGGCGAGCAGGATCACGTAATCGCGGTAGAAGACGCAGCACGATTCCGGAACGAGCTCGAGGCGCACCGCAAGAGCTATCGGATGCGTGTCTACGAAGGCGCACCCCATGGCTGGCTCAACGACACCATGCCCGGGCGCTATCGCCACGAACAGGCAGAGGCCACGTGGGCTGAGCTCATCAGATTCTTTGGTGAGACGCTCGATAACCGCTGGGATCCCAATCACGTGAGATGGAGCTACGAGGGCTCCATCTCACCCGGCTACGACTTCGCCAACAACCGCAGGCTCGAATGAGCCCAGGAGACACCATGAACCCGCTTCTCGCTTCCGGTTCCACAGAAGGCAGTGACGTTAAAGTTCCATCAGACGGAGCGGAGTTGGACGCCTACTTCGCCCAGCCCGCTGGCGGAGGCCCCGCCGCCGGGATTGTGGTCATTCACGAAAACCGCGGACTCGTGCCTTACGTCCGCGACGTGGTTGATGGCCTGGCCAGCAACGGCTACATGGCGGTCGCTCCCGACCTCCTCACCCGTGAGGGTGGCACCGCAAACATCGAGGACGTGCCCCCGGTGCTTTCGGAGATTCCTCGGGAGCGCCACACGGCTGACGCTCTGGCAGCGATCAGTTTCCTGCAAGGGCAGGGCGCTACCAAGATCGGAATCATCGGCTTTTGCTTTGGTGGCGCGGTCATCTGGCGGGCTGCGATTGCCTGTCCCGATGTTGCCGCCGCAGTACCGTTCTACGGCTCCAACCCGCCATTGGAAGGGGTCTCCGGCATCCAGGCTGCAGTTTATGCCGCCTATGGTGCGCTGGATGAACGCGTGAACGCAGGTATCGACGATATGATGGCCGCGCTTTCTGCTGCGGGTGTCACGCACGAGCATCGCGTGTACGACGGCGCCCAGCACGCCTTCCATAACCACACGAATGAAGATCGATACCATGAATCCGGCGCAAAAGAGGCGTGGTCCGACGCGCTGGAGTGGTTCAGCAAGCACCTGGTCTAACGCGCCTTGTTCAGCCTTACCAGCGGATTGCTGCCGCCGCCGCAAGAGGCGCGTCCCACGTTCCGTACGTCGTCGTTCTTGTACACGGCGACGTCGGTCGGCGATGCCTGCGCTACCGCGAAGCTTTACGGGATCGATTCCAACCCGTAGGGTGCTCTGAGCGTTTCGTGAAATGACGACCCCGTGCCGAGGAGGATTGAGAATTAATGAAGATTGACGTTTATAACCACATCTTGCCGAAGCCGTACTTTGACAAGATGGTGAGCATGAGTGAGAAGGGCGCGTACATGATGAAGCGCGTCACCGAGATTCCGATGCTCTACGACGTAGAGGCCCGGTTCGAGAAGATCAACCAGTTCGGCGAGGACTATGTCCAGATTCTGTCGCTGAACCTGCCCCCGTTGGAAGTCGTCGCAGGACCTGAGGACAGCCCTGAGCTGGCTCGCATCGCCAACGACAGCATGGCAGAGGTGGTTGCTGGCCACCCTGACCGCTTCCCTGGATTCGTCGCAGCGCTCCCCCTCAATAACGTGGAGGCAGCGCTCGAGGAGACCGACCGAGCCATCAAGACCCTGGGCGCCAAGGGCATCCAGATCGGGTCAAACGTTAACGGTGGACCGCTGGATGACCCGGCGCTGAACCCGCTGTGGGCGAAGATGGCCGAGTACGACTTGCCCATCTGGCTACACCCCACACGTGCGGCCAGCGACATCCCGGACTACCGGACAGAGGAGCGCTCATACTATGACATGTGGTGGGTGTTCGGCTGGCCGTACGAGACCAGTGTCGCCATGGGCCGCTTGGTCTTCTCCGGCATCTTCGACCGCCATCCCGACATCAAGATTATCGCCCACCACATGGGGGGTATGATTCCCTATTTCGACGGTCGTGTGGGTCCCGGCCTCGACCAGCTGGGCAAACGCAATGAAGACCCGATCGACGTGGCGGCCCAGGGCAAGCTGCAGAAGCGGCCCTACGAGTACTTCCACATGTTCTACGCCGACACCGCCGTCTTCGGGTCGATCCCGGCGACGGAGTGCGGCCTGGCATTCTTCGGCAGCGACCGCGTGCTCTTTGCATCGGACGCTCCATTCGACCCTGAAAAGGGCAGCGGCTACATCCGCGAGACGATCCGCGTGATTGACAACATCACGGCTTCCCGTGAGGACAAGTACAAGATCTACGAGGGCAACGCCCGCCGCCTGCTCAAGCTCGACATCTAGTCCAGCGCTACGCTGCATAGATTAGCGATGGAAGAGGGGCGTTCGATCTTCGGGCGCTCCTCTCTCGGTTAACTGGTCCGCAAACTGACGGCTGCTACGCCACCTGCCCGGCGGCGTGGCCGGAACTCCAGGCCCACTGGAAGTTGTAGCCCCCCAACGGGCCCGTCACGTCGACGGCCTCGCCTATGAAGTAGAGACCTGGCAGCCCCCGTGCCTCCAGCGTCCGCGACGACAAATCGTCTGTGTCCACGCCCCCCACCGTGACCTCGGCCGTCCGGTAGCCCTCCGTGCTGTGTGGGTAGATTGTCCAGTGCTTTAGCATCTGGCCCAGCTCCGCGATTTCTGCGTTGGAGAACGACTGTATCGGTGCCGTCGAGTCAGGCCCCGTCAGATCAACCGCCAAGCGGCGGGGGAGCATCGCACCCAGTACGTACGCTAGCACCGTCGCCGGATGCCGTTCGCGTTGGTTCGCCAGATGCACCACCGGGTTCTCGATCTTCGGTATCAGGTCGATCTCGACAGCATCTCCCTGGTGCCAGTATGACGAAGCCTGGAGTATCGCTGGTCCGCTAAGCCCTCGATGCGTGAACAGGATGTTCTCTCGCCACGCCACGCCACCGCACGTCACCGTCGTGTCGACTGACAGTCCGGCCAGGCCCGCGAACGATTCCAGCGCTGGCGACTGAAACGTGAACGGTACCAGCCCTGGCCTGGTCTCCGTCAAGCGTAGCCCGAACTGGCGCGCCAGCTTGTGCGCGAACCCCGTCGCGCCCATCTTCGGAATCGACCGGCCACCGGTCGCCACGACCAACGACTCTGACTCCACGTCCCCCTTCGCCGTCGCCAGCCGAAAGCCCTCGTCTTCGCGAGCTACCTCCGTGACGGCGCACGACGTCCGAATCTCCACGCCTGCGTCCTGGCACTCGCGCACCAGCATGTCGACGATCTGGCTGGCGCTGCCGTCGCAGAAAAGATGCCCAAGCGTCTTCTCGTGGTACGCGATTCCGTAACGCTCGACCATCTCTATGAAATCTGCGCTCGTGTACCGACTCAGCGCCGAGATGGGGAAATGGGGATTTTCGCTGATGAACACATCGGGGATTGCATGCAGGTTGGTGAAATTGCAGCGCCCGCCCCCGGAAATGAGAATCTTCTTCCCCACCTTCTCTGCGTGATCCAGCAGGAGGACCTGCCGTCCGCGCTTGCCGGCCTCGATGGCGCACATCAACCCAGCGGCGCCCGCGCCGAGGACTATCGTGTCGTAAGTAGCCATAGGGAACTGATGATAGGGGATGGCAAGGTTGCGGGGGTGTTGATTCAAAATGTTGCTCTGGGAAGGGGCGAGGAGCAGGCTGTTACGCCAAGAAGTCATGGTTACGCTGTGTTTTGGGGTGTACGTTTTGGTTGGACGGCGGGTTGCGCTTCCTGGTTGGCTGGCCGGGCGCATGCCACACCTAGTCCGTGCGCCAGTCGATGTTGTAGAGTGTGGCTAGTGCAGTCGACAACCTGCGGATACCTGGGAGAGCGTCATAGAGTACACCCTCGTCGTCACCGGAGCGCATGTCATCGACCCCGCCAGCGGGACCGACCGCGTCACCTCCGTCGCGGTCAAGGACGGTCTCTTCGCAGCCGTCGGCGACGGCATCGATCCTGGGCAGGCTGAGCGCGTCATCGACGCGACCGGCAAGTACCTTAGTCCCGGCTGGTTCGACATGCACGTCCACGTGTATAGCAACCTGGCCTTCTCCGACCCGGACACCATCGGTGTGCTCCACGGCGTCACCACTATGATCGACGCGGGCGGCTCGGGCGTTTGGACATACCAGGACTATCGCGAGTACTGGGAAGGCCAGTGCAAGACCGAGGTCTACTCGTTCATCCACGACAATCCCGTGGGTATCCTCACCGGTACTCGCGAGGACCTCGGCGATCGTGCGCACACCAACAAGGATGTCCCACCGGAAGAATTTAGGGACATCGTTGACGCGAACCGCGACCGCATCCTCGCAATCAAGTCAGGCGTGCACACCTACAACGGGTTCGGACGCGTCAAGGACGCCTGGGCCATCTCCGACATAGCCAACCTCCCCCGGTACCTTCACGTTGGCGACATCCGGCGTCCCCACGGTGAGCGTTTTACGCGTGAGGCAATGGATACCCTCAGGGCGGGTGATTGCTTCACCCACGTCTACACCGGCAACTGGGGCAATATGCTCGACGACGACGGCAAAGTCCTGTCCGAGGTGCAGGCCGCACTCAAGCGTGGAGTCGCTGCAGACGTTGGATTCGGCGGCCTGAACTTCTCGTTTGAGGCGTTCGACGCCCTCATGGCCCAGGGAGTCGTCGCCGACGTCATCAGTTCCGACCTCCAGGGAGTCAACGTCACTGGCCCGTGCCACTCCCTGGCCCACGTGATGTCGATCTTCCTCAACAACGGCTACGCGATTAGCGACGTCATTGAGCGCGTGACGATCAAGCCGGCCAAGCTCCGTGGCTTGGACGACCGTATCGGCAGCTTGCGCGTGGGTCTGCCAGCGCGCGTGACCGTATTCGACGTCGAGCCGGGGGATTACACGTTCCGCGACACCAAGGGCCTGACCCGCCAGGGCGATTCGATGATCGTGCCCCGGTGGTGCCTCATGGACGGCGAGATCATAGAGTCGGACGAAGCGCCCGGACTGGAGCAGAGCAACTGGTCCTTCATGCCTCGCCTGGACGACACCGTGCTGCTGCCGCCAGGCGTCCTCGACCAAGAGCAGACAGAGTTTGCCCATCTGCTCGCCACGGGAGTCGAGCATTCTGACTGGGACAACGGCCTCTCCGTGCAGACGGCCTACAAGCAAACGCTGAAGGACGCTGACATCGACCATCGCAAAGCGGCCAACACGGTGTACGACCTGCTGCTGGAGAGCCGCTTCTCGACCCCCCCTGGCTGGCTTATGTCCGCCATGCAGCGCGAATCGGTCCTGCACCGACTCCAGAACGCATGAGCCCCAATCTTCAACGAGACGTGTTTTCGCCGCATGCTTGAGCGCACCAACCAGCCCGTTCGAATCCCATTCCCCGACGGACTTTCCCAGTCAGGCATCGCCACCGCCGTCGCGGAGGGCCAGGAGATCGTCATCCTCAAGCAGGACGACGGCTACCGCGCTGTCGATCGTTGGTGCCCGCACGAGGAGGGAGACATGGGCGAGGGCATGATGTACGGCAAGAACATCAAATGCCCCGTGCACGGCTACATCTTCGACCTGGCCATAGGCCAGTGCATCAACCAATTCACGATGTCTATCGCCGTCTACGCCGTCGCCGTCGACGGCGACGACCTGTTGCTCATGCAACTCTCCAACACCAAGGGCCGCTAGTGATGATCGCCGACACCTATAGCCGGGGCGTGGGTTTGGCGGTAGAGTGTGCGCGAACGCGCACAGCATTCGCTTATTGGCAGTGACGCAGAGGTCCAAGGGGGGCACATGTCCACATCATTGAAACCCGAAACCCAACCCGACCACGAGCGGCTCGTACGCGTCAGTGCCTACGAAGCGTTTCAATCGCGCGAGGGTATTCCCATCATCCGTGGCTTTGCGGTGCAAGACCTGCGGCAGGTCGAGGTAAAGCCGTGGGCGCGACTCGATTGCCTGGGAACGTACATCAACCTCGACGGCACGGGCGAAACTAACGATTCGTACGTTGCAGAAATCGAGCCTGGTAAAAAAATGACCCCCGAGCGCCACCTGTTCGAGAAGAACATCTATGTGCTCGAAGGCCGGGGTGCCACCCTCGTTGGCGACGACCCCAACAGCAGGACGAGTTTCGAGTGGAAGAAGGGCAGCGTCTTCTCGATCCCCATCAACACCTGGCACCAACACATGAACGGCAGCGGCTCGGAGCCCGCCCGGTTCGTCGCCGTGACCACAGCGCCGCTGGTCATGAACTACTTTCACAACGACGACTTCGTATTCGCGAACCCTTTCGTGTTTGAGGACCGGGTCGGCGGGGCGAAGCAGTACCAAGGCGAAGGGAAGATGTACCTGGGCTATGCCGGCCGCACGTACGCCTGGGAGACTAACTTCATCCCTGACATCGAGACGTTCATCACGTACGAGTGGAAAGAGCGTGGCGCTGGCGGTGCGACCGTCAACTTCGAGCTCGCGAGCAATACGCAAGCGGCTCACGTATCGCAATTCCCCGTGGGCACGTACAAGAAGGCCCACCGTCATGGTCCTGGCGCGCACGTCATAATCATCAGCGGCGTTGGTTACTCGTTGCTTTGGCCAGAGGATGGTGGCACCGACGACCGCATGGAGCGCGTCGACTGGGGAGTCGGAGCGATGGTGGTGCCGCCCAACAACTGGTTCCACCAGCACTTCAACGGCGGAAACGAGCCTGCCCGCTACCTGGCGTTTAGGTGGAACAGTCAGCAGTTCCGCTTCAGCCTTGGGGCCGCCATGGAAGGTGAGATGGACGTCAGCGTCAAGCAGGGCGGCACCCAGATAGAGTACGAAGACGAAGCCCCTCTCATCCACGACTGGTTCGTTGATACCCTCGGCAAGGTTGGAGCTCAGTCGCAAATGGCCGAGTTCATTCCCCGCCTCTGGCAACCGACGTAAGGCGCGGGGACGGGCCGCAGCTATGCCGTGCGGGCGCGCGGTTCGCGACTGCTAAACCCTGGTACCCTCGTGGGCCAGTCCTCGCGGGCCGCTGACGCCTGCTCTCCCCCGGCCCAACCCCGCGCACCCCATCGGTCCAACCTCGCACTCCGTTCCTATGCCACACGCCGTGCGCGAACCATATAATTAAGCAAACGACCCCAACGGAGCGCCCACCATGGCCAAAAGCCAAGACTCGAAAAAGGCAACGAAGACCACCGCGACGAAATCCCTCAAGGAGAAGCGCGCGGCGAAGCAAGCGAAGAAGGGCACCAAGGGCAGCGAATAGCCCTCCAGCCCGCGGTCATCAGGTCCCCGCGCTTGCAATGCGGCCCGGCGCCCCCCCCCTCGTGCGAGGACGTAGCTCGTCTACATCTCTGGGGGCTAACGCTCCCCTGTTGAGCCAGCGACTCCGAGTTCTCCGGCACGCAACATCTCATTTTCGGCGGCACTATGGTGCCTCCCTGGCGCTGACTTTCCTGCGGTCGTCGCTCTGTATGCGGCAGAGTGCTACCCCGGCGTTCGCCACCAACGGCGCACCTGCCACGGTCACCCGCAATCGTGACGGCCAGGAATACACCTACGTTATCGGCGACAGGTGCGTGGGGCTCTCGCTGTGCGGGCTGGGCGCGGTGCTCACTGGGCTGATTAGCGCAGGGCTCCCGGAGATTAACACCACGGAACTCTGGCATCTGGTCCTCGCTCAGCGCGGCGTGGAGGGCGGCCACGAAACCGTCCGCTAGCTTCCGCTCGTAAACGTGATATCGTGCGATGGCCCAGAGCGGCCCGCATGTCATCACCCAACACCTCACAACCTCGAATCTCTCGTTTCTGGCCGTTCCGAAACACCTACTATGGCTGGGCCGTGCTGTCGGCGGGCGCTTTCTCCTCGTTCGCGATGGTGCCGACCCAGGGCCCCATAGTTGGCGTCTTCAATCAACCCATGCGCGACGACCTCGGCTGGTCGGCGACCGACATCTCCATCGCTTTCGTCATTGGTTCCGTCGCGGGCGGCTTCCTCTCGTCCATCGTAGGCCGAGTGCTCGACAGCCGCGGCCCTCGGTTGGTCTCAGTGGTCGCGGGGATCATCATCGCGATGGCCATGGTCGGGATCGCGGAGATGAACGAGCCTTGGCACTGGTGGGTGTTGTTCGGCATCGCGCGTGCCACGGCAGCCTCCGGCGCCCAGCTTGCGACGTTGGTCGGCCTTGCCTCCTGGTTCGTGCGTAAGCGTGGACGCGTCGTCGGCCTGCTCGGCATTGGCCAACGGGGCGGACAGTTCATCATGCCACTACCGCTGGTGGGCATCATGGCGCTCACCAGTTGGCGTGAGGCATGGATTGTGCTCGCAGTGGTGGTTGTGCTGCTCCAAGTGTTGCCCAGCGCGGCGCTCTACCGCCGCAGGCCTGAGGACTACGGCCTGTTGCCTGACGGCGCCACGGCTCCGCCCGACGACGGTCGTGGGGCGGAGCAAGCGGCGGAGCTGGTTGAATCGTCCTGGACCCTTAGCCAGGCCAAGAGGACACGCGCGCTCTGGCTGCTGATCCTTGCCCAAGGTGGGGTAGTGCTCTGTCTGAACGCGACCAACCTCCATGCCGCCGCGCACCTGCAGGACCGTGGTCTATCCCTCCTGCAAGCGGGCACGATTACCACGATCTTCGCCGGTGCGTCCATGCTCACCGTGCTGCCGTGGGGCTTCGCCATGGAGCGATTCCATGTCCGCACGATAGGACTCGTCGCCACCTCCATGCTCGCGGGCGCCATGCTCCTCATTGCGGTCGCTGACTCGTTCGCCATAGCGGCGTTGTTCGGGTTTACGTACGGCATCGCCATCGGAGCTTGGACGGTCGTGAGCAGAATGTTGTTCGCCAACTACTTCGGCAGGCGAAACTTCGGCTCCATCAGGGGCTTCGCGGCACCCATCATGGCGATCGTCAACCCGCTTGGTCCGCTCCTCGCCGCCTACTTCCGAGACACTCGTGGAGAGTTCGACCTGGCGTTCTACTTCTTCGCCGGAGTGTTCGTGGTCTCGTTCCTGGCCTTCCTGCTGGCCACTCCCCTCAAAAGCCCTCCGTCCGCAGTTATTTCCATGAGCCCGTAGCCAGACGATGTGCTAGGCTCGCACCCTGAACCTAAGTATGGGCCGACCCGGTTGGAGAGAAGGACAGACATGGCGGAAATCGCTCTAGGAATCGCAACATCGCACAGCCCGATGCTGAACACAAATCCGAAGATCTGGCCGCAGCATGTGCAGCGAGATCTCAAGAATGGCTCATTGTGGGCGTGGGATGGCAAACCCCACACCTACGACGAGCTTGTCGAGATGACCGACCCCAAGATCGAGGCTGAGCTGACGCCTGATGCTTGGATGGCTAAGCACGAGGCCAACCAGCGGGGGATCGCTGAGCTAGGCAGGATCCTCGCTGAGGTCAATCCTGATGTCATCGTCGCCGTTGGCGACGACCAAAAAGAACTCTTCCATGACGACAACATGCCCGCCATGTTGGTGTACTGGGGCGAGACCATCTGGAACAAGAACCGCGACCACAGCCGTATGCCCCCGGACATCGCCCTCGCCGCATGGGGTAACGAGTTCGAGGACGAGCGCGAATTCCCTGCGCAGGCTGATCTCGGCCTGCACATCATAAAGACAGCCGTCGCCGACAAGTTTGACGTGGCCCACTCCAAAGTGTTGCCCAACGAGCGAGGTGAGGGGCACGCCTTTGGCTTCGTTCGCCGCAGGCTCCTCGACGGCAAGCCCACGCCCATCGTGCCCATCGTCCAGAATACGTTCTATCCACCCAACCAGCCGTTGCCCGAGCGCTGCTTCGACTTCGGCGAATCAGTGCGTGGTGCCATCGAGTCCTGGGACAGCAACGCCAAGGTTTGTGTACTCGCCTCAGGCGGACTCAGCCACTTCGTCGTAGACGAGAATCTAGACCGTGGTGTGATCAAGGCCCTTGCCGAGAAAGACCACGAGCATCTCAAGACCTTGCCGACCGAACTGCTCAATGCTGGTAATTCGGAAATCCGTAACTGGATTACCATGTCCGCCATGGTCCAAGACAAGAACATGAAGTTGGTCGAGTACGTCCCGTGCTACCGCTCCCCGGCAAGCACCGGTGGCGGGTGGGCCTTCGCCTATTGGGACTAGCGGCCCTCTGGCGCAGCAAACGGCCAGAGCGCTGCTAGTCTGAACAAATAAAAGAAGAAGAAAGGGCGCGGGGTGAAACCCCGCGCCCTTTGTGTCGGTCTTGGTGTGCGCCGGTTCGGCTAGTGGGTGCCGACCGTGTACATCTTGGGCTTCAGCGTCTCCCATCCCGTGCCTGCAGGCAGGATTGCGTCAATCGCCCGTACCCCGTAGTACTCATCGCGTGCCCCGCGGGGCGTGCCGCCGTCGGCGACGACCTTCACCGCCTCGATCAGCAGCTTGCGCATCATGATGATCGCGCGGTCTGACGTACCCAATCGTTCCTTGGAGCGATCGGCGATGATGCCCATCGTCTCTTGGAGCGCGCGGTCCTGCGTGTTGACGCCTGAGATGCCGCTGAAGGTATCGGAGCGTTGGGCATCGCGATCCAGTAAGTAGTCGTTGGCGCGTGTCCGGAACGAGCGGAACTGGTTCTCCACATCAATGTCCACGTAGAGCTCATTTCCTGTCCCCCTCAGCGTGCGGTCGTCTTCGCTAAGCGGTTCGTCACCCCACGTGTAGGTCCAGTTGAAGACCATCGTGTTTTCATCGTCGATGGGCACCCAGCAGTGACCCGCCACCTTTGGCATGTTGTAGCCGCCGCTTCGGCCAACCTGGTTGGCGCGCAGCTGATGGAACGGCATAACGTAATGGTAGGTCCGGACGAAGTCACCCTCCTCCTGGCTGAGGTGGCGAACGGAGCTGTAAGTGTAACCGTAATCAGTGTTCGCTACGCCTATGACTGGCGCCGTTGAGCGTGATCGTAGGAGAGTCTTGTCCGACAGGTTGTTGTTGTGCAGGAACGACGAGTGCGACGTGTCAATCCCGCCCTCCAGCGCCTGTACGTAGTTGCACTCTTGCCAAATCTTGGTCACGCCTCGGTGCGTGTCCGGAACGGCCGTCCAGTCGAAGTCTGGCGCGGGCGGCGTTTGGTCCTTCGGGCCTAGGAACGCCCAGATGACGTTGCCTCGCACGACCGTCTGGTAAGCAGGCGTCTTCACCTTCTGGCCGAAGCGGCTGGATTCCGGCTCGTTGGGCTGGTCGACGCATTGGCCGGTCACGTCAAACTTCCAACCGTGGTAGACGCAGCGAAGCCCGCCTTCCTCGTTACGGCCGAAGTACAAGCTCACCCTGCGGTGGGGGCACTCGTTCGCGAGCAAACCGATGCGGCCCTCCGTGTCCTTGAAGGCGACAAGGTTCTCGCCAAGGATCTTGACGCGAACCGGGTCGCAGTCTGGCCCTGGAAGCTCCCAGTCGAGCAGGATTGGCATCCAATAACGGCGTAGCACGTCGCCCATAGGTGTGCCTGGCCCGACACGTGTAATCAGTTCATTGTCAGCGGTCGAAAGCATGATGCTCTCCCTCCACGGTATGAGTGGGCGGCAGTGTACTACGTCTGCCTGTGATATTCGAACTGTCGTCGACGCTCCGTTTGACGTACTCGTGATCGGGCGTCTGTGGCAAACTTCATCCAGTGATCGGTCGACTAGCGACTGGGGATGATGGCTTGCAAGAGACCGACATTCAGATCGAGACCGCGGACGGGCTTGGCCTGTTCGCACGAGAGTGGTGCCCAGAAGAAGCAGTGCTCGGCGTGGTGTGTGTGTTCCACGGGCTTGGTGAGCACGGCGGGCAATACGAAGAGGTAGCCAAGGCGCTCGCGGATCAGTGCGTCGCCTTGATCGCTATTGACCAGCGTGGCCACGGACGATCCGGCGGCCAGCGGGGGCACACCCCATCGTACGGAGCGCTGCTCGATGATGTGGACGCCCTGCTCGCGGGCGCCGCCGAACGGCACCCGGACGTTCCGCGCTTCCTCTACGGGCAGAGCCTTGGTGGCAACCTGGTTCTGAACCATGCGATCCGGCGCCAACCTGATGTGGCTGGTGTTGTTGCCACCGGGCCGTGGTTGCGGCTCACCAATGATTTAGTGTGGTACAAGCGGTTGCTCGGAACGATCCTGGAGCCGATTTGGCCAACTTTGACGTTCTCCACGAGTAACGATCGTGAAGAGATCCTTGAGGAGGTGGGCCTGCGGCGAAACGCGGAGCTGTTTCACAACTTGATTTCGTTGCGATTGCTGATGCGGACGCGGCAAGCGGGAATCTGGGCGGAACGCCATGCAGGTCTCCTGAGAACGCCAGCGCTGCTGATCCACGGCGAGGCCGATCCCGTGACCGACCCCCACGCGTCACTTGAGTTCGCCCGGCGAGCAGGCCCGCGTTGTCGTGCGATCTTCCTGCCTGGCGTTGGCCACAACGCCCACGAGGAGGACGACTCCACGATCCCGACGATTGTTGATTGGGTTGCCGAGCGGCTGCTCAAGCCATAGATCACCGCTGTTTTGCCCTTTCAAACCTTACGACGTCGGCAAACGATAGGTAAACGCAAAGAGGCCCGCCAAATTTGGCGGGCCTCTTCGTTACTGTTTCGAGTCAGTCAGGGGCTATTGCGAAGGTGCGATGCCCTTAAGAATCTCCTTGATCTCGGCTGGCAGGCTGCCGAGCGCGAGGAGGGATGCCTTGATCTCGGGGCCGCCCGCGTAACCGTACTCCTCAGAGTACCCGGCAACGCCTGCTGCCTCGATGAACTCGGGGTCCTCGACGGTAGCCTTGAACTTTGCACGCCAGTAGTCCGCGACGTTCGGGTCAGTGCCGGGGGGCAGCAGGAACGTGCGGGAGATGGTGGCGATGTTGATCCAGCTGGACAGGGCCTGCTTGTTAACGTCCGACCACTCCACTCCACCGATGTCAAAGATGTGGGGAACTTCAGCGTTGCTAGAGCCCAGTTGGGCCATCCACTCATCGGAATGCTGCTGCTCCCACCAGAACAAGGGGGCGAGGCGGCTTTCTTCGATCCATTCCGGGAAGAGGCGACCGGCCAGCTCGGGGCCGCAGCTCCACACAGCATTGATTTCGTTGCGGTCGAATGCCGCCATGACCTCAGCAGAACCACCGTAGCCGTAGACGTTCTTGATGGGGCCACCGATAAGCTCCACGAATTCAGCGCCAGGGGAATTACCAGGGGCGGTTTGGCCAGTTGTGAGCGTAATCCCCTTGTCCAGTACTTCCTGCCAGGACGCCGCAACGCTGCGCTCGGCGCAGAACATCGAGGGATTGGGCCTGAAGGTTGGCGAGCCAACGATCTCAAGACCGTGGAAATCGAGGCCTTCCACGTTGCCGTAAATGGCTTGCTGGATGAACCAGCGTTGGTGAGTCGGGCCGACGGTGAAGCCGTCTGGGTCAGATTTCAAAACTTCCTGAAGTCCGCGCAACTGCCCTGCACCAGGGATGTTCTGTACGACGAATCGCTTGACCGTTGGGAAGTGTTTGGGTGCAATCTTACCGAAGATGCGCAGCATCGTGTCGTATCCGCCACCGGGGCTGGTGCCGGTAATCATCTTAATCGTCTGGTCGGTGAAGTAGGTGTCACCGTCGAACGAAGGTGTTGGGGTCGGCGCTGGCGTCGGTGTCGCCGGCCGTGGGGTGGGGGTCGGGACGCCAGGGGCCAGCGTCGCCGTCGGCGTCGCGGTCGCTGGCGGGACCGGAGTGCTGGTCGGTGCGGGCCGTGGGGTGGGCGTCGGGTCCGAGCCGCAAGCCGCAAGCAAGGCGGCGGCGGTGACGGACAACGCCATGAGAGTTAACAGACGTACAGGGCTCTTCATGGTTCCTCCTGCCACGCTATGTGGCGGGGGGAATGTAAGGTTTAAGTAGGGGGGATGTCAACGCAAGAGCGTGCCTGCGTCCACCGTAGTGGTGAAATAGGGCACGCTTGCTGCTGGTATTCGGCGGGTCTATGCTCCGCGCTGGCGCTCGAGAATAGCCCGGACTTCGCCATGGAATGATCATCAAGGGGACTGGCGATGATTAATGGTTCCGGCGGTTCGATCGATGCTGATGGCCACTCCATGGATAGCGAGGCGTGACTGCCGCCTCGCATAGAGGCTCCTTACGACAAGCGGCCCCGCTTGGGCGTGGGCGGCTCAGGCGACGGCGGTGACAACACCATGGGTATGACGCTCGCTACTCGGGTGGTCGATGCGCAAGTGTGGCTGGATCGTTTACATGGTCGACCGCATGGACGAGAGGTATCATGTGCGCGCGCACCAGGAGGCGCCGCTGTAGAAGAAGCCCCTGAGTGAATACATGGAGAGCCGCAATATCTTCATCTCCCTTGAGGCGGATGAGCGTTTGCTACCCGAGACCACGCGCGTATTGGGCGACGACACATTCGTGCACGCATCAGACTTCCCGCACTGGGACGCAGAATTCCCTGGAACCATCAAGCACCTGCTGGGCCGGACCGACCTGAACGAGGAGCAGCGCGTGAAGATCACTTTCGAGAGCGCCATAAAGTTGTACGGGTTGAGCTGATGAAAGTTGTTGTTGCTGCACCGAACGGCCCCAACGAGGAATGGGGCGCCCTGAAGCAGGCGGGACACGAGATTGTGTTTGGCCAGATCGACCGCAACCTAGGTGGGCGTCTTTCGGATGGCGAGTTGATCGAGCTATGCCAGGGCGCTGATCTCCTGGTGTCGCTTCACGTCTCCCGCCAAGTGGTGGAGGCGCTACCCGAGTTGACGACCATCGTCGGCCCGGCCGTCGGTACCGAGAAGATCGCCATCGACGCCGCGACCGAGAACAACATTCTCGTCTGTCACAGCCCGTCGCGTGAGAACGTCATCGGAGTCGCGGAGGCATCCATCGGCATGATGCTCGCGCTCACCAAACGCGTGAAACGCAAGGAAGCCCGGTTGCGTGACGGCGAGTGGGGACAGCGGGTCGACCGTGGATTCCTGATGTGGGGAAAAACCGTGGGTCTGATCGGCCTTGGCCGAACGGGAGGTGGGGTCGCACGCCGTCTCATGGGCTGGGACCTCAACGTGCTCGGTTGCGACCCCTATGTGGGCCAAGAACGATTTGACCAACTTGGCGTCAAGCGCGTGGACCTGGAGACACTCCTCCATGAGTCCGATTTCGTGTCTGTCCACGTCACTATCACTCCTGAAACAACGAAGATCATTAACGAGGACGCGCTCCGATCGATGAAGAAAACCGCGTATCTGGTGAACACATCGCGCGGCGAAGCGGTGGATGAAAAGGCGGTGTGCCGAGCGATCAACGAAGACTGGGTCGCTGGCGTGGCGTTGGATGTATTCGACCCCGAACCGCTCCCCCAGGACAGCCCGCTGCGAGAGCTTGACCAGGAGCGGGTGATCCTCACTCCCCACAACGTCGCCGCTAGCGAGGCCAGCCGTATGGGCAACCAGCGATTGGCCATGGAGAACGCTATCGCCGTGCTGGGCGGCATCGTGCCACACGAATACGTGAAGAATCCCGACGTCCTCCCCACCTGGCGTGGCGCAGGACGATACGAATGGCTTGAGGTGACTCGATGACTGATCAGCGTTTGGAGGCGTCGGACCCCAGGTGGGGTGAGTATCCGGCTGAGGAATGGGCGGATGCGGTGATGACCTCCATGAAACTCGGAGGCATCGACCACTTCTACTTCGTGAGCGGATCTGAACTCGCGTTCTACCAGGAGGCCGCAGCGCGGGCCAACGCCCGTGGTTGGCCTACGCCTAAGCTTTACACCGTCACGCATGAGGGCGCGGCCCTCAATGCCGCCTTGGGCACCGCGATGGTGTCCGGAGGTCCGGCGGCCACAGCGGCCCATGTGGACGTGGGAACCCTCAACTTCGGCGCCGGCATCCACACTGCATGGCGTGGAAGCTACCCCGTGCTCATCATGGCAGGAGCGGGTCCGCGAGCCTACCCTGGTTCCATGCCAGGCTCACGCGAAGCAAATGTGCAGTGGGTTCAGGAGCCGCGTGACCAGGGCGAGATCGTTCGGCAGTACACCAAGCTCGATCACCGCATGGAGTGGCAGGATAACCCGGGCCTCATGGTCAGCCGCCTGCTGCAGGTCGCGATGAGCGAGCCCAAAGGCCCCGTGTACCTGGTCGTCCCCCAGGAGATGGCGAAGCTCCCCATGGGCGGGCGTACCCGCTTCCCGACGCGCGACGAGCTCGGCCTTGCCCGCCCTGCCTGGCCTGACCCCAAAGACGCACGCCAGGTCGCGGAGTGGCTCATCAAAGCGAACAATCCCCTGATCGTCCTGGGCCAGTCTGGCCGCAATCCCGAGTCCGTGCCGGAACTGGTGCGATTGGCAGAGCTGCTGGCCGTTCCGGTCATGGATGGTGGACGCGTGAATCGGCTGAACTTTCCCACCACCCACTCGCTGTTTGGCACGGGGCCGCAACCGACGGACGCCGACGTACTCGTGGCCGTTGAGGCGGTCGTGCCGTACCAGCCCATCGACGGCAAGCTGAGCCCTGACACGAAAATCGTTTGGGTGGATGTGGACCCGGTGCAGTCCCGTTCCAAGACGATGGAGTTTCACGCCGACATGTGGTTGTCCGTACCAGCCGTCTCCTTTGCCCAGGCGGTGTACGACGCAGCCACGTCTCTGCTCTCCATCAGCGACATGGGCAAGATTGAGGACCGGCGCGCCAAGCTTTATACCCGGAAGAAGGCCATGTTGGCGGCGGACGAGGACGCGGCACTGGCTGTTTCCGGCCGCAACCCTATCCACCCCCGTTGGATTGCCCATCAGGTGGCGAGCGTCATGGAGCCGGACACGATCATGGTTGACGACGTCGTCAGCTACTCCGCGTTCGTCAGAGCGCACCACCACCGCACCGAGCCCGGAACATACTTCAAGAGTGGAGGCAGTTCCGGCGGGTTCGGATCAGGCGCGGCGTTCGGTGCCAAGATCGCTGCCCCGGATCGCGACGTTGTCTTGACCACCGGTGACGGCTACTTCATGTTCGGTAGCCCGCTAGCGTCGCTCTGGGCGGCGAGTCACTACAAAGCCGCGTTCCTCACCGTCGTCTTCGTGAACAAGTCGTACAGCACCGGCACCGCTGGCCTCCAACGCCAGTACCCCGAAGGCCACGTCGTGGGCACCCAGGACTGGGAGGGAGGGACGTTTGACCCACCCCCCAACTTTGCCAAGCTCGCAGAGGCAGCCAACTGTTACGGGGAATCGGTCATGGAAGCAGACCAGGTTGGTCCTGCGCTCAAGCGAGGCCTCGACCAGGTTCACAACGGCATCCCCGCCGTCATCGCCGTAGACTTACCCACCATCCCCCAAACGATGATGGGAGCGTAGGCGCTACTGAGCCTGTCCCCGGAGCGCCCGATAGACCTTTTCTGCCGTTATCGGCAGGTCCGTGATGCGGGCGCCACACGCGTCAGCAACCGCATTCGCGATGGCCGGCGCCATCGGCGAGAACGAATTCTCCCCGATGCCTTTGATGTTGAACGGCCCAACCCCGCCCTCGGACTCCAGCACCACCGACTGAAACGTCGGCATATCGGCAAACGTCGGGATCTTGTAGTCGGCGAGCGATTGCGTAGCGACCTGCCCACCGCTCACCGCAAGCTCCTCCATCAACCCGTAGCCCATCCCCTGGATGGCGCCACCGTTGACCTGCCCTTCATGGCCTATCGGATTCAGCACCTGCCCCGCGTCATGCACCGCTGTCAGCCTATCGAGCATGACCTGGCCTGTGTCGATGTCCACCGTTACCTCCGCGACGTGGATCGTGAACGCTGTCACGTGCGCGTGCGCCATGTCTTTATAGTCGTAGGCACCGCTGATGGCCGTATCGGTTCGCGATAGCAGCTCCACTAGCGGCGTCGCGCCCGCCACCCCCTGACGTACGAGGCCCTTGTGCGTGAGACTCATACCCTCTTGGTTCCAGCCCTCCAGCTCCGCCGCAAGCCTGAACAGAGCATCCCGTGCTTCCACTGCAGCGTTGGTCACAGCCTCGCTAGCCATACGCGTATTGCGACTTGCTCCCGCGCCCGAGTCGTACCCCGTCTCGTCGGTGTTCCAGACCTCGACCGTGATCTTGCCGGGGTCCACGCCCAGGATGTCGGACGCCATTTGGGTTAGGATCGTGTAGGTGCCCGAACCCTGCTCGAAGATCGACGTATGGATCACCACTGAGCCGTCTTGCGTGAACGTCACCGCAGCGTGCGTCTCCCCGCCGCCCGGCGCCCGCTCGCCGATGCCCACGCCGATGCCAGAGCGCGTGCGTGGCCCATCGGGGCGCTCCACGCCGTACCCCGAGCTATCGAGCGCCGTCTCGAATGCTGCCACTCCACGCAGATCTTCGTACTCCTCACCCAATCCATTGACGTCGCCCTCGCGGATCACGTTCTTGCGCCTAACATCTGCCGGATCTAACCCTAACTTACGTGCAATTATATCGATATGAGACTCTACGGCGAAGATCGTTTGCGGCTCGCCGGGGCCACGCATGTGACCCGCCGGAACACGGTTCGTGTACACATGGTGTGCCGTAACGCGAGCGTGGGGGATGTGGTATGGCCCCACGCAGTGCCGCGGGCCCGGTAGGAACCCGAGTGGCAGGAAGCCGGCATACGCTCCGGAGTCGTAATACGCAATAACCTCCGTCGCCAGGATCGTGCCGTCGTTCTTCACTCCGGACTTCACGTGGACGCTCGCTGGATGGCGTGGGTTCGCCGCTGTGAGCTCCTCGCGGTAGTCCATCACCATGCGCACCGGCTGTCGTGCGGCTCGCGACAAGAAATAGGCGATGGGTATATTCATCTGCCCACCCTTGCCACCGAAATCGCCACCGATGGTCGTGTGGTGGATGTGGATGGCGGTGGGGTCAACGTTCGTCGTCAACGCCACATCACGCCTGAGCCCGTGTGGACCCTTGTTCGAGGCCCAAACGTCCACTTCCCCATCGTTGCGACAGGACACTAGACACGTGTGGGTCTCCATGTAGGCCTGATGCATCATCGCTGTCGAGTACGTGCCTTCGATGATCACGTCGGAGTCCGCGAAACCCGTCTCCGGATCCCCCGTCCCCCAGGTGGACGTCACGAAGACGTTTGATGGCGTCTCCTGGGGCTTTCCGCCCACGTAGGTATTGAAGTCGGGGTGCAACAGACTCGTCTCCGGCGCCACCGCTTCCAGCGGATCGAAGACTGGCGTCAGCTCCACGTACGTCACGTTGATCAGCGCGAGAGCCCGGTCCGCTATCTCGCGGTCGTCCGCCGCCACTGCCGCCACGATGTCGCCGGTGAACCGCACGACATCGTCCGCGATCAGCGGGATATCGAAGATGCGCCTACCAGTCATCGCGCCGTGAACGTCCGCCCCGGTTAGCACGGCGTGCACTCCCGGCAATACCGCGGCCTGCGTGGTGTCAATCGCCGTGATACGAGCGTACGGGTAGGGGCTACGGAGGACTCGCCCCCAAAGGGCATTCGGCATCTCCACATCCGCGCTGTAGCGGGCGGAACCAGTGACCTTCCCCGCACCATCGACTCGTGGTAGCGGCCTTCCTGTGGAGTGTTGCGTTGTCATAGCCGGAGACTAGCACAACGAGCCCATTTAGTTGACAGCCGCCGGGGCGCTCCCTAGATTGCGCACCCTAACGAATTGCGCATTGACAACGTCGAGCGAGGTTACCGAGCCTAGCCGTATCGAGCGCTGCGAGGAGAATTGGAATGTACGACTTTTCAGGCAAGGTAGCATTGGTTACCGGCGCAGGTGGTGAGCGTGGGTTCGGCAGGGCTATCGCTAACCGGTTGGCCGTCGACGGCGCCGATGTGGCCGTGAATGATGTGACGACGACTCCCTACGGTGGCGGTTGGAATGGCATTGACGCTGTCGTCGAGGAGATCAAAGCAAAGGGCAGGCGGTCCATGCCTGTGATCGCTGACGTGTCCGACGGCGATGCCGTGCAGGCGATGGTGGATGATGTAGTCGCGCAGTTCGGGAAGATCGACATCTTCGTCGCCAATGCCGGCTCTCGTCCCGGCCCGGACCGAGTACCCGTGGTTGAGCTTACCGAGGACGCGTTCGACGAGGTCCTGCGCGTCAACGTTCGGGGCACGTTCCTCACGTGCCAGGCGGTCGCGCGTCACATGATTGAGCGAGGTGGCGATGGCAAGATCGTTATCATCTCATCGACCGCCGGCAAACGTGGGCTCCCTCGCTACGCGGCGTACACGGCGTCGAAGTTCGCGCTTGTGGGATTCACGCAGTCGTTCGCCCACGAGATGGGCCAGTACAAAGTCAACGTGAACGCCATCTGCCCCGGGCTCGCCGAAACCGAACGAGTGATCCATATAGCTGGAGCGCTTCGAAGCGAGGGACAAACGGCGGAAGATCAACTCGCGGACATGGTGCGAGAGCGATCGCTGGCTAATCCCCTTGGGCGGATTACCGAGACGGGCGACATCGCCAACACGGCCGCCTTCCTGTCCTCTAGCGAGGCAGACTTCCTCACTGGGCTCGCCATCAGCGTCTCTGGTGGCGACGTCATGTTCTAGGCTCGGTAACGCTCGCGCGCCCGGTCCCCGGAGCGCCGAGCGACCTTTAGTCCCAACGGGAGAGCCAGTGGAGCCAAGAGATCCGAGCGTTCGCACCTACCTGCTATACGAACGAGCCTCTACCGAGCCCGGAGCATGAACTTAAGAACGAAGGGGCCCGGCACTCGCCGGGCCCCTTCGTTTCAGCAGATGCTGGTTAGTTCACCTGAGCAATCGTCTTGCCGATGATGTTGAGGCCTGTGCCGCAGACGGCGCAGGTGCCCTTGATAATGGGCCTATTGTTCTTGGTGGTCTCGTCGCGGGGGCTGTTCATATCCCGTTGCGTCCGACACTTCACACAGTACGCTTGCATAGTTGACCTCCCTACGCCTCTGTGGGCGGGTTTGCTATTTTCATCGTACGCACGAATGGAACCACTACAACAGGTTTTTCTGACCTGTTTTCTCGGATTTTCGGACTCCTAACTTACTCCGGGTTCACCTCTGGAGCCCATTTGACTGGCCCGGGGAGCTCAGAGGAAGAGCTGAAGCTATACTCCGAAGATGCGGGCTCGAAGATCAGAACCACTCCGTTCAGCGACGGCTTTAGGCACGATGAATGCCCGACGAGTCGTGCGCTTTTTACTCCCGTACTGGAGACGGCTGAGCCTGATTCTGGCGACCGTGAGCGTCGCCGCAGGCCTAGGCATCATCCCCCCCTTGCTCGTACGCGCGATCGTTGACGATGCCATCGCAGGCGGCGACCGCGGCCTGCTCCTCAAACTATCCCTGGGCGTCGTAGGAGCGGCACTGGCCATCGGACTCACAGGCGTGCTTCGCGCCTACCTGAACACCGTGGTGAGCCAGCGCATTATGTACGATCTGAAGCTCGCGATGTTCTCGCGGCTGCAGTCGCTCTCCCTACGCTTCTTCACCGAATCCCGCACTGGCGAATTGATGTCCCGGCTCACGAGCGACATCGCAGGCATCGACAACGTCATCTCGGGCACGCTCGTCTCCGTGTTCCAGAACGTACTCATCCTGAGCACGACGCTCGCCACGATGATCGTCCTCGATTGGAAGCTGACCATGGTGTCGCTTCTTGTGCTGCCCTGGCTGATTCTGCCAACCAAGACGGTCGGCAAGCTGCGTCGACGCCTGCGCCAGGAGCGCCAGCAGCAGCATGGGTCGGTGAACTCGCTGATGGCCGAGAGCTTGGGGATCAGTGGTCTTATGCTGATCAAGACGTTCAACCGGGAGCGTGATGTGCTCGACCGGTTCCAGCGCGACAACAAAGAGCTGATGGACCTTCAGGTTCGCGAGGCGTTGGTGGGACGCTGGTACTTCATGCTGCTGTTCCTCGTGACCACCGGCGGCCCTGCGATCGTGTATTACGCTGGCGGTGTTCAAGTGATGACCGGCGCGCTCTCGCTCGGTACCGTGATTGCGTTCGTTGGCCTGCTCGGCAGGCTGTACACGCCGGCGACCGACCTGATGAGTCTGCACGTCGATGTGATGACGTCGGCGGCCTACTTCGAGCGCATATTCGAGTACATGGACCTTGAGCCTGACATTGCCGACGCTGATGATGCTGTGGAGATCGGTCGCGCTGCCGGACACCTTCGGTTCGAGGGCGTGAGCCTGGAGTACAGGCCTGGTAAGCGCGCTGTGGACGTCGTAGACGTCGAGATCGCAGCCGGAACGATGGTGGCGTTGGTCGGGCCGAGCGGGGCTGGCAAAACGAGCATGACGTACTTGATCCCTCGGCTGTATGACCCCACGGAGGGTCGGATCTTGCTGGACGGGCGCGACATCCGAGGGCTGACCTTGGACTCGCTTCGCAAACAAGTGGGGTACGTTACGCAGGAGACGTTCCTATTTCACGCCAGTGTTCAGGAAAACATGCTCATCGCACGCCCTGATGCGACCGAAAAGCAGATACGAGCGGCCTGCGAGTCCGCATCCGTCATGGACGTGATCGACGGCTTGCCCGAGGGGTTGGAGACAATCGTCGGCGAGCGTGGGTATCGCCTGTCAGGTGGTGAGAAGCAACGCCTCGCGATCGCACGCGTCCTCCTGAAGGATCCCGCGCTGCTTCTCCTCGACGAAGCAACCGCGTCCTTGGATACCCATTCCGAGCGAGCCGTGCAGCGAGCCGTGGGCGAGCTCATGGATGGCCGAACGACCATTGTGATCGCCCATCGTCTATCGACGGTTCTCGCGGCGGACGTGATCCTCTACATGGACCAGGGACGCGTCGTCGAGAGTGGTTCACACGCTGATCTGTTGCTCCTCGACGAACGCTACGCCAAGTTGTACCGCGAGCAGTTTCTGACCGCTGCGACCAACGCCGAGCCCGCGGGGATACAGGGTGCCGACCGGTAGCATATTTCTGTCTTGAAAAACCCTGATGGGCCGCATGCGCACAGCCCTACGAACGCTGGTAAGATGCCGCGCGCCAGCTATCTTAGGTTGCCACTCATTTGCACACGCCAGAGGAGCAAAAATGCTGTTTGAGCTTCGAACATACACGGTTAAACCAAATTCAGTACCCGAGGTCGAGAAACGCTTCGAAGAGGCGATCGAGACCCGCGTCAAATACTCCCCGCTCGTGGGATTCTGGCACACCGAGATCGGCCCGCTGAACCAGATCGTGCACCTGTGGCGGTACGAATCGCTTCAACAGCGAGCCGACGTGCGAGCCGCCGCAATCAATGACCCCAGCGGCAACTGGCCCCCAAAAATCACGGATTTCTTGGAGAACATGAACTCCGACATCCTCATCCCCGGCGAGACCAACGACCCGCTGGACGGCCCTCGCGAGTGGGGCAACCTCTACGAGCTGCGCATGTACACGTACCCATCGGGAGCGGCCCGCGGCGTCTTGAAGCACTTCTCCGAGTCCGTGGAGCGCCGTGCGGCGATCTACCCACACGGAGGCTTCTTCATGAGCGACCTTGGCGAGCTCAATCGCTTCTACCAGCTCTGGCCTTACAAGGACTGGGCGCACCGTGACGAGATCCGAAAGCAGTACGTCGGAACCGACATCTGGCCGCCGCACACGGAGGAGCGCCCGGTGCACCAATTGGTGCGTCACATGGTGCCTTCGTCTTTCTCGCCGCTGCACTAGGTATTTGTTGAATATCCACGATCGAATTGGGAGACTGACGCTATGAAATTGGTTAGCTTTGACGATTTCCAAATCGGCGTTCTCAGGGACGATGGTGTGGTTAACGTCACCAGTGTGTTGCCCGACGTTCCAGGGCCTCTCCAGTGCTACCGCATGAACCTATTCATCGAGGATTGGGACACCCTGAAGCCTCAGGTGGAGAAACTGGCCAAAGACGGCGATGCGGTTCCGATGGATTCCGTGAAGCTCTTGGCACCCGTGCCCGCGCCGCGCAAGGTCTACGCTGCTCCTGCCAACTACCACGCACACCGCGCGGAGATGGCAGCCGGCGCTGGTGGTACCGAGGCCGCAGCAGGGCAGCACCACTCCGGCGAGTTTGGCATGTTCCTCAAGTCACCCAGCTCCGTCGTAGGACCCCAAGACACTATCCTGCGACCCTACGAGGATCGTTTGATCCACCACGAGTCGGAGCTGGTTCTCGTCATGGGCAAGCATGGCAGCGCTATCCCTCTGAAGGACAGCCTCAGCTACGTCTTCGGCTACACCTGCGGCCTGGACATCACCGTGCGTGGCCCCGAAGACCGTAGCAAGCGCAAGTCCTTCGACACTTTCTCTCCCACGGGTCCCTACATCGTCACCGCCGACGAGATCGCCGACCCGGGTGACCTGGAGATCAGCCTCTGGGTCAACGAGGATCTGAAACAACACGCGTTCACCAATGACCTCATCACGGATTGCCCCAACCTGATCGCCAATATGTCATGGGTCGCGGCTACCGAGCCTGGTGACCTACTGTTCACCGGTACACCCGACGGCGTCGGCGAGATCAAGCCCGGTGACCGGGTGACTATCCATATTAGTGACGTAGGTGAGATGTCGGTTCCGGTTGAAGCACGCACGGGCCCGAACCCCGAGCGCGACTAAGCGAAGCGAAGCGAGACCAGGAGGTTGTGATGACTACCGAGAACGAAGCAGCGATCAGCGAAGAAAAAGAGTACATGGAGCGACTGAGCAAGGTCGACAGCTACCCGCTTTGGGCCTTCCACCGCGACGGTACTCGCCGCCCCCCGAAGGCGTCCCCCTGGGTGTGGCGCTGGAAGGAGATGCGCGAGCTCGCCTACGAAGCGGGTCGTCTCGAACGCCTCAAGGGTCAAGGTTACCGACGCGCCCTGCTCATGCAGAACCCCGGGCTCAAGTCCAGTGGCATGGAAGCGCCCTCCTCGACCAAGACGATGTCCTCCGCCATCCAGATCGTGTGGCCTGGCGAGATCGCAGAGGCTCATCGTCACACCGCAGCGGCCATTCGGTGGGTCATCGAGGGCTCCGGTGCCTTCACCGTCCAGGATGGTGAGCAGTTCGAGATGGAGCCCGGAGACCTCAACCTCACTCCCAGCTGGGTGTGGCACGATCACAAAAACCCGGCCGATGAGCCCGTCATCTGGCTCGACTGCCTGGACGCACCCATGGTCGGTTTCTTCGACGGTATGTTCCAGGAGCCGTTCCCTGAAGACGTGCAGCCAATCACCAAGCCCGACGGCTACACCAACGCAAGCATCGGCGGGGGCATGATGCGCAACGTGAGTTCCGAAGTTACCGGGCGCGCCTTGCCCCTCAACTACAAGTGGGCCGACGCCTACGCCGCGTTGACGGGGATGGACGAAGGCTCCCGATACGACGGCATCATCATGGAGTACACGAACCCCACCACGGGCGGGCATACCATGCCGACCCTCGCGTGCAAGCTGCAACAGTTGCGCCCCGGATTCCACTCCGATGCCCACAAGCACACGAGCTCAGTCGTCTACAACGTGGCTAAGGGCAGCGGCTCGACCATCATCGACGGCAAGAAGCTCGACTGGGGATTCGGCGACACGTTCGTTGTGCCCTCCATGAACACCCATGAGCACATCAACGACTCCATGTCTGAAGACGCTGTGCTCTTCTCCATGAGCGACCTCCCGCTGCTTGAGACGATGCTGTTGTTCCAGGAGCACCACGTCGACCGCCAAGAGATCACAGGAACCATCGGCTAACGGCCTAGGGAGACACGACTATGACCACGGGTGGCAAGAAGCCCCTGAAGATGGGGATAATCGGCGTTGGCGTTGGCGCGACGCAGATTATGCCCAACATGGAAGCGATGGACGAGATCGAACTCATGGCGGGCGCCGACACGAACCCGCGTGTCCGCGAAGCATTCAAGGAACGCTATCCTGACGCAAAAGTTTTCGAGAGCGCAGAGGCGCTCTGCGCTGATCCTGACGTGGAGGCCGTTTGGGTGGCCACGCCCAACAATTTCCACAGCCCTCACACGGTCATGGTCGCCAACTCCGGCAAGCACGTCGTTTCCGAGAAACCCATGGCACTCTCCATGCAAGAGGCAGAGGCGATGGTTGAAGCGGCGGACCGCAATGGAGTGAAGCTCCTGTGCGGCCACACGCTCGGTTTTAGCCCCCCTGTCATGCAGATGCGTCGCATCATCCTTTCTGGCGAGTTGGGGCCTCTCAAAACGCTCAACAACTGGGCGTTCACCGACTGGATGCTCCAAGCCCGCCAGCCGGAAGAGCTCGATGAGACAGTCGGCGGCGGCGTCCTTTACCGCCAAGGCCCCCACCAGCTTGACAGCCTCCGCCTCCTTGGCGGTGGCATGGTGCGGACCATCCGCGGCACCACGGGTAAGTGGTGGCCCGAGCGCCCAGGCGTCGGCTACTACTCAGCTTTTATGGAATTTGAGAGTGGCGTCACAGCCAACGTAACGAATAACGGCTATGGCTACTCCATGACGGCTGACCTCGTCCCCTGGTCAGACGAGCAAGGACGTGGGCTCATCGAGGGCTACACCCACGACGACCGCGTCCAGATCCGCAAAGATCTCAAGGAGGGCAACCGCGACGAGTTCGCGGCCAAAGACGCCCTGCGCATCGGCTCCGACCACGAACGTCGCATGTGGCGCGAAACTCCCAAAGAAGCGCCCCCCTGGCGTCCCGCGAACCTCGGCATCCTGGTCGCCTCGTGCGAAAGAGGCGACATCCGTCAGTCCAAGTACGGCCTGTACGTGTACAAGGATGATGGGGTCGAGGATCGCGGCCTCGAAGTCACGCGCTACCAAGCGGGCCGCGAGGACCTCCTGGAGTTGTACAACGCCATTAGGAACGACGCCCCCGTCTACCACGATGGTGCCTGGGGCATGGCCACGCTCGAGCTCATCACCGGCATCATGGAATCGTCGAAGACTGGCAAGGACGTCGTCCTCTCTCACCAGGTCTCGATCTCCGACGACTACGACGCCGTCTAGTTGAACCCGACCCTCGCGCGCCGAGCGCGATACGTCAGACCAAACGAGGCCTCGCTGGTTGCCAGCGAGGCCTCCTTCTATTACGGATGCCCATCGCCGAGTGCGTGGTAGCATCCAGGCAATTACCTTGAGAGGAAATCACCGCCATGACACCCGAAGAAGAACAATTCCTGCAGGATCATCGCTTCTGCGTCGTATCCACGATCCGTAAGGATGGTGCACCACAGTCGACTCCCGTCTACTACATCTACGAAGGTGGCAAGCTCTACATCTCCGTAACCAAGACGCGCAAGAAGACCCTGAACGCTGGCCGCGACGCCCGCGTGAACGCGGTCGTACTCGCCGAGACCCAACCGTTCAAGCACGTCCAAGTCCAAGGCACAGCCGTCATCACCGATCACGACCTCGTCGAGACCAGCCGCCGCATCTGGAGCACCTTCCGCGACGAGCTCCCCGAAAACTTCGCGCAGGTCATGCAGGACCAAGGGCGAACCCTCATGGTCATCACCCCTGTCACCACCACCTCCAACCTCGCGTCCAACCGCTAACCTTCTCCCTCCCTTCTGTTTCCTGAGAGTAGCGCAGTGGACTCGAAGAACCTCTCACCTGCCCCCAAGGTGTTAAGAATGACAGTCGTCGTTCTATCCATCAGTGGCACCGACCAAAACCACATACAAAAAGAGCCCCCGCTGATCTCAGCGAGGGCTCTTTAGTACGAATGATCTCCTGCGGGCTTACGCGAAGTCCGCAGATATCTTCTCGGCCAACTCCATCTCCACGTCCGGCGCCGTGACCGGCATGTCCCGGAACGGACCGCCCGTCTCTGTGTAGCCGGGGTAGAACGAATGCTCCTGCTGCAGGAAGATCGGACCCTTGTCCGTGCGGTGCACGTTGATCGGGTCGCCACCGTCCTCCATGATTTTCAGCTGCTCGTTGATTAGCTTGCGGTACAGAATGATCCCCACGTCCGTGGCGCCCAAGTGCTCGTCTGTGCGATCCGTGATCGGCCCCTGGATAATCCACGCTGACTGGTCCTGACCCAGCACCCAGTCGGCGCGAATCCTGCCGTTGGGCTTGTAAACGTTCTCGAAATCAACGCGAATCGGACCCTGCTCGGGCAAAACCTCACCTGGGTTCGGCACGCGAACGCGGTACACGAAATGGTGCGTGTGTGTGTCGTCCATCGGCACGCGAATCTGGAAGCTGAAGCTGCGGCCCTGGCCGACCCTCAGCGTGTTGGGGAACAGCACTGGGTGCCCGATCCTCCACCACTCGTTATCCTCTGTGTCGTTTTCGAGCAGCCGGCGCTTGATGACACCGTACTCGAATCGGTCGAAGCCGACCTTCACCTCGTGCCGGCCGCGTGCGTTCTCCGACTGCATGCGCAGCTTCCACTCCTCCCGCTCTTCCGCGGGCTTTTCCTGACCCATGACGTAGGAGCCCCAGTAATTATGAAGCCACTCGAAGTGGACCGGGTCCAGAGAGTTGTCCATGCACTGGAGCCAGTTGCACGGCAGTTCCATGGAAACGATGAACTTTTCGACCCCTTCCCACGTCAGGATGTCCCAGCGTGGCAGGACTGGGGCAGGGGAGGGCCCCAGGTACGCCCAGATCACGCCGCCCAGCTCTTCGACCGGGTACGCCTTCAGCTGTACCTTTTCTTTGAACCGGCTGCCCGCGGGCTCAGAGGGTTGGTCCACGCAAGCGCCCGTCTCGTCGAACAGCCATCCGTGGTAAGCGCATCGGATGCCTTCCGGTTCCGGAACGCCGTAGGAGAGGTTCGCCTTGCGGTGAGCGCAGGAGGGTTCGATGAGTCCAACAACGCCTTTTGTGCTCCGGAACAGCACCAGGTCTTCGGCCAGCAGCCGAATCTCCTTGGTGGGGTTCTCTTCGTTGAGCTCGATGCTGCCGGCGACGGGGTGCCAATAGCGGCGCAGCAGTTCGCCCATGGGGGTGCCCTTGCTGGTTTGGGTCAATCGCTCATTCTGCGCTGCGGATAGCATCTGTTCCTCCTAGATTGCTCGCTGAAGGGGCCTTGGCTTCTACTGCATGCTCGCTTCAACCTGGGGTGGCACGAGCGGCTTATCGGCGAATGGACCGCCGGTGAAGTCGTCTCCTGGATAGTACGTGTGCTCGGTTGCCAGCATCATGGCGACGTTCTTTTCGGGATCGCGGTGCACGTTTATTGGCTCTCCACCATCCTCAACGATCTGCAGGTTCTCATTGATCATCTTGCGGAACAGGATGATACCCACGTCCGTGACGCCCAAGTGCTCGGTGGTTCGATCCGTGATAGGGCCTTGCATCACCCAGGCCGCCTCGTCCTGCGCAGGAACGATCATGTTGTTCAGGCGGCCCTTCTCGTCGTAAAGCTCGCGCTCCACGTACGGCACGAACTCTTGTTCGGCGACCGTGACGCCTGGCTCAGGCACGACCACTGTGTAGAGCATGTGCTTCGTATGGGTGTCGTCAATCGGGATGCGATACTGGAAGGAATGCCAGCGGTCCTGCGCCACGCGAAGGATGTTGGGGAAGAGGATGGGGTGGCCGATGCGCCACCACTGGTCGTCTTCGGTCTCACCTTCCAGCAGGCGGCGCTTCACGATGCCGTGCTCAAATCGGTCGAAGCCAACCTTGACGTGCTCGCGACCACGGCTCAGCGTTGCGCGGTCGAAGTCATGACCCTCACCGGCGGGGAGTTTCCGCGCGATGTTCCATCCACCCCAGTAGCGGTGCAGCCACTGGAAGTGGACCGGGTCCAGTGAATTGTCCATGCACTGGAGCCAGTTGGCCGGCATGTCGACCGAATTGATCGTGCGCGTCACGTTGGTCCACGTGAGGATGTCCCAATTCGGGAGCAACGGCGCGGGCTCTGGGCCCATGTACGCAAAGATGAGGCCACCAATCTCTTCGGTCCTGTAGGCCTTGATCTTGACCTTGTCCTTGAACCGGCTACCGGCGGGCTCAGAGGGCTGATCTACGCAGGCGCCCGTCTCGTCGAACAGCCAGCCGTGGTAGGCGCATCGGATACCTTCCGGCTCCGGGACCCCATAGGACAGATTGGCCTTGCGGTGCGGGCAGGAAGGCTCGATGAGGCCGACCACGCCTTTCGTGCTTCGGAAGAGGACTAGGTCTTCACCCAGTAGCCGTACTTTCTTGGTCGGGTTCTCTTCGTTCACCTCGACGCTAGCGGCAACGGGGTGCCAGTAGCGTCGCATCAGGTTACCCATGGGCGTGCCGGGGGCAACTCGAGTGATGCGGTCATTCTGTGCTTGGGTCAGCATAGGAGGCCTCTTCTCGATGGTTCTTGAACAGCCGCCGAATCATAGCACCACGAGCAAACCACGCCTACGCCTTTCGGCGCGATGGCTTTAGTGATGCGTCTCGTTGCTAGAGCGATATCCCTGCCTCGTCGGACAGACGCGCTACGAGATCCGGTTCCGGGTTGGGTTGATCGCCGAACGGGCCTCCCGTGACGTCGTAGCCAGGGTAGTAGGAATATTCCTGCGGGAGACTGATGGGGCCCTCGTCCTTTCGATGCACGTTCATCGGCTCGCCACCCTCTTCGACGATACGAATCTGCTCCTCGATCAGGTTACGAAACATGATGATCCCCACGTCGGTAACGCCCAGGGCTTCGGTTGATCGGTCGGATACCTCGCCTTGAGTGATCCAAGCGCTCTGGTCCTGGCCAACCACCCAAGTGTTGAGCGGTTTGCCCGCGTCATCGAACGTTGGACGTTGCTCCCAGGGAATCTGCGATTGCTCCTGCTTGGGGTAGGTGACACCCGGACGCGGCAGGAAATTGCGATGCACGATATGCAACGTGTGTGTGTCGTCTATCGGCACGCGCATCTGGAACGCGTGAACCCACCCTGCCTCGGTCGGGTGCGCTTCGCCGACCCTCAGGAGGTTCGGGAAGATGATTGGGTGGCCAATCCTCCACCACTCGTCCTCCTCGGATTCCCCCTGTAGCAGGCGGCGCTTGATGATCCCGTAGTCGAAGCGATCGAACCCTACCTTCACCTGGTGGCGACCGCGAGGAAGCGTCTGCGTGTTCCAGACGGCGCGCTCATCTTCAGGGAGACGCTTGTTCTGCACCCAGCCACCCCAGTAGCGGTGGAGCCACTCGAAGTGAACGGGGTCCAGAGAATTCTCCTGGCACTGGAGCCAGTTGCACGGCAGGATGCAGTAGTACATGTCCCGCCAGGCCTCTTCCCAGGTGAAAGCGTCCCACTTGGGAAGGATCGGGGCGGGCTCAGGCCCCAGGTACGCCCATACAAGACCTGCGAACTCTTGTACGGGGTACGCCTTAATCTTGACCTTGTCCTTGAAGCGACTGCCGGCAGGCTCCGACGGTTGGTCCACGCAGGCGCCCGTCTCGTCAAACAGCCAACCGTGGTAGGCGCACCGGATGCCTTCAGGCTCGGGCACGCCATAGGAGAGGTTCGCTTTGCGGTGTGGACACGAAGGCTCGATCAGGCCGACCTTGCCGGCAGTGCTGCGGAAGAGAACCAGGTTCTCGCTCAATAGGCGGACCTCTTTGGTAGGGTTCTCCTCGTTGAGCTCGCCGCTCGGCGCGAGGGGGTGCCAATACCTACGCAGCAGCTGACCCATCGGCGTGTCAGCCCCGGTCTGCGTGATCCGGGTATTTTGCTCGGCAGTGAGCATCGCTCTCCCCCTCTGGACTCGTTCATTATCGTAGCGTGCATCATATCAGGCGCCCAGACGAGTTCTAGGTCGCGCCGTGGTACGATGCCGCGACGCAGGTTCGCAGTGAGCAGAAGGCGTAAATCGACCAGCCGGATCAATCGGACTAAACCATGGCAGATGACGTCCCCCGCCGCAGTATCGCGCCTCAAGAAATCACCGTTCAGGACGGCCACCTCACCATGAAGCTCTCCCAGATGGAGACGGGCTGGTACGCCATTGTGGAATCGGTCTACGAAGGCAAAATCTTCGAAGGGCGTGTCACAGAGCTATCGGACCTGCTGGTCGGCAACATCCCCCAATTGAATAAAGACGAAGAAAACGACGAAGCGGAAGAGCCTGCGAGCTAGGTATCGCCGACACGCATGCGGTGTTCTCGAACGCTCTCGACTCCCAGGAGATAAGTATGGCAGGCAGGCTTGAAGGCAAAGTCGCGATAGTGACAGGCGCAGGATCGAGCTCGGTAGGGATCGGCAACGGCAAGGCGACCGCGATTTTGTTCGCGCGCGAGGGCGCCAAGGTGCTCCTCGTCGATATGTTCGAAGACCGCGTAGCTGAAACGGATGCGCTCATCGCCAAAGAGGGTGGCGACGCGTCCACTTTCGTCGGCGATGTCACGTCTGCAGCCGATTGCGAAGCAATGGTCGCGACGGCCGTCGAGCGCTATGGGCGGCTCGACATCCTTGACAACAACGTGGGCATCTCCATCCGCCTCGATGTGACCGAGGTCACCGAGGAGCAGTGGGACCACATCATGAATGTGAACGTGAAGAGCATCATGCTCACCAGCAAGTTCGCCGTACCCGTGATGAAGAAGAACGGTGGAGGCGCGATCATTAATATCTCGTCCATCGCGGGTGTGCGCGCAAATAGCTCCACCCCGTACACCACATCCAAGGCTGCCGTCATCGGCATCACGAAGTCGCTCGCCGGCGACCACGGTCGCGACGGCATCCGCGCCAACTGCATCGCGCCTGGTCTCATCTACGGACCCATGGTCGCTCCCCGCATGGACGAGCGCCTGCGCGGCGATCGCATGCACGCTGCCCCGCTGGGTACCGAAGGCACGGGCTGGGACATTGGTTACGCCGCACTTTTCCTGGCCAGCGACGAAGCTCGCTGGATCACCGGGGTCGTCCTCCCCGTGGACGCTGGACTGCTGGTGACCACCCCCGTGACCTACAACACTCTCGACCAGCAGAAATACTAAGACGGGAATTCGCAATCCCTCGCCTCCAACGAAACCCATCAGGAAGACCCCACGAGGAGAATCATGAGAGCAGCAGTCCTCTACCAAACCAACCAACCTCTGGTGATCGAAGACATCGAGATCGACCCACCCAAGGCCAACGAGGTCAAAGTGAAGATGGCTGTGGCGGGCGTATGCCGCTCTGACCTGCACTTCATGAAAGGTGAAGCCATCATCGCGACTCCCGCTGTCCTCGGCCACGAGGGTTCAGCTGTCGTCATGGAGGTTGGCGAAGGCGTCACCAATGTAGAGCCCGGTGACCACGTCATCCTCTCGTTCGCCCCCTACTGTGGCAACTGCGAGTCCTGCCTCACCGGTCACCCCAACGCATGCGATACCCACCAGAGGAATGCCGCCAAGATGTTCGACGGCACCAGCCGCATCCACATCAACGGCCAAGACCTCAGCCAGATGGGCAAGCTTGGCTGCTTCGGTGAGGAGGCCATCGTCCCCGCCACCGGGGTCGCCAAGATCGACCCTGCCATGTCTCTGCGTGCCGCTGCCCTCATCGGTTGCAGCGTGACCACCGGTGTCGGCACGGCGATCTACGCCGCAGGCGTCACCCCCGGCAGCACCGTCGCCGTTATCGGCTGTGGTGGCGTCGGCCTCAACGTCGTGCAGGGCGCGCGCATCGCTGGTGCCACGCGCATCATCGCAGTAGACATCAACGACGCCGCGCTGGAGTTTGCGGGCAAGTTCGGCGCAACCGAGTCCATAAACCCCAATTCTGGCGACCCCGTGAAGGCCATCAAAGACCTGACTGGCGGCAAGGGCGTCGACTACGCCTTCGAAGCCTTCGGCTCGTCCGAGACCATCACTCTCGCATTCGACGCCACGCGCAAGCACGGCACCGCCGTCATCGCAGGTCTCGCCCCTGTCGGCGAGCAGGCTGGCATCGACGGCGTGGCCCTCGTTCGCCAGGAGAAGACGCTCAAGGGCGCCTACTACGGTGCCTCTAAGCCGTCCATCGACTTCTACCATATGATTGATATGTACCAGAGCGGCAAGCTCGACGTGGACGGCCTCGTTACGCGCAGCTACACGCTTGATCAGATCAACGACGCCTATGAAGAGCTCGACCGTGGCGTGGTTGGCCGCGGAGTCATTGACTACGGCGTCCAGGGCTAGTTCCCGCATGACCACGTACACCGGCCAGGCGATGCGCCGCATGGAGGACGATCGTCTTCTGCGTGGCGCAGGCCAGTTCGTAGCGGACCTCGCGGTGCCCGGCACACTGCACATGACGATCGTGCGCAGCACGGAAGCCCACGCGCTGATCAATGCCATCGACTCCAGCGACGCTGTCGCCGTGCGGGGCGTCGTCTCCGTCGTCACCGGGGCTGATCTCTCTGGTACCGTTGACGTCATGGCGCGTCCAGGCGTTGACGTGACACTCGGTGCTGAGCATCCGCTGCTCGCGGGCGACCGTGTCATGTACATCGGCCAGCCCATCGCGCTTGTCATCGCCGAAACCCTCGCCGTCGCCGAGGACGCCGCTGAGCTCGTGGACGTGCGCTACGACCCTTTGCCCGCCGTGACCAATGCCTCGCATCTCGGTGAACGCCAGGAGCCCGCTCCACCCAGCCCTGAACGACAACGTGGTACTACGCACGCCCGTGCTGTCCGGCGACCCAGACGCGGCATTCGCGAAGGCTGACCGCATCGTCAGTGGCTCATTCAACGTACCCCGTGTGTCGCCATCGCCCATGGAGGGTCGCGGTTGCCTCGCCTACTACGACGAGAGCGAGCAGCGCATGCAGGTGTGGACATCCACGCAGGCATCCCACGAGATTCGCACGCAGCTCCTCCACGTCTTCGACCAATTGGCCGACGAGACCACACCTGAGATCCACGTAGTCTCGCTGGACGTCGGTGGTGGCTTCGGCCAGAAGGACCACCTGTACCCCGACGAAGCCGCCGTTGTCGTCATGGCGCATCGCTTGGGCCGGCCCGTGCGCTGGATCGAGTCACGCCGCGAGAACCTTGTCGCATCCCACTCTCGTGGTTTTGAAGGCGATCTCCAGGCGGCGGTGCAGAACGATGGGCGCATCCTTGGTATGCGGGCCCGCATATTCTCCGACCTAGGCGCCTTCCAGATCCACGGCTCATTCCTATCGCCCGATAACGCGTGCAAGCGCATCACTGGTCCCTACGATATCCAGGACGTGGACCAGCTGATGCTTGGCGTTATCACCAACAAACCACCCATGGGCCCCTATCGTGGTGCCGGACAGCCTGAGGTTTCCATCATGATGGAACGCCTGCTCGATCTTATCGCCATGGAGCTGGCGGTGGATCCGGCTGAGGTGCGCATCAAGAACCTCGTCAGGTCCGAGCAGTTCCCATACACCACTGCGGGGGGTGTCACCATCGATTCGGGCAACTATCACGCGGCCCTCCAGCGAGCGTTGGACGTGGCCGAGTACGACCGCTGGCGCGCCGATCAGGCGTCCGCACGCGGTCGCGACAGCGGCAAGTTACTGGGCATCGGTGTGGCCACTACCGCCAGCGGCTCCGGCGGCTCTGGTGCAGTCGCAGCACGCTCCTCGTTCGCGCGCATAACCATTGCTGGTGACGGCCAGGTCACGGTTGACTCTGACGTTTCGCCCCACGGGCAGGGCATGAGCACGTCCTTCGCCCAACTCGTCGCCGATCAGTTGGACGTCGTTCCCGAGGCCATCACGTTGCAGACAGGCGACACGGACAAGTCCAAGCCCATCGGGCCTGGCACCGGCACGTACGCGAGCCGCAGCCTCGTCATCGGCGGCTCCGCTGCGCACAACGCTGCGAAGGAAGCACGCGCGTTGCTCGAAGCCGTTGCAACGCAAGCGCTTGAGTGCAAGCTGTCCTCCGTGCGTATCGAGCAGGGCAGGGTATGGAGTACGGCCGACGCCACACGCACGATGAGCATCGGTGAGCTGGCAACCCTGGCCCAGCGTGACCGCGAGCCGACCGCCAGCGGGTCATTGGAGATCGAGCACGTGTTCACGCTGCCGTCCAGTGCGTTCAGCTTCGCGGCCCACGTCGCGGTGGTCGAGGTCGACCCCACCACCGGTCGAGTCGAATTCAAGCGATTCATCGCCGCTCACGACTGCGGAGTCGCGGTCAACCCGCTGATCGTCCATGGCCAGATCGCCGGTGGGGTCGCGCAGGGGCTCGGCGAGGCACTGGTCGAAGTCGTCGAGCACGACGCCAACGGCACGCCGTCTGCCACGAGCCTTATGGACTACGCCATGTTTCAGGCCGAGGACATGCCTGTTGTCACCCCTGAACTACTCTCTACTCCCACGCCGCTCACTCCCACGGGCATGCGTGGCGTCGGCGAAGCGCCATCTGTTGCCAGCCCGGCTGCGCTGGCCAACGCGGTCATGGATGCCCTCTCGCCGTTGGGCGTTTCGCATATCGACCTTCCATTCACACCCGAGCGTGTTTGGGCGGCCGTGCGCGCCGCGCAGTCTTAGCGATCTCTGCAACATTCCTTCACATTTGCCCATTACCATGGCCGTATGGCTATCCACTTTCTGACCAAAACGCTACCCATGGCAGTCGCAACTGTACTGCTGCTCGTAGCATGCGGGCCGAGCGCCGATGAGATCAATCAAATGATTGACGACCGTGTCGCACGGGCGTTGACCGCCGTCCCGACACCAACGTCCCTCCCCGCGCCCACTCCGCCCCCCACTGCCACGGCGGCGCCGACCGCGACGCGAGCGCCCACCGTAACGCCAACGCCGCAGCCAACTCCGACGGCGACTGTGACTCCCTCGCCAACGCCGACCGCTACCCCCACGCCCGCGCCGACTCCGACCCCCGTCGTGATCGCGACCTTCCCGGACGTCGCGAGCGTCGTCAGCCTTGTTGGCCCTGCCGTGGTGCAGGTGCTTTCCACCTCGCTCGATGGGATCTCCCAGGGTTCAGGCGTGATTTTCAGCAAACGGGGTCACGTCCTCACCAACAACCACGTCGTGGAGGACACCACCTACGTGCAGGTGGCTCTGGCTAACCGCAAGACCGTGGATGCTGTCGTGATTGGCACCGATCCCGAGACAGACCTAGCAGTACTGAAACTAGCGCCAGCGGATATCGCAGGACTCTCCGTCGCGACCCTCGGCGACACCGATGCCATGCGGATCGGCGACTGGGTGATTGCCATCGGCAGTCCCCTAGGCTTTGAAGGCTCGGTCACAGTTGGGGTCATAAGCGCTAAGGGACGCTCTATCGACCTGGGTGATAAGCGCCTCTACGACCTGATCCAGACGGACGCTGACATTAACCCTGGCAATAGTGGCGGCCCGTTGCTGAACCTGGACGGTGAAGTAATCGGGATCAACACCGCTATCATCCGGGGTAGCATCGGCAACGACCAGGAGGCCGAGGGCATTGGCTTCTCCATTAGTATGGGCACGGCCATTCCCGTGAGCGTTCAGCTGCTTGAGCACGGCTCCGTGATCCGGCCCAAGTTCGGTATCAACATCGTCGACGTGGCGCCGTCCAACGCTGCCTCATTCGGGCTGTTCGTCGAAGAGGGTGTGCTCATCGTGGAGGTCGTCGCAGACGGTCCGGCGGAACGCGCCGGCATGCGGCCGTACGACGTCATCACTCACCTCGATGGCACGGTCATACAGACCACCAGCGACCTCGTCCGCAAGGTCCTCACCGACTACGCGATTGGCGATATCGTGGACGTAACCGTGGTTCGCGGGACCACGACTATGGCATTCCGTGTCCGCTTTGGATCCTGATGCTCAGTTGCAGATGGCCAGACCTAGAGAAGTTGGACTAACAGGCAAAAGACAACTGAACTGCCCCTGAGAGGCTCACTAAACGTCTGCGCGGAGGACTCCGCCTCGCCCGCCCACTCAACGACCGGCCGCGTTTTGAGTGAAGGTTTTTACCCTTCTTTCTGGTTGCCCCACTTCTCCCAGTGCGTCACCGTCGCCGCTGGCTTGCGGGTCGTCGGACCGTACGCGTAGCCATCCAGCGGCCAGCCTAGCGGAATCATCGCCGCCGTAACGAACTCATCCGGCAGCCCCACCCACTCACGCATCTCCGCCTCGTACCCGCGACGTACTCGCGTTGTCAACACACTCGCGAGACCCAGCGCGCGTGCCGCCAACAACATGTTCTGGACAGCCGGGTACACCGACGCCCCATTGTGGATGTTGTCGCCCGGGCTCTTTGTCACCGCCAAGATCCAGACAGGGACATCCGCGATGTGCTCTGACAGGTACTCCGCAGAAGACTCCGAGTTGCGTTCGGACCAAGTATCGGCCTCGCCGTGATTCGGTCGGCCGACCCCGCTGTAGAGCGGCGCCATCTTGCGCATCACATCCTTGTCCTTGATTACCACGAAGCCCCAGCTCTGTTGGTTGCCGCCGTTGGGAGCGTGGATGCCGGCGTCGATGACCTTCTCGACCAGCTCGTCGGGGATCGGATCCGGCCTGATGTGCCTGATCGCTCGCTGCGAGTACATCGCCTCGAACAAACCGATATCTTCTGCCATGATTTGCTCTCCTAAGTCGATACTTCTACGGGTCTTTCGTTTCCTGGACGTAATGCAGTGCAGTCGAAGGGATCTCTTCCCCCCCTTGCACGTCCCCCCTTGCACGTCCCCCCTTGCACGCGCGATCGCAACACGGGCGTCCTGAGCCGTTGCGCAGAATTGTAGGCGTGCCCTCTTGTACGGGCAAATGGAAACGCAATCGCGCGGCCATCCGTAGTAAAATGCCCACGATTACGAGTTGAGCGCCAGCCGGATCATTGAAGGAGCCTCCACGCATGATTACCGTCGAACAGAACGAACGCCTCACCCAAGTCGGTCCGGGCACCCCCATGGGGGAGTTGATGCGCCGCTACTGGCATCCCATCGCTGCAAGCTCTGAACTCAACGAGGAGACTCCGACCAAGGAGATACGCCTGCTGGGCGAGAACCTCGTGCTCTTCCGCAGCACGGCTGGCAAGGTCGGCTGCATCGAGCCTTCATGTCCTCACCGCAAGGCCAACCTCTCCTACGGTGTCCCTGAGCCCGAAGGCATCCGCTGTGCGTACCACGGCTGGCTGTTCGACGAGACCGGCGCATGCGTCGACCAGCCGTCTGAGCCTGTGGGCAGTCGCTTCAAAGAAAAGGTTCACTTGAGGGCCTACCCCGTCGAGGAGTTGGCCGGACTCATCTTCGTGTACATGGGCCCCCAGCCCGTGCCCGTGTTGCCCAAGTGGGACATATTCATGTGGGAGAACGTCCACCGGAGCGTCTACGCGGTAACACTGCCGTGCAACTGGCTTCAGTGCCACGAGAACTCCCTTGACCCCGTCCACTTCCAGTGGCTCCACCGCTACTACGGTATGTGGCGCGCTTCGAAAGGGGCGATGAAGTCCAAGGACGAGAGCGCGGACAATCTCGACCCCATGCTTGCGGAAAGCATCACCATCGAGGACTTCGACCGGATCTCCGGCATGCGCGGGGCTGCTCACCTCAAAATTGGCTTTGACAAGTTCGAGTACGGCATCATCAAACGCCGCTTGATCGAAGGCGAGACCGAGGACAGCGAGTGGTGGCGCATCGGGCACCCCATCCTCTTTCCCTACACGCTACGAGTGGGCCAGGAGAACTGGTTCGAGTTCCAGTGCCGCATCCCCGTCGACGACACCACCACGCGCCATCTCATGTATACCGTCATCGTTCCTCCTGAGGGCGAGACGGCCCCTGAGCAGGATGTCATTCCCTTCGAGGAACGCCCGCTCTACTTCGAGAACGGTCGCATCAAGGACGATTACGTCGTTGGCCAAGACCAACTCGCGTGGTTGATCCAGGGCGACATCATGGACCGCTCCACCGAAGCCCTCGGTGTCACGGACGTCGGCATTATCATGTTCCGCAACATGCTCGAGGAGCAGATGCGCGTCGTCGCCGAAGGAGGCGATCCCGTCAACGTCCACCGCGTGGAAAAAGATATCATCTGGCTCCCCACCGAGATGGCCCACTACCCTGGCTATCCAGGCACCGGTGGCCCCTTCAAAGACAACATCATTAGGGATGAAGACATCTTCCTGCTCCGTTCCCTTCAGTAAGCTCCCCTCCCTCCAGTTCACCCGCACTCCACTGAAGGGCCGGCATTATAGCCGGCCCTCTTTTATTACGTACGTGTATTCCTTACGTGTCGATTCCTGGTGCTCGGGCATAGTGCCCGCGGATCTGAAAGAACACGCTCTTCTTCCGGCCATGACCAACATCAATTCATGCCCCCGCAAATCGCTCATTCATGTTAATTTAAGCCCTCGCTCCCAGCAGGGTACCGTTGCAGAAAAGAAAGAATGCGAGCATGCTTCAGCATGAGAATCTCCGAGGGGATGCTTCGTGAAGACGCCTACCGTGGGAACCAGCGGATCGGAGAATTGAGAATGTTACAGAGCAACGACCCGACGCTATCGATGCCAGGTGTATCCCGGTGCGCAATGTCGATGAGGTAACTGCCGTCGACCTTGCGCTGCGTCCCATAAGCTTGAAGAAATGATCTGCGTGAGAGATGAATGATGGAATATGACCTCGTCATAACTGGTGCACATGTGCTGGATCCTGCTAGTGGAATCGACACCGTAACGCGCATCGGAATTAAGAATGGCAAGTTCTCAAGAATCGGGGATAGCGTCGATCCAACCGATGCTGAACGCGTAGTTGATGCTGCGGGGAAGTACCTCAGTCCAGGCTGGTTCGACATGCACGTGCATGTTTACAGCAATCTCGCATTTTCCAACCCCGACACCATCGGAGTGCTACATGGCGTAACGACAATGGTCGACGCAGGTGGTGCTGGTGTGTGGACATACGAAGATTACCGTGACTACTGGAATGGTCAGACTCGCACGGAGATTTACTCTTTCCTCAGTGACCAGCCTGTGGGGATCCTTTTGGGGACCCGCGAAGATCTCGGGAATCGAGCGCACACCAATAAGGAAGTACCAATAGATCAATTCAGTGAGCTAGTCTCCGCTAATCGAGAGCACATCCGTGCAATCAAATCTGGGATACATACTTACAACGGATTCGATAGGGTTAAAGATGCTTGGGCAATATGCCAGAAGGCTGGGTTGCCGCTCTACCTACACATCGGTGACATTCGCCAACCTCCGGGCATTCGGTTCACAAGAGAAGCCATGGACACCCTAGGCCCAGGAGATTGCTTCACTCATGTCTACACCGGGAACTGGGGTAACGTACTTGATGATGAAGAGAAGGTTCTGCCAGAGGTGACGGCTGCAATTAAACGCGGCGTAGCCACCGATGTCGGATACGGCGGGCTTAATTTCTCGTTCAAAGCATTTGATATTTTAATGGCTCAAGGAATTGTGACTGATGTCATCAGTTCAGATCTGCAAGGTGTGAATGTCACGGGTCCGTGCCGTTCCTTGGCGCATGTGATGTCCATTTTCCTAAATCACGGGTATCCACTGAAGGACATTATTGAAAGAGTAACTATCCGACCCGCAAAAATTGTCGGACTCGACCATCGAATCGGCAGGATAGAAGTTGGATTCCCTGCACGTGTCACAGTATTCGACATCGAACTTGGTGACCATATATTCCGAGATACTAAAGGCGAAACTCGCCATGGGGAGTCAATGATTGTGCCTCGATGGTGTTTGATGGATGGCGAGATCATAGAAAGCGACGAAGCCCCAGGGTTGGAGCAGGGGAATTGGTCATTTATGCCGAGGTTTGACAGTGAGCTAGGTGTGGATGTTCTCGATGGGGAGCAGATAGAGTTCGCACATCTGCTTGCTGCGGGTGTGGAGCACGCTGATTGGGATGATGGGTTTTCAGTGCAGGCGTGCTACAAACAGGCGCTAATAGATACAGGAATCCATGGCCGCCACGCCGCCAACGCCATATATGACCTGCTTTTGGAAAGCCGTTTCTCCGTACCGCCAGGATGGCTCATGTCATCAATGGAACGCGATTCGGTGCTCCATCGGCTTCAGAGAGCATGATGGAGGCATTGCTACCCGAGAAAATGTATGGATGAACAGCGTGAATCAATGCGAGCGCCCATTCCTAGTGATCTCATCACTTTCGGGATCGCTACGCTGACGATCGATGGCCAGGATATAGTCATCTTGTCAGAGGATGGTGGATATCGTGCAATTGATCGCTGGTGTCCACATGAAGATGGGGATTTAGGTGAAGGACTTATGTTCGGGAAGCATATCAAGTGCCCGACTCATGGTTATATATTCGAGTTGGCTAGAGGGCAATGCCTGAATCAACTAAACATAAGGGCTCGTGTTTACGAGGTCGAGGTGGATCAAGAGGAAATGGTGTTACGTCCACTTAGCTAGACACGCGTCGAAGATTCCTCAGACGTAAACGGCATATGACTTTTCGTCAACAACCGGAACAAAATTGGCATCGCCACGGCGAAACCAATAAACATTAGCCCCGCGAACCAAAACGAATCCCGAAGCCCAACATTTGCAGCGATAAAACCGAAGCTGAGAGGCACCGCCACTTGCGCGACGGCCCAATACAGGCCAACGTAGGCCATGGCTACGCCTCGCTGATCTTGCGGACTGTAAGTCGATGCGGTTAATGGATAAAGCGGACTAAGAATCCCGTAAAGTATTCCGTAGCTGAGCATCAGCACTATAGGCATTGCGGAACCCACAATTGGGAAAGCAAACATCACTACTCCGGTAGCGGCCAACGTTAGAGTGTAAAGCGTTGTTTGCCCAGTTCTGGCAACGATTCTGCCGAAGATAATCCCAATCCCCACGCTTCCTATTGATCCGTATGTCCGGAGCCTACCCACTTCGAATTCGTCGTATCCCAATTCGTGCAGGTATAGCACGAGCAGGCTCACCGCAATGATCATCGATGCTGAGGCTACGAAAGCGGTAAACCCTGCCATTGCCATGCTAGGGCTACGAGCCAATGATGGGATTGGTGCCAAAGCTTGCTTGAATCCTCGAAGTGCAATCTTGCGCGGAAGCACGGGTAGCGCGAGAGACCCTACTAACCCGATAACGCCCAATGCAATGATAGTCATCCACGCTGACGCGTACCCGGAGCTTCCTATTATGAATCCCACGAAAACAGCACCGATTACGTCGCCTGCGGTTCGCGAGCTACTCATGCGACCCAGAACCGTCCCTGATTTCGCCGGATTAATCCTACTGCAATAAGACTGCGTCGCCGTCCAGTAGGTGGCTCGTGAAATTCCCAAAAAAGTCTGACCCAAAATCAGCGGCCAAAAAGTACTTGATAACCCAATAACGGCAGCCCCGACAATGGTCGCCGCGAAGCTAACAAGAAGAACCCAACGTTCACCAAACCTATCGGATATGGCGCCCGCGAATAAGCGAAGGAACAGGCCGAACACGGCTTGCGATGCGATGATAATCCCAAGCTCATCCAGAGCAAACCCCAGGTGCAGTGCATATAACGGCACCAGAAGTAATGTGCCGCTCAACCCGATGTGATAGGTAAATCCTGCAAGGTATACCAAGGTCGTCGCACGAAGTTCGGCGCGAGGACTAAGGGTTGGAGTGACTTGAGATTGCACAGGGCCGCCTAATGTCAAAGAGTGCGAGTTCGATAGGGTAGTGAGGAATGAGCTTTTCGGCGGGGCTTGCCCGGGCAGAGTATACCTTTCGCCTGATGCAGGAGTGCTCACCCGAAGCGTAGCACTCTCAAACCCATTACCAGGTTGGTGACTCTTAATGGCACTCCGAGGCTTCCTCCCTGTGTGACCCGTGTTTTCCACACGTGACGCAATACCTATCGTACCGATACCATTCCATCTACCGGATTGCCGTTCCAACGTTCCATCGGCACCTTTTATTACACAACGCGGGAGGCATCATGGGCAGATTGCGCTTGACAATGGCTTGCTGGGATTACGACAGGGCTCGCCCACTGCTTGACGGCAGCATCCAACCTGAGGGAATCGAAATCACTCCCGTGATTTCGCGCCCTAGCGAAACCTTCTTCCGCATGCTTAGGCATCAAGAATTCGACGTATCAGAGCTCTCGTTCGCCAATTACACTATGCTCAGGGCGCGTGGTGATGACAAGTTCATCGCTATTCCGGTATTCCCCTCGCGCCTGTTTAGACACTCCTGCATTTATGTCAACGCCAACGCAGGAATCAATGAACCCAAAGACCTCATGGGGAAGAAGATCGGCGTCCCCGAGTACTCGATGACGGCCGCTGTCTTCGCGCGCGGCATGCTGCTCCATGAGTACGGCGTCCAGCCCGAGACCATCGAGTGGTTTAGCGGCACCCAGGACGGCTTGCAGCGCCCTTCCCGCATCGATTTCGACCTGGACGACGTTGTCCTGCACCGCATGCCGCTGGAGCAGGACATGGGCCCCATGCTGGAGAGCGGTGAGCTCGACGCCATCATCTCCCCCAACGCTCCCCATGCCCTCAGCCACGACCCCTCACCCGTTGGTAGGCTGTTCCCGGACTACCGGCAGGCTGAGAAAGAATATTTCGGCCGCACCGGCATTTTCCCAATCATGCATACCGTTGTCTTTAGAAAAGAAATCTACGAAGCTAACCCATGGGCTGCCACGAGCATGTATGAAGCATGGGCGAAGGCCAAGCAGTATGCCTATGACCAGTTGGTCGAGACCGACGCCCTCAAGCTGACTCTCCCCTGGGTGGTCGCCGAGCTTGAGGAGACCCGCCGGATCATGGGCAACGACTTCTGGGCCTACGGCATCGAGCAGAATCGCACGTCGCTAGAGGCACTCCCTCAGTACCTCTACGAGCAGAAGCTGTCACCCCGCGTACCAGAAATTGAAGAGCTGTTTGCGCCGAACACGCTGGACGCCAAGGCGTAAGCGCGGGCGCGCAATCATATGAGGCTTGGAATTGCCACAACGCTGGGGAACGCCGCTTCCCCGAGTGATCTGATTGTCCGCAGGGCTCGGGCGGCGGAAGCACACGGGTTCGACAGCTTTTGGTTCTTCGACTCCATCGGCCGCAGCTGGCCGTCCATAGATCCGCTGACAAGCGCCTCCATTGCCGCGGCTGTGACCGAATGCATGGAAGTGGGCACCGGCATCCTTCAGATCCCGCTTCGTCACCCCGTGGAGCTCGCGAACCGAGTGATCACGACCCAGCTCTTCAGCGCCAATCGGTTACTGCTTGGCGTTGGTGCGGGCTCAACCCGGGCCGATTTCGAAGCGCTTGGCATCCCGTTTGAGGGTCGCATGCGCCTGTTCAACGACGGTCTCGCGACCATGCGTCGTCTTTGGGACGGGGAGATTGTCGACGGTGCGAACCTCCTTCCCGTGGATGAAGTCCGTGGCGGCCCGCCCGTGCTCATTGGCAGTTGGGCAGGCCCCAAGTGGATACCCCGGGCGGCCCAGGAGTTTGACGGCTGGATAGCCTCCGCCCACTTCTCTGGATACAACACGCTCAAGGAGGGGATCGAGGCCTACCGAGCGGCAGGCGGGAAACGTGCTCTGGTCACCAACATCTGGCTTGACCTCAATGCCACCGCGGAGCCGCTGGACGACGCCAAAGGCCCCTACTCGCTGATGTGCGACCCGCAGACGGCGATGGAACGGCTGCAACGACTCGCCGACCTCGGCTACGACGACGCGGTGGTCGTGTACCACGGTGAAGGCGAACCCGACTTCGCGGCAATCCACGCACTGCTGCCGAGATAGCCTTGGACCAACAGACCAGGCTTCAGAGAAACAAACGGAAAGCAGAAAGAGAAGGAGGTAACAGAAATGTCCCTCAGGATTAGTGAAACAGCCCCTGACTTTACGGCTGAGACCAGCCAAGGAACCATCAACTTCCACGAGTGGATCGGCGATGGCTGGGCCATGCTCTTCTCCCACCCGAAGAACTTCACGCCCGTTTGCGCGACCGAACTTGGTGCCGCCGCCAAGATGGCGCCCCAGTTCGCAGAGCGGGGCTGCAAACTCATCGGTCTAAGCGTGGACAAGGTTGAAGATCACATCAAGTGGACCCAGGACATCTCGGATCTCGCAGGAACTGCGTTGACGTTTCCGTTGATCGCCGACGAAGATCTCCAGGTCGCGAAGCTCTACGACATGCTTGAGGCTGACGCCGGTGATACGGCTGAGGGTCGCAGCGCAGCCGACAACCAGACCGTCCGCACGGTGTTCCTGATTGGGCCGGATAAGAAGATCAAGATGCAGCTCGCTTACCCCATGACCACCGGCAGGAACTTCAACGAGCTTCTACGCGTCCTCGATTCGGTCTTGCTGGCTGCCAACAACAAGGTGGGTACGCCAGCCAACTGGAACAGGGGCGACAGAGTCGTCATCCTTCCTGGAGTCGATGATGAGGCGGCCAAAGGTCTCTTCCCCGAAGGCTGGGAATCCCCCAAGCCCTACCTGCGGTTGGTCAAAGACCCTAGCTCCAATTAGCCCGGAATATCTGCAAGAACCAAAGATCCAGGGCGTGAGCCCCTTGGATCTTTGGTTCTTGATTTGCGCTAACGGAGTGGGGTAGAGAGGTGAGATCCAGAGGTCGAATCTGGAGCCCGGACCCAGGCACAGTGTCTAGCTGACTCCCATTCCGCGGTATGGGACCTGGTGAAGCATGTGCACCTCGCGCCGCTCCTCCGCCGACTGCAGAATGCCCAAGACCACCTCCAGGGTCGCCTTGCCCCAATCATGGTCGTGGATCCGCACCGCTCGGTCTTCAGCGATCGCCGCGTACATCTCGTCGACCTCCACGTCACCGTAGCGCCGGTTGAACCCCGGTCCGCCGTCAACCTCGATGTGTTCGTCCTTGTCGTTACCGTGGATCACCACGCCGGTTGGCGTCTGCCTGATATCCCCGCCTTCGCAGCTGACCAGCGTCAGCCCGAAGAAAGCTTGCCGCCTCTCCGGCGACACCGGGTAGTCGATGGATCGGTTGGAGGCGCCACCGTACCGGCTGGCATCCTTCACTTCCTCTTCGGCTTCCATCGTCCCGAGGTCCTTGATCCTCTTCCGAGTCCGGGTGTGCAATGCTGGATCTGACGGGTAACCCTGCAGGGTGTAGCCGAATGTGAGTTCTGCTGAATTGAAATGGCCGTAGCCGTCGTAGGTCATCGTCCCGGCGTGCCCATCCTCGAAGTCCAAGAACGCCGTGTAGCTTCCATCGATAGGCCTGCTCTGGTCGATCGCACTGGTCATGGCTCGCACAGACCGTACCCGGCCGCCGCCCATCATTCGCATGATGTCCACTTGGATGGGACCCTGGCGCCGAACGATGCTCCCTCCACGATCCTGCATCAGCTCCTCACTCGCTCGGGGCCGGTAAATCCAGTCGCTGTAGAAGAGCGTGTGAATCAT
>CAUZFB010000006.1:0-86636 GCA_963579135.1 Dehalococcoidia bacterium | reverse complement strand
GAGCGCGGCTCCGGTGGCGAGAACTCGGACGACACGAAGAAGTACGAGTTTGGCGATCCGCTGGAAATCCACCTGCACAAGACGGTCATGAACGCGGTTGAACGGTCAGGCGCCGGAACACCAGTCAAGATTGAGGTCGGCGACTTCGAGGTGCGGCGGACGGAGCACAACACGCAGGTGGCGACGGTGCTGCTGATTGACCAAAGCCGATCGATGGGCCTGTTTGGATCGTTCACCTCGGCAAAGAAAGTGGCGATTGCGTTGGACTCGCTAATCCGGACGAAATACCCGCGGGATAACTTCTGGGTGCTGGGGTTCGCAGGCATGGCGGAGCGCATCGACCGTGATCAGCTGCCGTTCATAACGTGGAGTGGGGGCTCAGGCACCAACATGCAGCACGCCTTCGCGACCTCACGTCAACTCTTGGCGCCGTTCAAAGACGGCACGAAGCAGATCTTGATGATCACCGACGGCGAGCCAACGGCCCACATAGAGGGAGGGAGGCCGTTCTTCAACTACCCGCCAACCTACCGGACCATACAAGAGACGTTGCGCGAAGTCCGCCGGTGCACCCAAGAAGGCATAACGATCAACACGTTCATGCTGGAGTCGAGCCCCTACCTGATGGACTTCGTGAACCGCATGACCCAGATCAACCGCGGACGCGCCCTCTACACATCGCCTGACGATCTCGGCCAGTACATCCTCGTCGACTACATGACCAACCGAACGACGCGGGTGCGTAGCTAGATACCACGCTGGCGTACTCGGGCGGCGACCACCTGACCGACCCGACCGCACTTGAACCAGCGTACTCGGGCACCTATAATCAAGGCGGAATAATTTAATAGTCCTGCCGGTCCTTTAAGTTCAGTCCTGTGAGGCTGAGAAGGTACACGGTCAGTTGCTCCCCGCAGGCACTCTCAACGTCTCTTGGGGTCGAGCGGCAGCCCTTAAGACCTCTCAAAGCCCATAGGCGAGAGGTTTTTTTCTTGCCTGAAGAACGTCAGCTCATGAGTCAGGATGACATGCGCCGCGTAATACGCCGCATGTCCCACGAGATTGTTGAACGCAATCGCGGTGCCGATCGCGTGATGCTCGTGGGCTTGCAGCGCCGCGGCGTACCAATCGCGCAGCGCCTAGCGGCTGCCATCGGTGAGTTCGAAAGCGTCAACGTTTCGGTCGGCGCACTGGACATCAACCTCTACCGCGACGACATGACGAGCCGCCCCCAACCCCTGGTCCGACCGACCGAGCTCCCCATGAGCGTTGAAGGACTGGTCGTGGTGCTCGTCGACGACGTCTTCTACACGGGACGCACCACGCGGGCAGCGCTGAACGCGCTGATGGATCTTGGGCGCCCACGTCAGGTGCAGCTCGCCGTCATGGTGGACCGTGGCCATAGGGAACTACCGATCCGCGCTGACTACGTAGGCAAGAACGTACCGACCGCTATGAACGAAGAGATACAAGTACGGGTTACCGAATTCGATGGGGTCGAAGAAGTCGTCCTCGTCGAACAAACAAGTAAAGGAGAGGTGCTCTCATGACCACTGGGACTGCCACCCCCGTGGCGACCAAGGCAGCCGCCGCACCGCGACGGCATGTACTGGACCTCGACGATTTCGATAAGGCCGAGATCGAGAGCGTCCTGAACTCCGCGAACGCCATGCGTGAGGTGCTGGGCCGGGACATCAAGAAAGTGCCTGCGCTGCGTGGCAAAGTCGTGCTCACGGTGTTCCTGGAGGCATCCACACGGACGCGGGTATCGTTTGAGCAAGCGGGGAAGATCCTAAGCGCGGATGTAATCAACATCTCCGGGTCGGGCACCAGCGCGGAGAAGGGCGAATCGTTACTGAACACGGCCCTCACCCTCCAAGCGATGCACGCCGACCTCATTATCATCCGCTCACCGCAGTCCGGTGCGCCCTACTTCCTAGCGCGCAACCTCGACTCCGTCAGCGTGATCAACGCCGGTGATGGCACGCACGCGCACCCCACGCAGGCGCTGCTCGACTTGATGACCATGCGCCGGCACATCGGCGATCTCGCGGGCGCCAAGGTGGTCATCATCGGCGATGTACTGCACAGCCGCGTCGCGCGGTCGAACATCTACGGGCTGGCTGCGGTTGGCGCAGATGTGGTTCTCTCTGGGCCACCGACGATGATGCCGCTAGAGATGCTGCGGGGCAGGTCAGAGCATTTCCCTGTCTCGGTAACGGTACAGCCCGATCTGGACAAGGCGATCGAGGACGCGGACGTCGTCATGGCACTGCGCATCCAGAAGGAACGCGCCGCAGGAGGCTTGTTGCCCAGCATGCGGGAGTACACACGCCGCTGGCAGATCACTGAAGCGCGACTTGCCAGAGCGAAGCCTGGGGCGTTGGTCATGCACCCCGGCCCCATGAACGAAGGGATCGAAATCTCGTCGTCCATCGCCCACGGACCTGGCGCGCAGATTGAAGAGCAGGTAACCAACGGGGTCGCCATCCGGATGGCATTGCTCTACCAAACACTCGCCGGTGCCGGGGGGGTCGAGCTATGAGCGAAGCGCTACTTATCAAAGGCGCCCGGCTGATCGACCCGGTAGCGGGCACCGATACCATCGACGATCTACTGGTCATGGACGGCAAGATTGCTAACCCCAGCGAAGCCCCCAGCGACGCGCGTGTAGTCGATGGCACGGGCCTGGTCCTGGCTCCAGGGTTCATCGACCTCCACACGCACCTGCGAGAGCCGGGCCAGGAGGACAAGGAGTCCATCAAGTCGGGCACAGCCGCCGGAGCGCGTGGCGGGTTCACCACTCTCTGCTGCATGCCCAACACCGAGCCCGCCATCGACAACTCCACAGTGGTCGATTTCATCAAGCAACAGGCCTCGGAGGCCGGCGCGATACGCGTACTTGCCTTTGGCGCCGTGTCGCGGGGTCGGTTGGGCAAGGAGCTCACGGACATGGAGGAGCTGGCCCGCGCAGGTGTGGTCGGATTCACCGATGACGGTGCTCCTGTGGCGACGGGCCACCTCATGCAGAGTGCGCTCCTTTACGCCAGCCAGCTCGGCCTGCCGGTCATGGACCACTGCGAGGACTACTCCATCGTCAAAGGCCTCGGCATCAACGAAGGTTGGGTATCGTCCCGCCTGGGGTTGGCCGGGTACCCGTCGGCTGCCGAAGAATCCATCGTCGCGCGAGACATTGCGTTGAGTGACCTCACGGGAGGCCACTTCCACGTTGCACACCTGAGCACGGCTGGCTCCACCGATATGGTCCGTCAGGCGAAAGCCAAGGGGCTGCGGGTCACGGCAGAGGTCACTCCTCACCATCTAACGCTCAGCGAGGAGTGGGTGCTCGGCACGCACGGCCACGTGGAGACAGACGCAGCCGTCACCCTGGTCGCCTACGAAACACGGGCCAAAGTCAGCCCACCGCTCCGATCCCTCGGTGACCAAGCGGCGCTGATCGAAGCGCTGCGCGACGGCACCATCGACGCTATCGCCACGGACCATGCGCCGCATACCTACGGCGACAAGGCCACTCCGTTCGACGAAGCACCCAACGGGATATCCGTGCTGGATACCGCCTTCGGGATGCTGATGGGGCTCGTGCATGCAGGGGAGATAGACCTACCCACGCTGGTGCATCGGCTGACGGCGGGGCCCGTATCGGTACTGGGCCAGCGGTTCGCCGAGCTGGCGACGCTGGCCGAGGGCACGCCAGCCGACCTCGTGCTGCTCGCCCCCGAGGAAGAATGGCAAGTGGATGCGAGTACCTTCGCATCCAAGGGACAGAACACGCCACTGGACGGCGATACCCTCAGAGGACGCGTGAAACTAACGATAGCCGGCGGCGACATCGCCTATGACGGCCTAAACGGGCTCTCCGGATGAGCAAGAAGGCATACCTAGTCCTGAGCGACGGCTCGGTGTTCCCTGGATACGGCTTCGGCGCACTAGAAAGCGGCAGCGAGCAATCCTTCGGTGAGGTCGTGTTCTGCACGAGCATGACCGGCTATCAGGAGATGCTGACCGATCCATCTTTCGCGGGGCAGATCGTCGTCCCCACTTATCCACTCCAGGGCAACTACGGGATGAACGACGAGAACGTCGAATCCAAGCAGATCCAGGTGGCGGGGTTCGTCGTGCGTGATCAGTCCCCGACGCCCAGCCACTACAACTCGGAAGGCACGCTGCACGGGTACCTGGCCGGCGAGAGCGTACCGGGCATCTGGGGGGTCGACACTCGGGCTATCACCCGGCGCATCCGCTCTTCGGGCGTCATGATGGGCGCGCTAACCACCGGCGATCCGCAAGCGGCTCTGCGTCAGCTCAAGGAGCGCCCCGCCTATGACAGCGTCAACTTCGTCGAGCGCGTCACCGTGAACACCGGGTACGCGTGGAACGGCGAAGGGCTCCGGCGTATCGCGGTGGTGGACTGCGGCGTGAAGTACAACATCCTGCGGCTGCTGGCTAACCGCGATTGTCAGGTCAACGTGCTGCCCGCAACGGCGACGGCGGACGAAGTGTTGGCGTTGGGGCCCGACGGCGTGGTCTTCTCGCCGGGACCAGGCGACCCGATCCACAACGAGCTGACCGTCGAGACGGCGAAGACCATCATCGATCGCGTGCCGACGCTGGGCATCTGCCTGGGGCACCAGATCATCGCCCGTGCGTTGGGCGCGGACACGTACAAGCTGAAGTTCGGCCACCGGGGCGCGAATCACCCCGTGCAGGACCTGTCGACGGGCAAGGTGTACATCACCGCCCAGAACCACGGCTACGCGGTCGCTGACCAAGGGCTATCGCCCAAGATCGTCGTCACGCACCGCAACCTCCACGACGGCACCATCGAGGGCATCCGGCACCGGGACCGGCCCGTCATAACCATCCAATACCACTCCGAAGCCTCGCCCGGCCCCCTCGACAACGAGTACATCTTCGACGAGTTCATCGGCATGGTGGGGGCGAAGTGACTGCAACGCTGACGCCGGCGCTTAACGTCATCCCGAGACGCGACGAAGTTCGCGAAGGATCTCTCTCATCCCTCAGCGACGAATGAACACCTCTACGAGAGATTCTTCGCCTCCGCTCAGAACAACGTGTTTCCGGCAGGAATAATGATGAAGGACAGTAATTGACCCCTGAGAAACCAAAGAAAGTGCTCGTCATCGGCAGCGGGCCGATCGTGATCGGCCAGGCGGCCGAGTTCGACTACGCCGGTACGCAAGCGTGCAAGTCCCTCCGCGAGGAGGGAGTGTCCGTCGTGCTGGTCAACTCCAACCCCGCGACAATCATGACCGACGCCGATGTGGCAGACGCGGTCTACATAGAGCCCCTGACCGTCCCGGTAATCGAGCGAATCATCGCCAAGGAGCGCCCCGATGGGCTGCTGGCGACTCTGGGCGGCCAGACGGGCCTGAACCTGGCGGTGGACCTCTACGAGGCGGGTGTGCTCGACAAGTACAACGTGCGCCTGCTCGGTACGCCCATCGAAAGCATCAAGAAAGCTGAGGACCGCGATTTGTTCCGCGCATTGCTGCTGGAGCTTGGCGAGCCAACGCCACCCAGCGAGGTCGTGAATACGTTGGAGGAGGCGATCGTGGTGGGCGAGCGCATCGGCTTGCCACTGGTGGTGCGCCCCGCCTACACGCTGGGCGGTACGGGGGGCGGATTCGCGTACACCATGGACGAGCTGCGCGAGGTCGCGGCGTCCGGCCTGGCGGCGAGTCCGATCTCGCAGGTGCTACTGGAACGCTCGCTGCGTGGCTGGCGCGAGGTCGAGTACGAGGTTATGCGTGACTCAGCAGACACGTGCATCACTATTTGCAACATGGAGAACTTCGACGCGATGGGAGTCCACACGGGCGACTCCATTGTCATCGCGCCCAGCCAGACTCTGTCTGACAAGGAGTACCAGATGCTCCGCTCCGCGAGCCAGCGCATCATCCGTGCGCTGGGTATCGAAGGCGGATGCAACATCCAATTCGGCCTCGCACCATCGCCAACCATCGGCGACAGCCTTCCTGGTGGCTCGCCGAAGCCCATGTCGTACGTTGTCATCGAGGTCAATCCCCGCGTCAGCCGGTCATCGGCGCTGGCGTCGAAGGCGACCGGCTACCCAATCGCTCGCGTAGCGGCCAAGATTGCGGTGGGCAAGCGCTTAGACGAGATACCGAACGCGGTTACCCAGAAGACAATGGCCGCGTTCGAACCGGCGCTGGACTATTGCGTCATCAAGATCCCGCGCTGGCCGTTCGATAAGTTCGCCACCGGTGATCGAGTGATCGGCACGCAGATGAAGGCGACGGGCGAGGTCATGGCCATCGATCGTGGCTTCGAGGCGGCGCTGCAGAAAGCGGTGCGCTCTCTGGAGATCGGCGGGCATTCATTGCACTGGGAAGACCCGGAGTGGCAGAGCCAGGCCGGCACCGACCACCTGCCCCTTGCGCAGCCAACAGACGTTCGCCTATGGGCGATGATGACTGCGTTACGCAGAGGAATCGACGTCTACGAACTGTCGCGGATCACGCAGGTAGATGCATGGTTCATCGAAGGTCTGGCCCGTATCGTGGCGATGGAGCACCGGATCGCCAGCGAGGATCTCTCGCCTGATCTGCTATGGCAGGCGAAGCGCCTGGGCATGCCGGACGAGACCATTGCCCTCCTGACGTCGCGCACCCAGGAAGAGGTTCGCGTATTGCGTCAGGGGCTCAACATCACGCCGGTCTACAAAATGGTGGACACCTGCGCGGCGGAGTTCGAGGCAGTTACCCCGTACTTCTACTCCTGCTACGACCAAGAGAACGAGGCGACTCCGCTACCCGCACCGCGAGCGTTGGTCATCGGCAGCGGTCCGATACGCATCGGCCAGGGCATCGAATTCGACTATTGCTCCGTGCACGCGGCGTGGGCACTCGACGGCGGTGGAGTGAAGTCCATCATGGTGAACTCCAACCCTGAGACGGTGTCCACGGACTTCGACACGTCCGACCGTCTGTACTTCGAGCCGCTGGACGAAGAGGCTGTTCGCGACATCATCGAGAACGAGGCGCTTCCCGGTAAGAATGGCCCGGACTATCCGGCGAGCGTCGTGCAGTTCGGTGGGCAAACCGCGATCAATCTCAGCCAGGCGCTAGGCAACGCCGGGCTACCCATCCTAGGATCGTCAGCTGACGCCATCGACATCGCATCGGACCGCGAGCGTTTCGGCGAGCTAATGGGCAAGCTTGGCGTCCCGCAACCGCCAGGGACAACCGTGGCCACCCTTGAGGAAGGCCTGGAGGCAATCAAGCGACTGGGCTTCCCCGTGGTCGTTCGCCCCAGCTACGTGCTTGGCGGACGCGCCATGGAGATTGTCGATAATGTCACCGAGTTCGTGCGTTACCTGACACGGGCTGTCGAAGCGGCGCCGGGCCGGCCGGTCCTGGTTGATCGCTACTTCGAAGGCCGCGAGGTCGAGGTGGACGCGGTGGTCGATGGCGACGAGGTGCTGATCCCCGGGATCATGGAGCACATCGAGCGCGCCGGGGTTCACTCCGGCGATTCGATGGCCGTCTACCCACCAGTCAGCCTCACGGACGTGGAGCGCGAAACGCTCGTGGACTACACGACGCGCATCGGGCTCGCGCTGGGCGTGCGCGGGCTGATGAACATCCAGTACGTGATCATCAACCAATCCAAGCCGTACGGCCTCACCGTTCCCGCAGACCACGGCAGCAGCTCGGTGTACATCATCGAGGTGAACCCACGGTCCAGCAGGACCGTACCGTTCATCTCCAAAGTAACAGGGATACCAATGGTCAAACTCGCCACCAACGTGATGCTCGGCCGCACACTAAGTGACCAAGGTTACGAGGGCGGGGTGCAACCGGAGCCCCCGATGGTAAGCGTGAAGGCACCGGTCTTCTCCATGTCTAAGCTAACGGGTGTCGACACCTACCTGGGCCCCGAAATGAAATCGACGGGCGAGGTGATGGGCATCGATACAAACCTAGAGGCGGCGGTGGCGAAAGCGCTGATCGCCGCGAGTCTCATGCTGCCGCAGTCGGGGTCGCTCTTGGTCACGATCGCCGACCGCGACAAAGCTGAGGCAGTGCCCTGGCTGAAAATACTGGGCGGGATGGATTACCAGCTTTACGCGACCGAGGGCACGGCTGCCCTGATGCGCGGGCTCGGCCTCGACGTTACGGAGATCAACAAAGCTGAAGAGGATGAGCCGAACGCCTACTCGATTGTGGTCGACGGCACGGTGGATGCGGTCGTAAACACGGTGGAAGAGGTCGCAGCCGCACGACGCGACGGCTTCGAGATTAGGCGGGCCGCAACGGAACGCCGGATCCCTTGCTATACGTCCATGGACACGGTGCGCGCGGCAGTCGAGGCGCTGGCTGGTGGCTCCCGCGACTACCACGTGGCAACAACGACGGCATATGTAAGGGGTGAGGTTGAATAGGGCGAGTAGATTAGACTACGTCGCGGGCGCACAGGGCCCAACGGAGAGAACGTGGTAGAAGAGAACCTTTCTACGCCCCCAGAGAACGCACCGCAGGACGGCGATCCAGGATCGCCGACATCCCCCAGGCGTCGTAGGCGCGCCAGGCCAGACGCTGCAACCGACGCGTCGTCCGCAGCCGACGAGGCCCCACGACGCACGACGCGACGTCGGGGAACGACCGCTGCATCAGCGGACGTTCCCCCTGAAATAGGCGGAACAGGCGCCCCTGCCGCACCTGAGACACCCAGCGAACCCAGGCCCACCATTACGCAGCGTCGACGCACAGCCAAAGCGGCCGCAGCCGAGGTGGCCAGCGACACGCCCACGGTCGCCCCTCCCAGCGACGAGGCTCCCAGGCCCGCGCGACGCCGTCGCAAGCCTGCGGCAACGACTGCCGACGAGTCCGCGCCCGCCGAAGTCAGATTTATCCCCCTCGCAGATGACTTAGCCCCCAAGCCAGCGCCACGCCGACGTCGCTCCACGAAACCAGCTGCGGACGCTGCCAGCCCGAACGACGACGCGCCCATGTTGGAGCAGGCCGCCCTTGAGCCCGTGACTGCCGACGTGGGCGAGGACAAGCCCGTCCCGACGAGGCGACGGCGTCGCAAGCCAACAGCCACCTCTGAGGTAACAGATGTATCGGCTGAGATCTCACCAGAAACCGTCCCCATGGCGAACGGCCCCACATTGGAATCCGACACTATGGCACCGCAAACCAACGTAACCCCCGAGGCTACTGGCGAGCCGACAGCAGAGGGCGAAGGCGTTGCGCCACGTCGTCGTCGCAGGGGTCATCGTGGAGGAGTGGGCCGTCGCAGGCAGACCGCTGAGCAAGCGGTCGCCGACATCCCGCCAATCACGGCCCCCCCAGTCCCCGAACCCCGTCCCATAGACGGTCGTATCGCGGACGAATGGACCCGTGGTGATCGCGCGCCGGTCGCATCGCTAAACGTCTCGCAAGAAGTCGATGACTGGGATGCTGCCGACGTAAAGAGTGACGATGACGACGACGAAGCCCACGCTGAGCAGAGGCGCGAACGGCGTCGCCCAGCACGGAACCTGGCCGAGATCGACGCGACTCCATCCAAGACGCCAGATCTCTCGTTCATGCACCCCAGCGAACGCGAGTTCGCGAACCTACTCGACTACTACCAGATTAAATTCCTCTACGAACCGCGATCCTTCCCACTGCGGTGGGATGGCAATCGCGTAGTAGAGATGCACACGCCCGACTTCTACTTGCCAGAGTACGACCAGTACTTCGAGCTAACGACGATGAAGCAGAGTTTGGTGACGCAGAAGAACCGGAAGCTGCGCCACGTACAAGAACTCTACCCGGAGATCAACATTCAGTTGCTCTATCGGCGCGATCTGATGCGACTGATGGGTAAGTACGGTTTCGGCCCCCTGTCTGACGTCGATGTCACAGGGACCGAACGAGTCCTATTCAGCGAAGAGCAAGTGCAGCAACGCGTGCGCGAGCTTGGCAAGCAGATTGCCCAAGACTACGCGGGGCAGGAGCCGGTTCTCATCGGTGTGCTTCGTGGTGTGGTGGTCTTCATGGCCGACCTCATGCGCAACATCGACCTGCCCCTGCAGATCGAGTTCATGGAGATTTCGCACTACGGTGAAGAGCGCGAAGAGGCCATCGAGGTCCTGCGCGACGTAGGTACTGACATCCAGGGCAGGCCAGTGATCGTCATCGAAGACATCGTGGACACGGGCCTGACGCTACGCTACTTGCTTGAGCACCTCCAGGCCAAGAAGCCGTCGAGCGTGAAGGTCTGCTGCCTGCTGGACAAGTCGGTGCGACGCATGGCACAGGTACCGCTGGGCTATGTTGGGTTCCAGATTCCTGACGAGTTTGTCATCGGCTACGGGCTCGACTACGGCGGGCGCTACCGCAACCTTCCCCACATCGGCATCCTAACGCCCCAGGAGCCGAAAGCCGTCGCACAGCGATAAGCAACGCACGGTTGTCCACACGTACCCGTTAGGCTAAGCTCGTCTCTATACTTACTCTTATAAGGAGAGTGGCGCCATGGTCATGCAAGGTACGGACATGAAGATTGCCGAGACCCCCACGGAGGGTCTGACCGATCACCAGGTCCCCGACGCGTATCAGCAGTGGCTGGACGACGAGGGAGTGTTGGTTCACAAGCAATTCTACTTCCCCAACATCAAGGAGATTGAGGTAGGACCCTGGGAGCGCAAGGGCGGCAAGGGCGCGGTTATCCACATCGACAACCGCCACATGCCCAACGACTGCCATGTCGTTGAGATCAACCCGGGCGGCAAGTCGGAGCCGGAACACCACATGTACGAGACGAATTTCTACATCGTGTCCGGTCGCGGGGCCACGACGGTGTGGGTGGACGAAAAGAACAAGCACACGTTCGAATGGAAAGAGGGCAGCCTGTTCGTGGTGCCGCTGAACGCGTGGTATCAGCACTTCAACGGCTCCGGCGACGAGCCCGCCCGCTACCTGTGCACGACCAACGCGCCGCCGATGATGCGCCTCTTCCGCGACAACGACTTCATGTTCAACAACGACCACATGTTCAAGGGTCGTTACTCGGGTGAAGAAGACGCCTTTAGCGGCAGCGGCCAGCTGTACAACAAGCGCATCTGGGAGTCCAACTTCGTCCCGAACGCTCCTGACATGGCCCTCTACGGCTGGAAGGAGCGTGGCGCAGGGGGCATCAACGCGATGCTTTCCATGGGCCAGAACAACATGGGTAACCACATCTCTGAGTTCCCCATAGGCACGTACAAGAAGGCCCATCGTCACGGCCCAGGAGCCCACCTTGTGCTCCTGAGCGGTGACTCAGGCTACTCGCTGATCTGGACCAAGGAAGACCGGTCCGACATGATCAAGTGCGATTGGCAGGTCGGCACCATGGTGATCGTCCCCAGCGACGGCACCTTCCACCAGCACTTCAACTCCGGCACGAAGCGCGCTCGCTACATGGCCCTCCGGTCAGGCGACGGTGGATTCAACGACCCTACCGCTCCTTGGAAGGGCGCCGGTGACTCCATCTCCGAAGGTGGCTGGCAGGTCGAATACTCCGACGAGGAACGCGAGATCCACGAGATCTTCGAGGCTGAGCTCGCCAAGAAGGGCGCCCAGTGCAACATGAAAGCGTTCATCCCCTACTGCACCGGTGTCGAAGGCGTCACCAGCGAGCGCGAGACGTAGGCAACAGCCTAGCAACGCGATCGCTAGAGGCGGGGCACTGAGTGCCCCGCCTCTTTGTCGTTCAGGGACGAGGGCGTCAGCCACGGTGTGAGTCCGGAATCGGCGGCACTGCGCAAGCAATGAGTGGGTGGGCACAACCGATCTTGGGTCTCCAGGGTAACCGATGAGAGAAAAGTCGCGCGCAGGGAGGCGTCGCACGTTAGCAACGTCCGTTTGACCGTTGCCGCTTTTCGCTGAATCAGGTAGGCTCCCCAAAGGATCTCAGCATTCGTTTATTCATCAGAGGAGAGTTGCCATGGTAATGAAGGGCACCGACATGAAGATTGCGGACACGCCGTCAGAAGGTCTGACGGATTTCCGCATCCCTGACGCTTACGAAAACTGGTTGGAGGAGGAAGGCGTCCTTGTACACGAGACGTTCTACATCCCTGACATGCACGAAATTGAAGTTGGCCCTTGGGAGCGCAAGGGTGGCAAAGGCGCTGTTGTCCACATCGACAACAACAACATGCCCAATGACCTCCACGTGGTCGACATTGACCCCGGTGGAAAGTCCGAGCCTGAACACCACATGTACGAGATTAATTTCTACATCGTGTCCGGTCGCGGCGCTACCACCGTTTGGATGGACGAGAAGAACAAACAGACCTTCGAGTGGGGCGCAGGTGCCTTGTTCACCGTGCCCCTGAACGCTTGGTACCAGCACTTCAACGGAACGGGCGACGAGAAAGTCCGCTACATCGCGACCACCAACGCGCCGCCGATGATGCGGCTGTTCCGTGACGAGAACTTCATGTTCAACTGCCCCACGATGCTGGAGTCCCGCTACTCCGGTGGTGAGGACTACTTCTCGGGCAGCGGAACGCTCTACAACAAGCGCATCTGGGAGACCAACTTCATCCCGAACGCCCCCGACATGGCCCTCTACGGTTGGAAGGAGCGCGGCGCAGGTGGCATCAACGCCATGTTGAACATGGGCAAAAATGACATGGGCAACCACATCTCTGAGTTCCCCATCGGCACTTACAAAAAAGCCCACCGCCACGGCCCCGGCGCCCACCTTGTATTACTGAGTGGTGACTCGGGCTTCTCCCTCCTCTGGACGAAGGAAGACCGCTCTGACATGCAAAAGTGTGACTGGAAGATCGGCTCGATCGTGATCATCCCGGGCGACGGCACCTTCCACCAGCACTTCAACTCCGGCACGAAGCGCGCCCGGTACATGGCGCTCCGCAGCGGTAACGGTGGATTCATCGCCCCCAACCAGCGCCAATCAGCCGACGTCAGCATCAAAGACGGCGGCATTCAGGTCGAGTACACCGACGAGGACGTCGAAATTCACGAGATCTTTGAGGCCGAGCTCGCCAAGAGCGGTGCCCGGTGCAACATGAAGGCGTTCATCCCCTACTGCACCGGTGTCGAAGGCGTCACCGAAGAACGCAACACCTAGGTCTCACCCTAGCCACACGATAGCAAGAGACGGGGCACTTAGTGCCCCGTCTCTTTTTGCGAGGAGCCCAAAAGCCCCCTCCAGGGCCTAGTGCTGGCCATGACCGCCCCAAATCTGGAATCCATCGCATTGCGCAAGTGACGATAGGGGCCGGGCGGGTGGGCACATCCACGTCAATGGGCCGACATCATGCGCGGTAGCGCCCAGTCTGCGTTCGGTGCTGCAAAGCGACAGCCACAAGGCGCTCACGTACCAGCCCGCCCGAGTGCCGGGCTGGTACGTGAGCACACATTCAGGTAGGCTCCGCTTACTAAGCTCCGGAGGTACGTTCGTTATGGCAACCGATACCGAAGACCGAGAGATTCTCAGGGCGAAAGCCCCCGACCAGCCTCTACAGGACTACGCGGTCGAAGACCCCTACCTGGAGTGGGTTAAGCGCGAAGGCCCTCGCTACATCGTCGACTTCGCATTCGAGGATCTGAACACGCTGGAGCTCGCTCCTTGGGAAGCCAAGGGCGGTAGTGGCGCGATCATCAACATCCCCAACAACACGATCCCTAACGACGCGCAAGTCGTCGAAATCAACCCTGGTGCCAAGTCGGAGCCCGTCCACCACATGTACGAGACCCAGATCTACGTACTGTCGGGCCGCGGCGCGACCAGCCTCTGGGTGGACGAGAACCACAAGCGCACTTTTGAGTGGCACGAGGGGAGCCTGTTTTCGATCCCCCTCAACGCGTGGTACCAGTTCTTCAACGCCAGCGGCACCGAAGCTGCCCGCTACGTCGCCGTCACCAGCGCGCCGCCGCTCATGCGGCTGTACCGCGACGACGATTTCATGTTCAACAATACTCATGTATTCAAGAGCCGCTACACGTCGGGCGACGACATGTTCAGCGGCAACGGCACCCTCTACACCAAGCGCATCTGGGAGTCGAACTTCATCCCGAACGCACCTGACATGCCGCTACAAGGCTGGGCGGCTCGTGGCGCGGGCGGCATCAACACCGCGTTGGAGATGGCAAAGAACAGCATCAATGCGCACATCTCGGAGTTCCCCGTGGGCACCTACAAGAAGGGCCACCGCCATGGACCTGGCGCCCACTTGGTCCTGCTCAGCGGCGATTCGGGTTTCTCCCTGATGTGGACCAAGGAAGACCGCTCGGACATGGTCAAGGCCAACTGGAAGAAGAACGGTATGGTGATTGTGCCCGGCGACGGCACGTTCCACCAGCACTTCAACACCGGCTCGAAGCGGGCCCGCTATCTCGCGCTGAAGCAGGGTGAGCACGGCCTGGTCCCCCCTTACGGTGGCATCCGCCCCGGTGCAGACGTCAGCATGAAGGACGGAGGCCGTCAGATCGAGTACGAAGACGAGGCTCGCGAGATCCACGAGATCTTCGAGGCTGAACTGGCCCAGCGCGGCGCTGTCTGCCGCATGAAAGCGTTCATCCCCTACTGCACTGGTGAGATGGGACCCATCAACCAGAGTGACACCTAAGTTTTTATGTACAATCGCTCGAAACACCGAAATGGAGGCCACACGTAATGGTTGACCTAAGAGAGGCCGAACTCCCCGATAAGATGGATACGTGGGAGGCCAACGATCCCTACTTGGACTGGATTGCAAACGAAGGCATCAAACGGATCGTTGATTACAAGTTTGAAGACTTGGATGAAGTTGAGCTGGGAGACTGGGAGCGCAAGGGCGGCAAAGGCGCCGTCATCAACATCCCAAGCGGCTCCCTCCCCAACGACTGCCACCTGATCGAGATCAAGCCGGGCGGGAAGTCGGAGCCCGAGCACCACATGTACGAAGAGGTGATGTACGTCGTCTCCGGTCGCGGCGCGACCAGCGTGTGGCACGACGACGGCCAGAAGTCCACGTTCGAGTGGGCCGCTGGCAGCCTCGTCGTGATCCCTCTGAACTCGACCTACCAGCACTTCAACGGCTCAGGAGCCGATCACGCACGCTACCTGTCCATGACCAACGCACCACCCGTCATGCGCATGTTCAAGAGCGCTGATTTCATCTTCAACAACCCTTACCAGTTCAACGATCGGTTCTCGGGCGACAACGAGGACTACTTCAACGGCCAGGGCACGCTGTATAGGCGCAAGGGCAGCAAGTTCGGCACCATGTGGAAGACGAACTTCGTCCCCAACGCTGACGTCATGAAGCTGTGGCAGTACCGGGACCGTGGTGCAGGTGGAATCAACACCCACTTCGACCTGGCCGGTAACGTCACAGGCACCCACATCTCAGAATTCCCGGTAGGCACGTACAAGAAGGGCCACCGCCACGGGCCTGGCGCCCACCTCGTGATCCTGGGTGGCGTGGGCTTCTCCATGCTGTGGTGGGACAACGAGAAGAAGGAATACGAGGTCGCACCTTGGAAGAAGGGCGGCATGGTCATCGTCCCGGCAGACGCCACTTACCACCAGCATTTCAACACCGGTCAAGAGCCTGCGCGGTACCTCGCGCTTCGATCCGGCGATGGCCAGCCCAGCGGATGGGGTGAATCCAACGTCAGCATCAAAGAAGGCGGGATGCAGATTGAGTACGAAGACGAAGACGTCGAGATTCACAGGATCTTCGAGGCGCAGCTCGCCGAGCACGGCGCGCCTTGCCGCATGAAGGCATTCATCCCCCATTGCACGGGCGAGGTCGGCCCGACCAGCGAGCGCGACACTTAGCCGTCAGTATCTAGTTGGACCTGCAGATAAGAGCGCCCTCCGTCCGGAGGGCGCTCTTATGAACGCCATGGAGGAATCACGATGACCACCAACGACGCTGACATCATCCGAGCCAAGGAACCCACGGAAGCCCTGCAGGACTTCTCCATCGCAGACCCATACATCGATTGGATTGAGCGGGAAGGCGTGCCCCTGATTGTCGATTTCGCGTTCGAAGATCTGAATACGCTGGAGCTCGGCCCATGGGAGCGGAAAGGTGGCAAGGGCGCCATCATCAACATCCCCAACGATGAGATCCCAAACGACTCCCAAGTTGTGGAGATCAGCCCAGGAGGCAAGTCAGCGCCCGAGCACCACATGTACGAGACGCAGATCTACGTGTTGTCCGGCCGTGGCGCCACCAGCATCTGGAACGACGAGAAAGAGAAGGCCACGTTCGAGTGGCACGCGGGCAGCTTGTTCGCGATCCCGCTGAACGCTTGGTATCAGTTCTTCAACGGCAGTGGCAGCGAGCCAGCACGTTACATCGCAGTGACCAGCGCACCGCCCCTCATGCGGCTCTACCGCAACGACGACTTCATTTTCAACAACCCCTACGTCTTCGGTGAGCGTCTCGCGGCCAACGAGGATTCCTACAGCGGCACGGGCACGCTCTACAACAAGCGCGTATGGGAATCGAATTTCGTTCCCAACGCACCCGACATGCCTCTGTACGGCTGGAAGGAGCGCGGCGCGGGCGGCGTGAACGCGATGCTGGAGATGGCTAAGAACAGCCTCAATCTGCACATCTCTGAATTCCCCGTGGGAACGTACAAGAAAGCCCACAAGCACGGCCCTGGCGCCCACCTGATCCTCCTCAGCGGTGACGCCGGCTACTCACTCCTCTGGCAGAACGACGACCGCTCCGACACGGTGCGCGCCGACTGGAAGGCGGGCGCAATGGTTATCGTGCCCGGAGCAGGGACGGTCCACCAGCACTTCAACTCAGGCACGCGCCGCGCACGCTACCTGGCGATGAAGGCGGGCAGCCATGGCCTCGTGCGGCCCTACGGCGGATCCTACGGAACGGGCTCCAAGTCCATGAAGGACGGCGGCGCCCAGATTGAGTACGAGGACGAGGAGCGCGAGATTCACACGCTATTCGAAGCCGAGCTCGCCAAAGTGGGCGCCACGTGCAACATGAAGGCATTCATTCCCTGGTGCACAGGCGAGGCCGGCGTCACCAGCGAGCGCGACACCTAGCAGGGGCGAGCTAGGCCCTCGCACGGCCAGGTGCTGCCGCTTGGCGGTACTGACACACGACATGTACGGAATACACCCTGAATCGTCACGGGGAGCATTCTCTCATCCTGGCCCTCTGGAAGAGGACTGAAGAGAGAGTCCCTTACGTCCGCCTACCCTCACGGCAGATCTCCCGCAACACGCACTCGCCGCAGCGAGGCTCGCGCTTACGGCAAATGCCCTTCGAGTGCTCATCGAGTAGCGCGTGGTACTCATTGAACAGGCGCGCGTCCTTGGGAAGATTGTCCTCGAACAGCGCCTGGTAGTCTTCGTAGCGCTTGCGGCGCGGAGCGATGCCTATGCGGTCAACCATGCGCACCGTGTAGCTGTCCATAACGAACGTCGGCAGATCCGCGACGTAGAGCACGATATCGTCGGCGGTCTCTGGGCCGATGCCGTAGACCCCCAGCAGTTCGGCGCGCAGCTCCTTGGCGTCACGCGCTCGCCAGCGGTCGGTGTCGTCATCGTAGAACGCAAGGTGCTCGGCGATGGCCTTCAGCTTGCGCGCTTTGCTGTTGAAGTAACCACTGGGCCGAATCACCTCCGCAAGCTCCGCGTCAGGGATTGCCCGGACGGCAGCAGGCGTCATGAGCTCGGCAGCGCGCAGGTTCGCGAACGCTTTATCCACGTTGACCCACGACGTGTTCTGCGTCAGGATCGCGCCGACGATCGTCTCGAACGGACCATCGCTCGGCCACCAGCCCTGTGGGCCATAGGTGCCAAACAAGCGGTCATAGATGTCCATGAGCAGGCGAGCCTTGGCTGGCGATCGAGTCACGCGAACACTCCTGGGCTGATTTCAATCGGCACAAGCCCCACAGGCATCGTACCTTCCGGCGTGGTCACGCAGGCGATGGCATATGCCTCAACGCCCTCGTCGACAACGCGCACGAGAGTCTCCGTGAAGACAGGGTCCGCCTCCGCGAACGGACGCAGCACGCGCACGTCGTCACGCTGCACAACGAAACACACGGCGGCTCGGTGGCCTTCGGCCGCTGCGGCGCGCAGCTCCAGGAGGTGGCGAGCGCCTCGGGCGGTCGGAGCGTCGGGGAACATGGCGATGCCGTCCTCGACGAGGTTCACGGACTTGGCCTCCACATACGCGAACTCGGACGTGCCGTTCGCCGAATCCGAGAACAGCAGGTCCAGCCGGCTTTCACCGTAGCGCACCTCGCGCCGAACGGTGGTGTAATCCGCGAACGCTGGCAGCACGCCGGTGCGCCACGCATCGACGACCATCGACGGCGGGATGCGCGAGTCGACGCCCACCCAGCGACCAGCGTAACGCACGGCAAGCAGGTCGTACGCGGTGCGGCGCGTACGACCTTCTGGCGCGGGGCGCAGGAGCACATCGATCCCAGGGACCATCAGCTCATGCATACGCCCTGAGTTCGGGACGTGTGCCAGTGCTGCACCGCCAGCGACGAGCACGTCCGCGGCGAACCTATTGCGGCGCCGAATCAGGATTCCAAACACGGACTCAGTCATGGATCAGCTTGATCCTCCTTGGATAACGCCGGACATATTCCCTTCAGTGTCCTTGCGACAGGAGTGTTGCCGATTCCCGGGATCTCGTTGGGACCGTGCGCCAGCGCGCCGCCCGCTGCGATGACCTTCGCGATGGTCTCATCCAGCGAGGTCGCATCGACCGTGCTGATGGCGAGCTCGTCGAAGTGCCGCACCATCATGCCCCCGTTAATCCCTGGTTCATCCTAGGACCCAATGGTCACGAGAAAGTACTCTCCCATCCCGTCGGGCTTCTGCGTCGCCCAACCGAGGGCCGCCTCGTAGAAGGCCGCTGCGCGCTCCGGATCGTCAGCAAGAATCTCGAAATGCACCACTCTCGCCAGGCTGATTCTCCTCTGTCGACGTGTCGTTCCACAACCGCCACGATATCACCGAACGCCCTGCTAAACTTGGCCCGTGAGCAACTTTACCGACAGACTAGAGGCCGCAGCGACCCGAAATCAGAGCCTGGTGTGCGTCGGGCTGGATCCATGGCCGCCCTCGATGCCCATTGATGACTTTGCGGCCTTCACCAAGGCCATCATCGAAGCCACTTGCGATCTGGTGTGCGCCTACAAGCCCAACTACGCGTTCTTCGAGGCAGAGGGCCTGGACGGTCTGCGCGCGCTGGACGCCACGATGAAAACGGTACCTAGCGACGTGCCCGTGATTCTCGACGCCAAACGTGGCGACATTGGCAGCACCGCTACCGCGTACGCCAAAGCCGCATTCGAGGTCTGGGGCGCCGACGCCGTGACCCTCAACCCCTACATGGGAAGTGACAGCATCGAGCCTTTCCTCGCCTACGAGGATCGCGGCGTGTTCATCCTCACCCGAACGTCGAATCCCGGCGGGGCCGATTTTGAGGAGCTCCCTATCGCCTACGACGAAGGCGTCGCCAGCGCACATACCGGCCGGTCCCGCCCGCTGTACGAACACGTCACGGAGCACGCCGTCAAGTGGAACACGCACGGCAACATCGGCCTTGTCGTCGGCGCTACAGCTCCAGACGAGCTGAAGCGCATTCGCAGCATCGCCCCTACCATGCCCATTCTGATCCCCGGCATCGGCACCCAGGGTGGCGACCTCGAAGCGTCGATCCGCAACGGGGTCAACGCCGACGGTCTCGGCGCCATCATCAACTCATCACGAGGCATCATCTTCGCGTCGAAAGGCCCCGACTTCCCCGACGCCGCGCGCACTGCAGCGCAAAAGCTGCGCAGCGAGATCAACGCGGAGCGCGAGAAGCTGGGCTTCCGATGGCCGTCGTAGAATTCCATCTCGGCGAAACACTCATCATGCGCAAAGCGCACCCCTGCGGTGGCACCACTTGGCGCGTCGAACGACTCGGCGCCGACATCGGCGTGCGCTGCCTCACCTGCCAGCACTACCTGCTCATGACCCGCTCCAAACTCGAACGCGCAGTCAAGCATGCCCCGGGCTTGTCGGCGAACGAAACGTAACTGAAGCCGGCACCCGCTCAAGGACCGCGAGGTTCAGCCGCTCGGGTCAAGAACCCTAGTTTCCCGCCATGCCACGGCCGCGACTGATCCTGTTCCCACCCGACCGCCCTGCGCAAGCAGCGGCAGGGGTCTGGGTGGGCGGGCACACTCCCCGCTGGTTCCCATAGCGTGGGCGCCTGATGAGAGATTCTTCGGTACCGCCCTGCGTGGACTCAGAATGACGTGGAGTCTGCGGGGAGTGTCGGCTTTCACCTGCACGCCTAGTTGGTCGCGGAGTCGGGGTCGACGGTGACGTACATGAGCGGGCTCCCAGCCACGCGCAGCTCAAGCTCTTGCGGCTTGCCTATGTTCTTCAGGATTCGACCATGAACGCGGCGGCGCTCCTCGTCGCCCACGATCTCGGTCGCACGAGCGTCCAGGTCTGCGAGAACCTCACGCTTGAGGTGGAGGTGAAAGTCGGGGTTCGCCCGCAGATTGGCGTGCCAACTTCGCGGCCCGGCCGCACCTGTGAGGTAGAGATCTTCGTCAATAACGTGCAGCCGGATCTCAATACGGCGCTCCTTACCTGTGCGGCGACCTCGCGTCGTGATGTCGACGACACCGCCCTTCATCAATTCGCGCTGGATCTCGTCGCTCATGGGGCCTCACTTTGTGCAGGGGTTCATCCTGATACTAGGATCCGAGTATCGCGTAACGCTGGCCCACGCGCCAACGCCCATCATTCTCGAACACGTCGGGAATCGTCCCGTCGCTGACCATCCTTACGCGCTCCAGCATACGTATCGACGCATTGTTGTCGGGGTGAACGACGCCGTACACGCAGTCGAACCCTGCCGCACCGTACGCCAGGCTGATCAACGCAGGAACCAACTCGCTGACGAGTCCCTGGCCCCAGCGATCGCGACGAAACACGACGTACAGTTCTGCGGTGTGAGAGTCGTCGTCGGACACTTGAAGTCCACATGATCCTATCAATGATCCAGTGTCATATTTGACGATTACCAGTCCATAGCCGGTTCGTGGTACGGATAGCGACGAACCCACCGCGAAATCCATCAGCCCTTGCGCCTCAGCACGTGATGTCGGCCCAAACTCAAGATAGCGCACGACATCGGAATCCGAAGTCAGCTCGAACACATTCTCAGCGTCATTGACGCTGAATTCGCGAACGAGAAGCCGGAGTGTCCGGATTCCGACGGGAAATGTCACGGAAAGTCGTCCTCAAAGGCGTTACCACTCAACAGTAACCCTAGTGTAGTCGTCAGTTAAGATAAATCGAGGGCATTGAGGCTTGCGTCGAATATCGTCGCATGGTAAGATTATTTCAGACGCTACGGATTGGAACCGAAGGTCGCGGGTCTCAACGACACGCAGGGCGCGACCCCGAGAAATCGGGGCGGTCAGGCACTTTACTGGGATCACGCGCTGAAATCGAACCCCGCAGAGTCTGTACGCAGGCCGCTGGCCCCATCGAGCAGGGTGTACTCCACGTGGAGGCGCCACCGCGGAAAAGGGTCAAACCGCTACCCACTCGCTCCAGCGGCTTGCTGAACATCATCGTTGTGTGCTCGTGATTCGTTTCACGCGCCCCATGTCTGGGGCAATTAGTTCGGCGCGCCCGAACCGAATTCGACACACACGCAAGCGAATTGCATACCCGAATCACTGTAGGAGGTGGAACTTATGGGACTGCTCAAAAGGATTGACGAAGCGATTGCCACCGCACGGTACTGCCAGGCCTTGTCCGCACAATACGCGGCCAGGGCTCGTCAGGACCTAGCGTCAGGCATGGTCGAAGACGACCGAACCGCCGATTCCGAGAGCCCCGCGCTCGTCGCGTAGGGCCTCACGGACAGGAACTGCACATCAACACGAAGAACCGCGGAGGATAAAACATGTTCAATTACTTAAAGACACTCTATCGCTCGATGCAGGTCGCGAGCTACTACGACCACGTCGCACGGACCACGTCGAAGGCAAAACTGCGTGACGAGATCAACATGCTCATGGCCATCAACTCCTAGAGCGACGGCATGAGAAGGAAGGCCCCGGCTAATCGCCGGGGCCTTTTCTTGTTAAGACCAATATGTGGAGACGGAAAACTGGCGACCCGGACGGGATTCGAACCCGTGATCTTCTCCTTGACAGGGAGATGTGTTAAGCCAGGCTACACCACCGGGTCGCGGTGTTTCGGCGGACCAACGGCCCTCCAGATGTTAGAACGCTCAGCCTATACCGTGATAACCGACAATGACCAATTCCCCTTCGACCATCACCGGAGTTACTCGCTCACCACCGGTGAGCCGCTCAACTTCCGGGACCAGCTCGGGAAACATGCTCAGGTCAATCTGCTTGTACTCGACCCCGTCCTTTTCCAAATCGTGCAAAAGCGCGTCGGAGTAGGAGCAGTCGGGGCGGGTATACACGACTAGTGCTGCGTCTGTAGCCATCCGGGCCATGATAGCAGGCGGCCTGAAGCTTGGGCTAGTCCTCGTAGCGAGCGAAAACCAAGCAAGCGTTCTGCCCACCGAAGCCGAAGCTATTGGACAGCACCAAACGCACGTCCTTCTCCCGTGCCACGTTCGGCACGTAGTCCAAGTCGCATGCAGGATCCGGCGTCGTGTAGTTGATGGTCGGATGAATCGTATGCGTTTTAATTGTCTGGACGCAGACGACCGCTTCCATCCCGCCCGCGCCGCCAAGCGCATGACCAATCATCGACTTCGTGGAGCTGACCGGCACCTGGTACGCAGCGTCGCCGAACACGCGCTTAATCGCGGCCGTCTCTGATGCATCATTCATCGGTGTCGACGTCCCATGGGCGTTGATGTAGTCGATCTCGTGGGGGCCGACCCCTGCGTCGGCAAGCGCCCAACGGATGGCCCGGCTCGCGCCTGCGCCATCATCGTCCGGCTGGAACTGGTGGTGACCGTCTGAGGACGCCCCATATCCCTGTACCTCAGCCAGGATATTGGCACCCCGCCGTAGCGCATGCTCCAGCGACTCCATGATTAGGATGCCTGCACCCTCAGACGGAACGAAACCATCGCGGTCCGCATCGAATGGCTTACTGGCGCGCGTCGGCTCATCGTTCTGAGTCGTCAGCGCACGCATCACGGCAAACCCGGAGAGGCCCATTTGCGAGATGCCTGCTTCCGTGCCGCCAGTGATCATGACGTCGGCCGCACCACGCTTGATGACCTCCGCCGCCTCGCCGATGGACTGCGTGGACGCCGCACACGCCGTAACGATGGTGCTGCTGGGGCCAAACGCCCCAAACGACCTGCTGAGGTTCGCCGAAGCCATGTTAGGCAGGATCATAGGGAAGAAGAACGGCGACATGCGCATCCCCCCGCGATCCACCAGGATTCGCATGTTGTCCTCGATGGTCGGGAACCCACCGTTACCGTTGCCGAGCGAGACGCCCATGCGCTCGCCATTCACCGATCCATCGGTGATGCCGGCGTCGCGAAACGCCTCCTGGGTGGCGGCGATGGCCAGCTGCGAGAAGCGGGCCATTCGGCGGGCCTCACGCTTCTCGATGTAGCGTTCGGGGTCGAAATCGCTGACCTCTCCGGACACCTGACAGGGGTAGCCCGTGGCGTCGGCTTGGCGCATCGGCCCCACGCCGGACTTGCCCGCCACAAGCCCTTCCCAGAACGCTGAAACGCTCTCGCCTAGGGGCGTCATCGCCCCCATGCCCGTGATCACAACCCTCGGTTTTCCGTTCCGCATCAACTCGGTCATCACCCTATCCCAGGCCTCAAACAGGCTCTGCTTGGCCCGATCTGGGGCGCTCCAACTCAGGGTAACGCTCGGGCTCGATGCCCTGCCATGCCTCAAGCGCTTCAGCTACAACAAATAGGGACCCAGTAACCACCACGGCGCCGTCCGGCGCCGCGATAGCACGTGCCACGCTCAGCGCATCCGCAACGTTTGGCGAGTAGCTCGTCGGCACGCCTGCCGCCTCGAACACGGACGCCACGCGGTCGGCCGCCACCGCTCGAGGGTGGCGCGACGTGCAGACGACGACGTGCGTCACGAGGGTGGCGAGCTGCTCCGCCATCCCTGGCAAGTCCTTATCGCCCGAGCATCCGAACACGACCACCGTACCGGAGGCGGTGTCAGAGAGGGGCAGATAATCGCGGACGGCTTCGCACAACACCCCCATCGATTGAGGATTGTGAGCGCCGTCGACCACCAACGCGGGAGGACCGCCATCCAGAACCTGGAAGCGCCCGTCCCAGTGAACGTTCAGCATCCCTTGCGCGATCAACCCTGGGCTGATGCTAGCGTCGAACAACTCGATAGCGGCTATGGCAGCGGCCGCGTTTTCAGCCTGGTGCCGGCCCAGCAACGGGAAGCGCACTCCGTAGTGCCTGCGCGCGGTCTCGACGTCAACGGTCTGCCCCGTAAGGTCATGATCGAGCACATCGAAACTCACATCGTTGCCAATCTCGACCAGCGGCGCATCCATCGCTCGCGCGCGTTGTCTGATGACCTCAAGCGCACCAAGGGAAGCCTGCGGCGCAACGACCGTGGGCGTCGCGGCCTTGATAATGCCGACCTTCTCGCCGGCGATCAACTCGACAGTGCCGCCGAGGATCGCGGTATGGTCAAGGCTGATCGAAGTGATAACGTCCACGGTCGCGTCCGCCACATTGGTGGAGTCGAGGCGTCCGCCCATGCCGACCTCCAGCACCAGCACGTCAACGCCTTCGCTGACCGGAAGATCGAAGGCCATCGCCGTCAGCAATTCGAACGTCGTCGGCGCGCCCTCGACGCTGTCGGCAGCCATCGCCTCCACGTGAGGCCACACGCGCTCAACGGCGTTGGCGAACTGCACTTTTGATAGCGATTCCCCATCCACGCGAAGGCGCTCCCGGAACGTGTGGAGGTGGGGAGACGTGAACAGCCCGACGCGATGGCCGGCCGCCACGAGAATGTTGGAGATCATGGCGGCAGTGCTGCCCTTGCCCTTGGTGCCCGCGACATGGATAACCGCCACCTCACGCTGCGGGTCGCCGATACGGTGCGCCAGCTCGCGCATCCTACTCAGGTCTTCCTTCACCAAGGGAGTGCCGATACCGGCCACGCGCTCATAGTCGGCGAGGCCGACCAACCGGTGCAGGGCGCTCTCGTAGGCAGAACTCGCGGGAGGGATCGCTGAGGAGTCGTTCATAGGCCAAACGAGCGTAGCAGAACGCGCAAGACTCGTCATCGCCCGCTGCTAGACTACGGCCCATGGACTTCCCAGAGCTCCGTGCTAACACGCCCGCTACGTCGAACATGACCTACCTCAACTCAGGGTGGGCCGGGCCCAGCCCCGACTCTGTGGTCGAACGTATGAGCCAGGCCGCAGCGCGGGAAAGCGCAGGCGGACCGGCAGGCCCCGACGGCCATGCTTACGTGCGCGAGATTGAGGAAGAAACACGAGCGGCGGCAGCGGACTTGCTATGCGTCAGTCCCAATGACGTGCTGCTGACGCATGGAACCACCGAAGGCGTCAACATCACTCTGGGCGGGCTCGCGTGGGAGCCAGGCGACACGCTACTGACGTCGAGCCTCGAACACGCTGGCGTCAAGACGCCAGCGACGCTGCTCGGGGAGCGGTATGGCGTAACTGTCCACAGCGTCGACCTTAGCCCGTTCGCTTCAGCGGACGAATGCGCTTCCGCATTCCGCGCCGCGCTATCGGCCAACGTGAAGTTGGTCGCCCTAAGCCACGTGATGTTCACGTGTGGCCTCCGCATCCCAGCGGAGGAGATCGTCGACGCTGCGCATAAAGCGGGGGCGCTGGTCATACTCGATGGTGCGCAGGCGGCGGGACACATCGCGCTCGATCTCACAGCGATGGGCGTTGATTTCTACGCCACATCGGGCCAGAAGTGGCTGGCGGGGCCTGGTGGCACGGGCGCGTTCTACGTGCGGCCGGACCGTCGCGACACGTTGATTCCCCAGCTACGTGCGCCCGGCCTCGACTTCACCGAGGGTTTCGCCCTCTACTCCTTAGCCTCGCTGGGTGCCGCAGACAGGGCGGGATACGGAGAGGCGGTGGGCCTCCACAACGCACTCGGCAGTGCCAATGTCGAGGCCCACAACCTCGCGCTTGCCGCGCAGCTACGCGAAGAGCTCGCGAAAATCGACAGCGTTTCATTCACTGGACCAACGTCCGGGAGCACGGCGACGGCCATCACGACCTTCACCGTCGATCGCTGGGACGCAGCCGAATTCAACGAGGCGTTGTGGGAACGGCACCGCGTGGTCGCCCGCAACGTGGCGCACCCAACAGGCGTCCGTCTCTGCACTGCGGCGTTTAACGACTCCGGCGACGTAGAAGCGGCCGTCGTGGCGGTACGAGCGTTGATCGCGAGCCGCTAAACAAACGTTGTCATACCTCCGTTCCACAGGATGCTGTGGTCAAGTCATCATAAAAGTGCAAATCTAGTTGATTTTTGCTTTGTGCCGGTGGGGGCCATCGGTATAATGGCGCGACCTTCGCGGGACGGCGTATACATGTCTTTCACCCATCTTCACGTCCACACCGAATTCAGCATGCTCGACGGCCTGAGCAACATAAACAAGCTCGTCTCGCGAGCCCAAGATCTCGGTATGGACTCCCTGGGCATCACCGACCACGGTGGTATGTACGGCGTGGTCGACTTCTACTCCGCCTGCAAGGCCGCCGGCATCAAGCCCATCATCGGCTGTGAGCTGTACGTGGCCCCCGGCAAGCACACAGACCGCTCATCCATGGACAAATCTCCTTTCCATCTAACTGTTCTCGCCCAGAACAACACCGGCTACCGCAACCTAATGCAGTTGGTGACCAAAGCCAACCTCGAGGGCTTCTACTACAAACCCCGCATCTCCAAGGATCTGTTGGCCGAGCACGCTGATGGTCTGGTCGTGCTGTCCGGGTGCCCCAGTGCTGAGATGTCCCGCCTCATCATCGACGGCAATATCGACGAAGCTGAGGAGCTGGTTCGCTGGTACCAGGCGTCCGTGCCTAACTTCTACTTGGAGGTTCAACGTCACTCCAATCTGCCTTTCCTTGACGGTCTGAACGCCGGCCTGGTCAGGATCGCCGAGCGCATGGACATCCCACTCGTCGCCACCAACGACCTGCACTATGTCAACCAAGAGGACGCCCGCTTCCAGGACGTCATGGTCTGCGTGCAGACCAACACCACGGTGAACGACGAGTCCCGCATGAAGATGTCGGACGAGTCTTATTATCTGAAGGGCCCGGACGAGATGGCGAGCATGTTCGCCGATCTGCCCGACGCTATCGCCAACACGCAGAAGATCGCGGAGTCCTGCGAAACAACGCTGGACTTCTCAACTCTCCACCTGCCGCAGTACGACGTTCCTCAAGGCGAGGACGCGGACGAATACCTGCGCCGCCTTTGCTGGCAGGGCTTCACCGATCGCTACCCCGACGGCGGCACCGAGGACGCCAAGGCCCGCCTGGACTACGAGCTCGACGTCATCAAGACAACGCAGTACCCCAACTACTTCCTCGTGGTTTGGGACATCGCTGACTTCGCGCGGAAGAACGACATCGTCTTCGGCGTGAGGGGCAGCGCGGCATCGTCTCTCGCCCTCTACTGTTTGGGCATCACCGAGATTGACCCACTTGAGTACCGGTTGGTTTTCGAGCGGTTCCTGAACATCGAGCGCAAAGAAATGCCGGACATCGACATGGACTTCCAAGATGACCGGCGTGAGGAGGCCATCAAGTACGTCACGGCGAAATACGGCCAGGGCCACGTCGCGCAGATCATCACGTTCGGGACCATGGGTGCCAAAGCGTCCATCCGCGACTCCGGGCGCGCCCTAGGCATCCCACTCGCTGACGCCGACCGCCTCGCGCGGCTGATTCCGACGAAGCTGGGCATCACGCTCCAGGATGCATGGGACGAGACGCCTGAGCTGCAGGCCGCAGTCAACGGCGACGCGGGACTCCGTCGACTATTCGACACCGCTCGTGGTCTGGAAGGCGTGGTGCGTCACTCCAGCACCCACGCGGCAGCCGTCGTTATCTCGCAAGAGCCCCTGACCGACCACGTGCCGCTCCAGCGACCAACCAAGGGTGATGAGTCGGGCGTGGCCATGACCCAATACCCGATGGGCCCCGTCGCCAAGCTTGGCCTGCTCAAGATGGACTTCCTCGGCCTCATCAACTACTCCATCCTGTCCAACTCCCTGAAGCTCATCAAGCTGCACCAGGGCATCGAGTTCCGGCTGCCGGACATCGCGTTCGACGACCAAGCAACATACGATCTTCTTGCGTCCGCTGAGACGGCGTCCGTCTTCCAGCTTGAGAGCGCCGGCATGCGGCGGCACATCAAGGAGCTCAAGCCCGGGAGCCTTGCCGAACTCGCCGCCATGGTCGCGCTCTACCGTCCTGGCCCCATGGAGCACATCGGCAGGTTCATCGACTCCAAGTTCGGCCGGGTGCCCATCGAATACCCGCATCCTGCCCTAAAAGAGATTCTGGAAGAGACCTACGGCGTCATCGTGTACCAGGACCAGGTGCTGCACATCCTGCGCACCTTCGCCGGCTACACCCTCGGTAGTGCGGACATCGTCCGTAAGGCCATGGGTAAGAAGGACGCCTCGCTGATGGCCCAAGAACGGGCCAAGTTCCTCGCTGGTGCCCAGGAACTGGGCTACGACAACGTCATCGCAAGTCAGGTGTTCGACCTCATCGAGCCGTTCGCCGGGTACGCGTTCAACAAAGCCCACAGCGTCTGCTACGCGGTCGTCGCCTACTGGACTGCCTACTTCAAGGCCAACTATCCGGTCGAGTACATGACCTGCGTCCTGAACGCCTATGAAGGCAACTCCGAGAAGATGGCTGCCACGATGGCCGAATGCGCGCGTCTGGATATCCCGGTACTGGCCCCAGACGTAAACCGCAGCGCGGTGCAGTTCTCCATCGACACCTCGCCCGACGACAAGCGCGGTATCCGGTTCGGCCTGGCCACTATCAAGAACGTAGGTGAGCAAGCTGTCGAAGAGCTTGTCTCGGAACGCATCACCACCGGGGCCTTCACGACCCTCGAGGATTTCGCCAGGCGCGCGGGTTCCAACGTGGCGAACCGCAGGGTCATCGAAGCCCTGGCCAAGGTCGGCGCCTTGGACGTCTTCGGCAACCGCGCAAGCCTGCTTGCCAGCGTGGACTCGATCACTCACCTGCTCCAACGTGAAGCGGAACTCAAAGATTCGGGACAGTCGACGATGTTCGATCTATTCGGTGCGTCGGTCCCGACGCCCCTTGCGGATATCGAGTTGGTCGATGCCCCTGAGCTCGGCGCCCGCGAGGTCGCCATGTGGGAGCGTGAGCTCCTCGGAGTCTCCCTCACCACGCGTGTGCTAGACCCCCGGCATGCGCCTGACGGCGCGATTCTCTCGCGCGAGCAACTGAACGAGATCCCTGAGAATGAGAAGATCCTACTGGTGGGCATGGTCACCGGCGTGCGCCAGCAGACCGATAAGAACCAGCGCCGTATCGCCTTCGTAACCCTGGAGATCTTCGACGGCTCCACCGTGGATGTCGCAGTCTGGAGCAAGACCTACGAGCGAACGTCTTCACTATGGGTCGACAGCAGCCTCGTCCAGATGAAGGGGCCCGTCCGATTCAGGAACGATGAGCGCTCCGTCCACTGTGACGAGGCTATCGCTTACGAGCTCCCCGAGGGCGCCGACGAGCTGCCAGCCCAATTCCCCGTTCACGAGCCCAGGATGGAGCAGTGGATAGCGCCAGCCCCCATCGACGCGAAGCCTCGCGAAGAGACCTTGGCGTCGCCGCAGGAACCTGCAGCAGCATTAGCAACGCCCGCACCGATGTCACCTGCACCGACGTCAACAGAAAGGCCCGCCGGCTTAAAACCCTCGCCCGCGCCCAACGGCCCCAGCGCCATCAACGCCGCCCAGGAGTATGTTGGCTCTCCCTTGACTCCGGCCAGCACGGGTATGCCGTCGCAGCCCATGCGGCGAAAGCTGCTTATCAACATGACTGAGACGGACCGACCTGACGAGGACCAGATGCTGCTGCGCGAAGTGTTGCAGACGCTGCTGGATTACCCGGGCACCGACGCCGTGGATCTGCTAATCACCAGCCAGGGACGCAACTGGCGGCTCGAGATGCCGATTATTACCACCGGATTCTGCCCCGCGCTTGAAACGCGCATCCACGACCTCTTAGAGCGGCCGGACGCCATCACCATCGCCAGCGACTCTGCGGTTGCCGTCAGCTAGGCGGCGCCGTTCAGCGCGGTCTCATGCTGCAAGAGACGCGCCTTCAGCGGTAGGCCAGGCCCCGCGAAGCCATGCAACCCTCCATCGCTACCGATCACTCGATGACAAGGGATCACGATTGGGATGCGATTGCGTGCCATGGCCTGCCCCGCGCCTCGTGACGCCGCCACGTTGCCAGCCTGCTCAGCCAGCCAGCGGTACGTTCGCGTCTCACCGCGCGGGATCAACTGGCAAGCGTCCCACGCGCGCCGGAAGAACGGGGTAGAGTCGTCGAGATCCAGCTTCAGGTCCCACTCGGTACGCGTGCCTGAAAAGTACTCCTCGATCTGCTCGCGGAAGGGCTCGAACGCGCCCTCACGCTGTGCGGGCAAGCCGCCCTTCACCGTATTGGCCAGGAATTCCACGGCACAGTCGGGCGTCTCCTCCGGCAACGAGCAGTAGCGAAGCCCCTTGGCGGACCCCACCGCGCTCACCCAACCCCAACTCGTCTGAAACACGTCATACCATGTCTCGGTCACACTACCACCTCCGGTGGGCGTCAAATCTTACGTACGCGTCCCGCGAGTGGCAACCGTGGAAAGTCACGCCCTCACGTCGAACGCCGTTACTCTAGCGGCATTCACCCGCAGTTTGATTTGCAGCGTAAATCAAAGCTCCCCTATGTCAACGGTCAGATGATTGCGCCATTGTCCTTGAAAATCGCAAGGTCGTCCCAGGTATAACCAAGGTCCAGCAGTATGAGCTCCGTGTCCTGACCAAGCTCGGGTGCGGGGGAAGTCGGGATCCCTGGAGTCCGAGCATACTTGATTGGCACGGTCAGGATCTCGAAGTCACCTTCTTCAACGTGCGTCAGCGTAGTTGAATAGCCATTCGCATGTACCTGCGGATCAGCTACGACCTGATCCAACGTCTGGACGGGCGCCCACATGCACCCATGTCGGTCGAGACTTGCCGCCCAGCGTTCGAAGCTGTCCGAGCCGAACCGGTTGTCGATGATTTCCACCAGCTGCTTGCCATGCCCAATGCGATTGACGTGGCTGTTGAATCTTGGGTCGTCGGCAAATTCAGGAATGTCGAGTGCCGAGCAAAAGCCATTCCAAAATCGTTCCGATTCAATCATGACGAGTTGCACCCACCTACCGTCCGCCGTTTCATAGAAATTGAAAAGCGGATTGCCAACATCTTTTCTCGGTACACGTTCGACGGGCTGGCGGGTCCTAAGCGCGGTCATCAGGTCGGCACCTAACACCCAGATGGCGGAATGAAGCAAAGAGCAGTCGATACGCTGCCCTTTCCCTGAACGCTCGCGCTCGAATAGAGCCATGCCAATGGCCGCGGTCAACGCCAGTGAAGTCGTCTGGTCCCCCATGCCCGGACGCTGCTGCGTTGGCGGCCCTCCAGGTTCTCCTATCGAAGCCATGATCCCGGACCGGGCCCAGAACGCAGCGTAGTCGAATCCGGACCTATCACGATCTGGCCCCTTCGCACCGTATCCTGTGAGGGCAATGTAGATCGCCCGCGGATTCAAACCTGATACATCTTCATAGCGCAGCCTGTAGCGCTCTTGTCTGTGGGGCGTCAGATTAGTAACTATCACATCGGACTGGGCGGCTAGCCTTTGAACGACCTCTTGGCCTTGAGGGTGCTCAAGGTTGACCGCCACGCTCTTTTTCCCGCGATTGAGCAGCTCGAATAGCAGGTTGATACCACCGGCATGCTGCACAATCCCTCGGGCAGATACGTTGATGCTCCGGACAGGATCGCCCGTGTCTCGGTGTTCTACCTTGACTACCTCTGCTCCCATGTCAGCCATAATCGCGCAAGCAGACGGCCCGGCCACCCAGTTGGCGACCTCTAGAACCTTCAACCTCTCTAGTGGACCTGGCATGCCCAACTCCTTGCCCCATCAGATTATTGCTACGGGGAAGGGCTGGCCTCCCCGGTGGATTGATATCACCAAGCACGCAGCCATCTAAGCACTCCTATCCGAAACTATCCTCATTCCATCGGTGATCGGGCTTCACGGGCTGCGTTGCGAACAGCATCGCCAGGAACATCAATCCAGCCGCCGCCGCGAACACAAGAAACGTTAGGGTATAAGTGCCCGTGATGTCTCTGGTGAACCCACCGAACACCGGACCAATAGTGCTTATGACCGTCCACATCCGCGCGAAGCCTCTAATCGTACCGAGTGACCTTGGCCCAAAATAGTTCGCAATCAATAGTGTTTCAATGATGACTCGCATGCTCGTAGTCACCCCAAACAGGACTGCAAAGAGCAACGCCTCGGCGTAGCTATCAGCAACGCTGATCAAGAGCATGGAAGCCATCAGAAGGATCGTCATGAGCATGGCCCCGTGTCGTACGTGCATGTGCTCGAGAAGTAATCCCACTGGAAGCATGGACAGCGCCGAAACCGCTGCGAACACCGAGAGCACGCTGACGGCTAGGGCGTCCGAAAGACCACGGTCCTGGAAATTAGCCACCAGATGCAAGTTGGTAGCCCCCAGCACGAACGGGGTACCGACGGTGAAGACAACGATGAGCCAAAACGCTCGGGTGCGCCGGGCCTCTTGGAGCGTCCACGAAACTTCTGAGTCAAGTTCGTGCAACCTCTCGCTTTGAGTCGCTCCATCCGGCATCAGACCCATATCTTCTGGCTGTTTGCGAAGATACAACAATGCCGGTAGCGTGATTAGCATCGCTGCTACACCCGCGCTAGCAGCAAACGCCATTCTCCAATCCGCAACCGACATAATGCCAAGGATGAACACCGGGAACACCACCTGCCCCGTTCGGTGACCGATTCCTTTGATGGCAAGCATGCGAGCTCGACGGCGGTGAAACCACTTGCCTACTGCTACCGTGGTTCCTATACCCACGCCTGAGAGCGCTGCGCCACGCCCAAGACCGAAAAGCACCCAGAACTGCCATGGTTCTTGAATCGTTGACAGGCCTAGCAGGGAAACGGTGATCAGGACACCTGCGATAGCCACGACCAACCGCGCACCGTACCGATCTACCAACCAGCCGACGATGCCGGAACTGAGGGCTCCTACGATGCTGCCAATCATGAATCCCAAGGCGATAGTGCCTCGGGACCACCCTAGCTCGTCCTGCATCGGCCTTATGAACACCCCGATGACTGGGCCGTTGACCGGCACCTCCCCGAAGGACGCGACGAATGAAGCGAGTACGACAGCCCACCCGTAGTAAGCACGTTTGAACGGCCAGAAACGGGGGGTCCTAGCTGAAGGTGAGTCAGCTTCTGCGCGCGCTGGGTGCATCCCGTTACCGTTGCCCTGGCTCATGCCCTAACCATACGCCTGTGAGCCCAGGCATCACAGCGAGGGGAAATCGCGAGCGGGGTAGCCTATCCATAAATAAGGGTGGTCGGAGCCAACCGACTCCTAGCTGGATTGTTTTCGCAACAGGTCCCGGCGCATCGCGCCGAATATCGATATCACGACCGCTAGAGCCACGCCCGCAACGGACACAACCGCACGCGCGCCGAAAGCGTCGATCAGGGCACCAAAAGGAAGAATGATCAGGGGTGTCATGGCCCTGCACATCATGTTGATGCTAGAGATGCGACCGTATAAATGGGGTTCGGTATTGAACATCATCAGCGTTGAATTGAGTGTGCTGAATGCCTGGCTGGTGAGGCCAGTCAAAAACAGCAGTGCAACTGACAATCCATACACCGGAGATAATGCAAACCCCACAAGTGCACCACCGAATGCGGCTCCCGCTACCAGCATCGGGTAGCCCCGGTGAATCATGCCGGGAAACGTTGCGACCAACATGGACGCAATAAGCGCGCCGGCCCCCATCGATGCAAACATGAAACCGAGCAATTCTGGTCCAACACCAAGCACATTTTTCTGAAAAACAGGTAACACTTGCTGGTACGGAAAACCGAGAACGACCACAATCATGTTTATCGCAATCAGTGATCTGAGGATGGGTTTGTCCCAAATGTAGTGCAGCCCGAAGATCAAATCTGCAGTGACGCTACGCTGAACAAGCGTCAATGGTGCAGCCCTGGGAAGCCCCATGGCGAGGATGAAGGCCAATACCTGAGCGAGTGCGATTGCGGTGAATGCAAGGAACGGATCTACTCCAATCAGGATGCCCGCGATGCTGGGGCCAAGCACCTGATTCATGTTGCGCACAGCGGCAAACAGCCCAAGGGCATTGCCCAATTGCGCTCGCGGTACGAGCAACGGCACATATGAGTGACGAGCTGGCTGATTGAACGGCAAGGCAGTACCGAATAGAAGCGCCAACACCACCAGATGCCAGATTCGAATCGCCTCGAAAAAGATCAGAACAGCGGTAATCAACGCAATGGCCATGAGTACCGCTGTGGACGCATGTAGCACCATGCGTTTCGGCAAGCGATCCGCCGCAACACCGCCGAGTGGGGAAACAAGCAACTGAGGAACGCCCTGCGCCGCTGCTACGAGCCCTAGCATCGTAGCGGAGTCAGTCAACTCAAACGCTAGCCAGGGCCGCGCCAAGGTAGTCATCTGGATACCGGAATGCGAGCAGAACGCGCTAAGGAACAGCAGCCGGAACTCCGGAACCGATAATGAATCGAAAGGGCGTCGCCAGCCGTGTGCGGTAAGGCTAGCGGATGGAGGCGCCTCCTCAGTCATTTACGCCTCTTCAACGAATCTCATTTCAAGATGAACCATCACTCCCGCGTCTGTCATCGCTTCCCCCTGACTACATGCGTCCGTCAGTGAATCCTGGCATACGCCCGCGGGCCCCAAACCGTCACAACGATGAATTATCGCAAGGGTTCGATGGCTACGTGGGGCCGTTAGACCTCTTCCAACAACGTACATTGAGGAGGGGCAAGTTGGTTACCATCTTTCATCGCCTCCTGCTGCCCCGGTGACTGAAAGAACGCAAAGAAAGCTTCTTTCGATGGTGCCGTGCCGATGACGACGGGGCTGTTCGGCGCATCAATAGTCCTGTAAAGCTTACCCTCGATGCCCGCTGCTGTTCGCGCATCGGCACGGGCATCAAACAGTGCCTTAAATTTGTCGAAGTCAGTCACTTGGAAATTGAGAATGACCTGAATACTCATATGGATGTTTCTCCCAAATCGACTGGGGGGACGCTGCTACCGACAAACACAAGCATACGCCCACAGACCCAAGCGCCACAGCGATGGGAAATCGCGGGTGCGGCCTATCTATATACCGAAGGGATGGCCGCGATCAAAAGGCGGAGCGAATCTAGCCCGGACGAGCCTACTGTCCGGAAATGGAGGGGAGCAACGATTATGGTCACCGCCGCCAGCAGGTGGACTCTTCAATCAAAGTACAGGAGCATTTGTCAAAGGATCAATAGCAATCTGCATGCTGATCAAGTCGGTCAACTACTCAAATCCGAAAAAAATGTGCCGCGTTACCGCCGAGAATCGCAGGAGCCGCGCTTTCGTCAGATGTCGTCAGGTCGCGAACGTTCTGGATTTGCTGAGAGACCAAATCTGCATTTACCTCGTGTGGAAAATCTGACGAGAACATGAAGGGCTGGTGGCCGATGGATTCCAATGCGTAGGGCAAATCATGCTCATCCCCTTCCATACCGACAGAAATACGCTGATCCCGGAGAAGGCGAATCACGTAGTCACGCATGGTTTGTCCTTCCGGCAGCTCAAGGACCTCCCCCCGCGGATTGAAAGGGACAACGCCGGACGCAGCACGATCGAAACGTTCTAGAGCGGTCAGCAACCACGATACCCCGCCTTCAAGAAAGCAGACTCTAAGATCCGGATATCGATCGAACAAACCGTTAAAAATTAGATTACCCAAGACTATCATTATCGAGACGGGGTGCCCTAAAGCATTCGCGACGGCACCGACGTTGACGGTTTCCATCCCAAGATCCCAGTGCCCACCACCGTGGACCGCGAGAGGACAACCAAGGCGTGCGGCTTCAGCGAGCAATGGCCAGTATTGTTTATGCGTTACGTCTAGGTGCACACCCGTAGCAGGGATCAACGCCGCACTCATCCGAAGTTCGGTCACAGCACGATGCAATTCTTCCACTGCTGCCTCTGGGTCATGCATAGGTAGAATCGCAACCCCTCTGAACCTCGTGCTACGGTCAAGATAGGTCTCTGCCAACCATTCGTTATACGCCTGGGCAAGCGCAATCGCGTATTCCCTGTTGACAATTCGCCCTATTCGTTGACCCTGCGTAGGAAACAGTAGTGCCGAGCTGATGCCAACTGTATCCATGAAGTCTATCCACCCGTCGGGCCCGGGATTGCTATACCGCCCTTGGGAGTCAACGCCGAACGCTCCTTCAGGTCTTCGGCCGAATCGGTATTGCACGTGGCTGCTCGGAGGGAAAAGCCCACTTCTAACAGTCGAGCCTATGAATTCCTTAGGAATCCTCAACCGGCTGATGATTTCCTCGTTGTCCTCGAAGACATGTCCATCTGAATCGATGACTACATCTTTGGTGTCGGCCATTGCGAAACCTCCTTCATATCTGTGGCTCAACCCAAAGCCAATAACATGAGGCTCATTCTCATGCCACGAGCATACTCTCGCGGGCACAAACGTCACAGCGATGGGAAATCGCGAGCGCTTGCTAGCAGGTGCCCGGATAGTGGATCGCAGTATGCATGTGCGGGGTGAATGAGCTATTCGGCGAGCTCGTAGGTAATATCACAGCGCCCCGTTGCCGTCTCCAAAATAAGTTCCATAGCTAGTCATCTGCTCCATGCTCAATCATCGCCCCAGCAACCGGTCAGCACGAGTCGGAACGAGGAGGTCGTATGAGCCGCATGTTTGAATGGTGGGTCGTGAACAATCTCAAGAACATGGGATGGCCACGAACAAAGGGTTTTTGGAAAAAAACGACTTACGTTGATACTACCGTGCTCGACATGTCCCTCGAAGGAGCGGTTCATGTCTGCGTGGGTCTAGGCGCAGGGAGGCCCGAGCTGGCGGCTCGATTGTTGACCGATACCTTTGGCAACAATCCTTGGACAACAAAATCCACGCGAGACCTATTAAACGATCTAACGGAACAGGGAGAAGCGGCGGTCGCCACGGATCCTGGTTTGGCGCCATGGACTGCGCTGATGCACAACCATCGCCTCGCCGAATATACGTCCGAGGTGAACTGGGAACAAATAAGCGACCCTCAACTACAAACGATTTGGTACGGATTGGGCTCACGTGGCCTCATTTGGGGGCTCAACCACAGCGAGGATTTAGAGGGCGTTTTTGCGAATGCAAAGGCAGGCTATGAAATTAGTGCGGCTAGAGGGGAGCCCCATGGCCTCACGGTAGAGGCCGATTACGCCTGGAAAACGCTCAACGATTTCTACGAGTCATGCGAGGAGTTTGTTCATCTTTTTGAAAGCGAACGCCCTACTCTCCCTAGCGAGATACCTTCCGCGCTACGTCAGGCGCCGGAGATAGCGAAGCGGCTCGGTTCATAGCGTTCGGCGACAATTGCGGTTGCCAGGCTGTCGGGTCCACGTGACCAAGCGCTTGCGACCCCGCTGTTAGCTAGCAAGGGGGGCCGAACGCATCCGGCCACACACTCTAGAAGATTCATCCTTGACTCCAGTCGCAGCGGACGCACCGGTTGCTGAACCGAGTCGGGGGGAAGGTAACCATGCCCCCTCCGAGCACATATGGCGCCCCCTGACGATCCAACTCGTGGGGTGCCACCCAATTCGGGTACCCATAGATAACTCTCGGGAGCGGTGTGCCGCATCTTGGGCATTCGTTGGCGACACGTGGCTGATATTTGTCGTTTTTCATGCTCGTGGTTCTCCATACGCTGAGTTGATTTGATTACTGAGCATATGGGCTGTTGGGGGTCGCACACGTATGCGCGCTATTCCCTCCCGGTGCGTCGCGCGCGAAGGCGGGTTATAAAGGGTAAAACGTCACAGCGGGGATAAATCGCGAGTGGGGTAGGATAGGCCGTACACGAACCTGCTCTAGCTGAGGTTGTAATTGACCACGCCACTCGAACCCACGATCCTCAAGATGATTGTCAGATCCGTAGCGGGTAGCGCACGGGATCACCTGCTCGATTTGGGGATCGGGAAGCGCAGCGCTATCGGCGAACGCATGCGGGCGCGCATCACCGCGATCGAAGAGAGCCTCGACAAAGGCACTGCGTTCACGCTCGAGAACCCGCCAGTCACGTACAACTGCTCCCACGTATACAGCGTCGAATATCAAGTGATGGGAGTGACGGAGATGGCTGCCCGGCTACGGGAAGAACTCCTCGACTCTAGTCGCGTTCTAGGGTTTGGTCGGCCTGAGAGACCTACGCCAGAACAAGGTTAGGGTTACCCAGGCCGCTGCCGGCCCTCCGGTGACGTCGGTGCCAGGCACTACGTCACGGGGGGGGGGTGTTTCCTCACTTCAGCCGGCTGGGCGGTCGATGCTTCCGCTACCGCAGCATCCCCAATCGCCTGGATTTTCGGTGCGAGTGCGCTCGTTGGCGTTGGTGTTGCCGTACAAGCGACCGACAGGGCCACAAAAGCCAATAGCGCGAGACTCTTTCTCGTGCCGGGAGCATACGCCCGTTGACCCAAACGTCACAGCGGAGGGAAATCGCGAGCGCACTTCACTGCTAGTTAGAGGGGGGTGCCCGCACGCGCGCGGCCGCTGTGCATGACCTGGGTGTTGGGCGGGTGCGGTTGATTCTCTGCAGGAATGCTCTGCCCTTTTAAGCCCACGGGAGGTCGCGCACCACGATAGCGAGCAAATAGAGCGAAATCAGGATAAGGATGACGCCACTGCCCCTGCGGGCAGCGGTTATTTTGGCGTGTGAGATTGCAACTAGGCTGGTTCCTGTTAGAGCCACCGCTACCGAAGCGTACCAACCCGCATCGATTGCGGCGGCAGTGATCCCCATCATCGCTGTTTCTTTCCAGCTTGAATCTGAATGGATGAGATGGCTGAATATTGCGAGGAAGAAGAAAGCGATTTTTGGATTAAAAAGCGATATCAGAAACCCTTCGCTACCGCCTCTAATCACTAATACTGAGCTTGTTGATTCTGGGCCTGTTCCTTGTACTGAAAGGCTGCCACTGGCGACCATCGTCCGGAACCCGATATACGCAAGAAGGCACGCTCCCGACGCCTGTATCCCCAGCAGGATGTACGAGCGATTCACCATGAACTCTGCCACTCCAACTGCGGTCAAGAACGCCCACCCCCCGATGCCGATTGCATGCCCAAGACCGGTGGCAATGCCGTAGATCCTGCCTTTAGCTAGAGTGTTGCCAATTACCAACGTGAGGCTCGGACCTGGTGAGATTGCACCGAGAAAACAAACTACCGCTAGCTGGATCCAAGCGGACATATCCATCGCGAGTTCCCCTGACTACGTGGGTTGCTGAAATGAAGCAACAGCCCCGATAAACACAAGCCTGACGAGTCTGCACGTGCTACCCACGGTATGCATTAAGAATCTGATGATCTGACGAATCATGGGCGTTGCTGTATGACTTCCGAGGCTGTCTGTTCGGTAACCGTGGCTGTGGTGAGGCATTGGTCGGTGTAAGTACACGCCTCACCTAGAACACGGTCATACCGTAGTCATTACTTCGCCGTCCCGGAGTCTCAACAGCGGGGCCGTGCGCGCGCGACGGAAAGTAGTACTCCCACGCTTAAGAATCCCAGCGTCGGTAGTATGCCTAGACCGACGGGGTCGCCCGTGGGTCGTTTGTGTGACGCCCTCTAAAAAAAGCGAATGACCAGGTTTACGAGCACAAACACCACGACGTATATAAGCATCGTTTTAGGACTCGGCCATGACCATCGAATAGCGACCACCTCTGTACCCTTGAGAAAGACGTTACACCCGTTACGAGCCCAGTGCAGCCCTTAATTTATCCATCGACACAACTGGGGCTTCATCAGATAGATGCTTGTAGAAATTGTTTGTCCCCTGAAGTCCCGCATGCCCCAGTATCTTGGGCACATTCGCCAATGAAGTAGCCGCCGATTCCATCAGCAGATTAGCCGTCGCGTGCTTGAGGTCGTGGTACGTCTGGCTCCGCAGTACTGCCTTGCGTTGCATCTTTTTGTAGTCGCGGAACACGTTGCTCGCGAGCAAGGGACCGCCAGTATGAGTGGCGAACACGACGCCGTAAATCCTGCCACGGGGGACAATACCGTCACGATATAGATGCGGGTAGGGGAATGGCAGAGTTCTACGCTGGAGCCTCGGTAGTACGCCTAGACAGTGTTACTTATCTATAGCCAGTTATTGCGCCTAGTTGGTAAAGAAGTCAAAAACATTACCTACACGCCCACCATCGACGCGGTAGAGCTCGGTATACCCACATCCGGTGCAAGAAACTGTGCTGTATTTCTGATTCTGGACATTCAGGAATCTCGTTAACCCTGATCCCGTCGACCGAATCGCACCGACTCTGTATTCGCTACCTTCGCATTTTGAGCAGGAATAAGATTTTGCTGACATGAAAAGCTCCTCCTTTAGCGCCTAGGGTTAGCCTACATGCATTCGGAGCTTTCATAAAGCATTCTCGGGATCGGTGCCACCAATCACGGCAGCCCTGACTGCCATGGGAATTGCGGCTTAGTGTCCGGAAACTAGACCGGCAACTGAGACCACGGAGATATAACGGAGAGTGGTTACAGGGGCGTGTAACGCTAGACAATCAATGCCCTCACGACCCCCACCACCAGGCCAGAAATGATGGCAACGCCCGCCACTCGAGTCGTGACCCTGACGACGCGCGCGCGAATATGCACTGACTTGGCAACAGCTGAGGCGTCGTATTCTCCCAGATTCACATCACGAAAACTTCCGAGAGACCACCACGCACCGACCGGAATGCTGAACCACAACCATACTAGATATGACTGACCCAGTGCAGTCGCCCATACAACAGCGACGAAGGCAAACATCACGGTAGAGTGAACGGTGGAAATGATTTTATTGCGGCGCAAACGCGAACGGTTGTCTTGCCGGTGATCACACTTACCACATAATGCATCACCCACCAAATGTATCGGCTCACCGCATTTTTCACAGAATCCACTAGGTATCGTCATCGCTGCTCCCATCATCCTATGTAGCTTCCGGAGTAGCCCAAGTCCTAGCGAGATGGCGAATGCGCGAACGAGTGCCGCTACAGCAGTCACTGGCGCAATTGAATCCCCAGTCATAAGTCTGCTCGGCTATCTTAATTTGTTGGCAGAATCTCCAATTGTTCTTTGGAAGTGAAACTCATAAATTCTTCAAACTCACTATAGAACTCTTGAATCGTCAGGCCAAAGTGTGCTGCAAAGGACTCATGACCTCCAAGTTCTACGATATCTGGGATGTACGATTTGTAAAAAATATCTAGTGACGTTCTATTAACGAGCCGCGCCGTTGCCCATTGGCCCATTTTATATTGGAGCGTTCCCGTGCAGTCGCAGATAGATTGCAGTTCGTCTCTTGACTCTGAGGTTTCAATATCTTGGATATCTATATCCGGATAGCGTTCTTTGAGGTCTTTGGCTGACCTGAGGGCTTCTGTCATACCCATTCGGAAATCTACCCAACCTTCCTTTTGACCGAGATACAGTGCCAAGAATTCTGCACTGCCCTCCTCCAGCCAAAGAGGTAGGCCAAAATCGTTTTCATCGACGTTGTTGGCGTGTTGATAAATATGGACGTATTCATGTATCGCAATCTTCGAACTCATTCCTGATTCAAACTGCAGCGGATTACCTATCACGAAAGATTGATTCGGCGTTTCGAGTTGGCGTGAATGCTGAGCGAAAGCATTACCACCGGCATATTCAGCAATCTCCCGTATCTCAACTCCTTGGTCAGATTCGACACAATATTCGTAATCATTTCCACGGGCTCGATCGTACGCCCAGGAGCAAAAGTCCTCTGCAGCTATACGAGATGCTTCGACATCTGTACCAATCACGTAAACCCTCAACGGGCCATAACTACCTAAGTAGTTTTCGCCTGCCTGAATTCCATCTTCTACCACCTGCACAGAGTCGTCAGAAAGGTCCGACGTCCTCAAGTATGTAGTTTGTGCTGAAGCCGGCCTGTTCCAGCCAAGGCCTATTAGTCGTTGGGCCTCCGTAGTCAGCCTGGGTTCTAGGGCATCAACTCGGTTGTCTAGCCACTGGTAGGCATTGAAGCCGAGGCTCATCACTCCCACGAGTACAGCGAGGGGTATCAGTAACTTACGCACTTAGGCCGCCTGTGTGACGCCCTCTAAAAAAAGAGTTTGACCAGGTTTACGAACACATACACCCCGACGAATATCAGCGCGGTTCTACGAAACTGCGACCATGACCATCGCATAGCGACCTCCTCTGTACCCTTCAGAAAGACGTTACATTCGTTACGGAGCCAGTGCTACACCCAATCGGGCACAAGCATCACCGCGGGGTTAAATCGCGAGCGGCATCACCTAATAAATGGAAGGGGTGGCCGACACCACTCGGCGCGGTCCGTTTACGCCTGAAATGCAGGGATGGGAAACAAAATGGAGGTACAGCACTCTGACCAGCAGGGAAAGCAAAAGCACCACGACCCCCGTCGAGCAGGCCGTGGTGCGGCAAAGAAGATGGTGGGCATAGCTGGTCTCGAACCAGCGACCTCCTGTGTGTAAGACAGGCGCTCTAACCACTGAGCTATACGCCCCGGCACCACTGCCCGGTCGAAGAACCCGGCCACAAGGTGGCGCTCCCATGATACGCCCAGCGACTGCCGTGCACTGCCCGGGCAAACCGCCTTCCACCTGCCATTGGTGTCGAGACCGTGCGCGTCGCGCTGATCGACGATTACGCCATCGTGCGCCAGGGCATCAAGCATCAACTGGAGCATGAGGGCGACCTAGTTGTCGTCGGTGAAGCCGCCAGTCGCGAGACAGGCCTTGCACTCGTCGAACGGCTGACGCCCGGCCTGGTCGTGCTCAACATCCGCCTCCGCAACAAGTCAGGCATCGACAAGCATCTCTCGCTCTAGCTCCGCATGGTTGAGGAGGTCGGGGCATGGCCAAGCTCGACGCCGGCAGCCGCACCGAGTTGTCCGCACCGCGCAGGAGATAGGCATCTTCCAGCGGCAGTCCCCGGTCCACGCCAGACGCGTTGTAGGTATCTGGTACGCTCTAGAGGCCAGACTCAGCTATCGCAGTAGTGTTCTGCGGAAAGCCCAGGAGACCCTTTGCGCTTCGGAGCCACGTCGCTCAAGCAAGCGACGCTGTTCATTTACTTCCCTTCGATCTTGATGTCGCTGGGTCAAGGGATGCTCATACCTGCGCTCCCTGTGCTTGGCAAAGAGTTCAATGTCTCCGGTGCAATCGCCGTACAGGCGCTCACCGCGCAACTCCTCGGACGTACCGTCGCCCTCATTCCCGCAGGTGGTGCCATCGACCGCTGGGGCGCCAAGCCCGTCATGGTCGTCGGTGCAGCGCTCGCCGGGCTCAGTGGTGTCGTAGCTGCCTTGGCACCACACTTCGCAATCGTGCTCGTGACCCAATTCACATGGGGAATCGGCATGAGCATATGGATGTTTGGGCGAGAGATCGCCGCTTTCGACATGGTGAGCGCCGACCAGCGTGGACGCCAAATGAGCGCACTCATGGGAATCGGCAGCACCGGAATGGCGTTCGGCCCGGCCATCGGCGGGATCCTCACCGACACCATCGGCGTGCGGCCTCTGTTCTGGTTCTACGCTGCCGCCTCCGCCATAGTGCTGGTCATCTCGCTCGCACAAACCAACACGCACGCCCATCGGGAGAAAAAGAGCGGGCCATTCTTCAGCCTGAGCGCCGTCAAGCACATCCACCCCTACTACCGGGTAACGTACGCGGTGCTGTTCCTCTCTACGTTCGGCCAGATGGCGCGCGGACAAGTAACCAACTCCGCTCTGCCGCTCTACACTCAACAGGAACTGATGATGACGCCCACGCAAACTGGAGTCATTTTCTCGTTCATCGCAATCGTTACATTCGCGATGATCGTCCCTACGGGCTTCATCTCCGACAAATTAGGAAGGAAATGGGCCGCAGTGCCCGCAGCGGTGCTATCGCTGATCGGGTTCATTCTGATCCCGTTCTTCGACACCATGTCAGGGTTGATTGTCGCGGCACTGATCATCGGTGTGGCCAACGGACTCGCCATGGGTGCCATGACCATCTACACGTTTGACATCGTGCCCGCCGAGTACCGTGGACAGCTCCAGGCACTACGCAGGTCCGTCGGCGAGGTCGGTGCCATGATGTCGCCCCCTGTCGTTGGCGTGCTCGCGCAAGCCTACGGCGCAAGCATGGCCTTTTGGGCAGTCGCACCACTGCACGCGATCGCCGCCATACTCCTCATTTTCGTGGCTAAAGAAAGCCTCAAGAAGCGCCTGCCGCCGGGCGCGCCGGGAGCAGAAACGGAATCAAACAAGCCGGCCGCTGGCTCCTGACTCCACCTGCGCGGCCAAACGTCCACTGGTATGCGCAACGGCCTAGCCAGCCGCCCTCTAGGAGTGCCACAGTCCACTGTCACCTAGACGGCTCCGGAGGGGGCCGGTATCATCTTTATCCGTGCGACGGATCGAGCGGCTGGCTCTCCGGCGTCCCGGTGGCAGCGTAGCTCAGCGGCAGAGCGGGCGCTTCATAAGCGCTAGGTCACAGGTTCGAATCCTGTCGTTGCCACCAACCTTTGCCCTTCTCACTCATCGTCCCATCTCTTTCCCCACTTGGCGAGTCCATGGAAAACCGACCCCAAGACCCGGACGAGCTAGTCGACAGCGAACGCCAGCAGGGAGACGCCGAGGAGTTCAAACCCGGCGTCGGCTCAGATGACGACGATGTCGACTATGAAACACGCACTCACGGGATCACTCGGCGCATCTAGGCCAGCCTCTCAGAAGTGATCAAGACAACAAAAAGCCCGCCGACTAGCGGGCTTTTCATGTAACAGTTAGCTTACGACTAGGGCTTTGCGGGCATCTCGCGATTCGGACGCCCCGTGTTCACCATGAAGAACCCGGCAATCGTCGCAGCAACAGTCAGCACGAAACCGTAAACAAAGATCATCTGGTACTCGTTTGAGGTAGTGGCGAACGAAACGATTAGCGTCCCCAAGAGCACCGGGGAAACGGCCCCCCAAGTCGCGTTGTTGCCCCAAAGGAGCCCAATCATGCTGCCCTCGAGGCGCTTCCCCTCAGCCAAATCAAGCGATGCCGCCTGCGTAAGGTTCGTCACCGCGAATCTGAACGCCCCGAAAATCGCCAGCAATACGGTGAATTGCCAGCCCAATTCGCCTACCCACCACAGCATCCCCATGAAGAATGCGCTCGCAATCAGTGTTGCGATCATCACTGGCTTCCGGCCAGTCTTGTCAGCAACGAGCGCGATAAGCGGCGGGACGACAATCGCCATAGCGGTCATAACCACCAAGTGATACGCAACTACACCCGCAGCATCCAGCGTAGAGGCCGATGGATCCTGCAGCTGAACTTCTTTCGTGATGTAAAACGGTAGAAAGACGATGAACCCCCTGTCCGCCATTCCCCGGAGCCCTGAAACCAACATAAGCATCGGAAGCGCGCGCGAACGGAAGAGTCCGCCAATCGACCTCAGCTGAGACCCCGCCCCCCTCGGCGAACTGGCTTGCGTAGGTAGGCCCAATCTCGACAGCGTGATATAGAGGGCGATAGAAACAGCAGTAATTAAGAAGAAACCGCCCAACAACACCTGCCTCCAAGTGATGAATATCAGAGCAGCCCATATCAACAGCGGTGTCGCCACCTCCCCCACGTTTCCTGCAGAACGATGAATCGCCATCATGAGCGCTCGCCGCCGGGGGAACGAAACAGACAGAATGCCAAGGCCCACGGGATGCCAGAACGACCCTGCAGCAGCAGCCAAAGCCACCGTCACCAACAGCACCGGGTAATTCGGCGCAATACCAATCAGCATGTACCCGAGTCCCATCAAGAACAGCGAGCCTGCTAGGAGTAGTCCCCGTTTACCGGAAAACATGTCCACGAGGAATCCACCGCCCATCGTCGTGATGCCACCGGCCAGCTGCCGTATCGCGGAGAAAAGCCCCTCGGTTACCGCGGTCATACCAAACGCCGCTGAGATAGTCGGCAACAGTACCAAGAATCCATCCGCGTACATGTGCTGAAATGCGTGGCCGGCCACAATCACGCCAGCTACGCGTTTCGGCTTCTCCTCAATCAGGGCTTGCTCCGGCACTGACTCACTGGTCACCAAGTCGCTCTCCTTGCTACCGTGACCGTACCACCGAGTGCGGGCGCGGATATGGCATTATTCAGGCGCTAGTCCAGGCCAAAGCACTTCGCAGCGTTGTCCCACATCAGTTTCTTCATACTCGCTTCACCGATGCTCTTCCAGTCAGCCACGATGTCCACTGACTTCGGGAAACGCGACTCAGCGTGGGGGTAGTCGGAGCCAAACATCAGCACGTGGTCGCCCATCAGCTCATTGACCATCCGGACCATGTCCTCGCCCTCGTGCAACACAATAGACGAGAAGAAGCGGCCACCGGTCATGTACTCCCACATGCTCTGCTGAAGATTCTCGTTCACGTACCCCATGTATGTGACCTGGTCCTCCATGCGCCTGGCCCAGAACGGAATCCAACCGAACCCGGACTCCAATATCGATAACCGGATGTTCGGGAAACGATCGAAAATGCCCGCGCCCATGAATGCCGCCACCATGCGCATCGCTCCCCACGGATGCGACGCTGTCCGACCGATGAACGGGTTGTCCCACAAGTCGCGGTAGCCGGGGTATCCCGCAGCGAAGCTATGGTGAACAATGCACAGGCCAGCGTCGTCAGCCGCCTGCCAGATCGGATCCATGTTCGGATGGTCCACCGGGAAACCCATCGGCAGGCTCAGGTGCACGCCGCGTACCCACGGCTTGTCGGCCCAACGCTTGATTTCCGTAACCGACTCCTCAACGAACCGAGCGTTCGCCACCACCATTGACTTCAGTTGGTGCGGGTAGCGCCCGCAAACGTCGTCGAGGTACCGGTGCAGCGCCTGCACCATGCCTAGGTCGACCGCAGGGTCTTCGTGGCCTGAGGCCACCCCTGGCACCAGCAGGTGCGCATCCTGGCCCTCACGTTCCATATCCGCGATACGCGCCGCGATAGCATCGTCGGCGCCGCCCTCACTCGGGTACTCAAACCCCATAAAGTGCTGGAAATGCCGCTCTTGGTTGACCCGAGGACCCGGCTCGCCCAAGTGACGCGGGGGATTGCTGCCCCAGCCGCCGCCCCCATCGCCAAGCTGGTACAGGTGCCGGTACGGCTCGCTCAGAGGCTCCCCGGCCCAGCCTATCTTGAACTCGCGGAGCTGGAATTCCTTGGATCGCTCCCGCAACGTGGGATCCAAGAACGGCTCCAAGGTCTCTACCGACGGATGAAAGTGGGTGTCCGAATCGAACACTTTATAACCGTTACGCATGACTATCCTCCTGTGGAAACCAGCGAATTATACCCGCTCAGACGCGCTCGGCCCCAACGCCTCGACCGTCTGCGCGATCATCGCCTTATCGCTACCGAACGGGAACGCCGCGATCGGTAGCGTTACGCCCGCGTTCGCGTACTCGTCGAGCTTGTTGAGCACGTGGAGTCGGTCACCGACCAACGTCATTGCATCCAGCATTTCGTCAGTCACTGCTGCTGCGGCCGACGATCGACCTGCCCGCCCTGGCTTCGCCCATTCCTGAGCGATCCGCGACGCCTCCTCGGGAAAGCCCTGCCTCTCCACGAGGTCAGCGTAGAACGTCCCCATTCCACCCACGTAGAACGCGATGTGCGCGCGAGCCAGGTCTCTCACTGCTCGCGGATCGTCGTCCGATACGGCCGTCAGTATCATGGGCGCGATCTCGAATTGACCCATATCCCGACCTGACCGGACTGCGCCCTTCGCCAGCAGTGCTTTGCCCTCTTGGAGCAGCTGTGCATTGGGAAATATCGGTAGCCAGCCGTCCGCTATCTCCCCGGTCTGCTCCACGCTGCTAGGACCCAACGACGCGATCATGATTGGAACGGACACGCGCGCCCGTGGGTTCCGCAAGCGAAACCCCTTCAGGTTGAACAACTCACCCTCGTAGTCCACCCGCTCGCCCGCCAGAGCCATCTTCACGATCTCCACGTACTCGCGCATACGCCGGGTAGGCTGATTCCACGTCTGGCCATGCCAATCCCTCACGACGATCGGCCCGCTGGTGCCCAGCCCCAAAATCAACCGGCCGTCAGAGATGGCGTCCAGCGAAGCCGCCGACTGGGCCATCATCGCTGGTGTACGGCTGAACACCGTCGCTATCAGCGTGCCCAAGCGGATCGAGGACGTCACCCCCGCGACCTGCGCCAACGTCGTGAAGGCGTCATACCCCCACGACTCGCCGTACCAAGCAGACTCGAAACCGAGTTCCTCGGCACGGCGCACCAAGTCCAGCGACTCTTGCCGGGTCAGTCCTTCCGAAATCGGAACGGTCAGTCCAAGGCGTGGCACGTTGGATCAGGCCAGCAACGCGGCGTAACGATCAGGGATCTCGATGGTGCCCGCCACCATCTCAGCGAATCGTGCATCGGACATGGGAAACCCGAACTGCTCGTTGCGCATCCGGACACGTTGCTCCGAGATCGCTGCGATCATCTCCTTCGCGAGCGCCCAGTCCTCTTCGGTGTCTGCCGCGCTCGAAAGATCCGCCGCACCATGTGCAGCATGGTCGACCTCATCCTCGTACACGCCCTTGCAGGCCAGCGCGATATGCTCCGCCAGCGGGCTGCCTGTCATCAGCATGCCCTCGTAGTAAATCGACGCACCGCCACCTTCGCAGAACGACGACGCAAAACGGGCCAACGCACCGTGCTTGTCCGCATACGATTGGCGGAGCGCACGCAGCGTCGTCTCTCCCTCCAGCTCGTAGTTCACCAACTCCTGCGGCGTCACGTTCTCCCCGGTGATGTGGTCGATCACATCCGCGAACAAAACGTAATGTCTGAATTCTTCTTCCAGGAACTGCGTCGTGTGCAGCATGTCGTGCCGGTCCACGCCGTGCTCAAGCTTGTCGTAATCCGTCATCAGCTTCTCGATTAATTTTATGATGATCCCATCCGTCCGTGGCTGTAGCTCCTTGTACGCCTGCAAGCGCAACCAGCGCAGATGCTCCTCAGCCGTTCGGTCCTGCGAGAAAAACGTATTCGCCACTTCGGCCTCACCGGCCCAATACCGTGACGCGAATTTTGTCATTTCGTTCCTGAGATCAAGCTTCCGCTGTTCATCCATAACTCATCCTCCCCTGTTTATCTATTATCTTGAGGGACCGCTACGGGTTCGGGCATCGCGGCCCGGAGAGCCCCACGCAGATGAAGCACAGTCACCATAGCTGCCCAGCCTAACGCCACCAGCGCCATCACCTGAAACATCGTCTCGATACTCGTCGCCACCACCAGCGTACCCGCCACCAGCGGCGCCAGCGATTTCGCCGTATTCTGCGATATGCGGTCAGCAGCCACGAATCCGCCCCGCAGCGGGCCTGCCACACTCTGCGTAAGCAAGCTCTTCTGCGCGGGGGAGATTACGCCGTTGGCCAGCCCAAACACCAGCATCACCCCACCCATCGCCCAAACACTAGTCGCAACCGATGCCGCCGCCAGACAGACCCCCTGGAGCGTAAAAGCACCGATCACCATCGGCAATCGCTCGAATCGGCGGGCTATCGCCCCAACCATCCCCGCCGTCACTATCGACCCGATCGCGAACACCGTGAACAGCAAGCCACCACGACTCACCTCAACCCCTAAGCGGTCGATGGCGTACAGCGGCACATATATAAAGAAACTCATCTCAAGAAAAAACCGCATTGAACTCATTGAGAAGATGGTGATCGACCGCACGCGCATCGAGGCACGGAACACCCCTTTCACGTATGTGGGCGCGTGCGAGTGCTTGGTGATGGACGGCTCCGGCAGCCAACGCCAAGCCGCGAGCCCCAGCGGTATCGCCGCCGCGTACAGCGCGAACGGCAACTGCCACGCAATAGCGCCCAACGCACCCGATGCCGCCGGGATGACGAGTAACGCTGTCCGATCGAGCATGACCTTCACGCCCTGCGCTGTCGTCTCCTGTTCCTTGGAAAACGTATCGCCAATCAACACGACGACCAGCGGCATGATGCCGGCGTAGGCCATTCCCTGCAGGAAGCGGAACGCCAGCAACGACGGCAGCGAATCCACCAACAGAATAGCCAGCCCCGACACTCCGTACAGCAAAAGGCTCGAGACCAGCACCTGCTTCCGGCCACGCAAGTCGATGAGCATGCCACCGACTGGCGACAGAAAGATCGCAGGCACCGTGAACGCTGTCAGCACGAGCCCTATGCTGCCTTCGCCGATGTCGAACGCATCCGCGATCACCGGCAGCACGGGGTAGACCAGGCTGACGCCCATAATCATCATCACGGACGACCCGAAGATGACCTGAAGACTCGCGCTCCGGTGCACACCCAGCGCGCGCATGTCGCTCATTGCCCCACCGAACAAGAAGCCCTCCCCAAAAGACGACTGGCCGAAAGGCCGCGCTCATTCTAAGCCCGCAACGCCTCGTGCGCGGCTACCATTCGCCACAGCAGGCACAATGGTTATCTGGAGAAGCGATCCATGGCTAACGACCCTTCATTGACCGGCGAGTCCGCGTGGCGGCTGAGCGAAATGCTCGATGACCGAAAGATCTCCTCCGTCGAACTCACCCAAGCCTTCCTCGACCGCATCGACGAAGTAAACCCCAAGATAAACGCCTACCTAACCGTCGCTGGCGAGGCCGCGCTGGCGCAGGCGAAAGAGGCCGACACCGCCATCGCAATCCGAAAGCGGCGTGGGCCGTTCCATGGACTACCTATCTCCATAAAGGACCTCGCCATCACCAAAGGTCTGCGCACCACACGCGGCTCCAAAGCATTCGAGCACTGGGTCCCCGATGCCGACGACATCGTCTCCGAGCGCTTGCGCGCCTCTGGCGCAGTCTTCCTCGGCAAGACCAATACGCCTGAGTTCGGTCATCGTGGCAGCACCGAAAATCTCATTGGCGAGCCTTGCCGAAACCCGTGGGATCCGGCTCGCACGCCCGGTGGCTCCTCAGGCGGCGCGGCAGCGGCGCTCGCCGCTGGCCTCTGCCCCGTCGCCACCGGCAGCGATGGCGGCGGCTCCATCCGCATCCCCGCTGGGTTCTGCGGCGTCTACGGCATCAAGCCCAGCCAGGGCCGAGTCCCCGCACCCTACGACGGCGCCGGCGGCTGGCGCCCTTTCTCCCAGAACGGCCCCATGTCCCGAACCGTCCGCGACGCGTGCATGCTGTTCCAGGTCATGGCGGGTCCTGACCCACGAGACCCCACGGCGATCACCACACCCGCGCCCGATTTCCTCGCCACCTGCATCCCCGACGTACGTGGCCTACGTATCGCGTGGAGCCCCGATCTCGGCTACGCCGCCGTCGACCCCGAGGTTCGGCGCATCACAGAGCGGGCCGCACTAACCTTCAGCGACCTCGGCGCCATTGTCGAGCAACCGACGCTCAATCTTGATGGTGCACTGATCCTGGAGACGTTCCGTACGGTTTGGGAAACCGACCTCGTCGCCAACTACGGCCACCTGCTAGAGAGCCACCGCGACGACTTGGATCCCTTCCTCCGTCAGCAGCTAGAGAACGCCTCAACCTGGCCTGCCATCAAGCTATCGTTCGCCCTTCGCGAGTTGGAGCGCCACCGTGGCATCGTGCGCAACCTTATGGCCAACTACGACCTGCTACTCACACCGTCACTGGCGATCCCAGCGTTCACCCTCGGCGAGTTCCCGAAGACCATCGACGGCCGACTACTAGCCGACCCACTGTGGGACTTCACGCCGTTCAGCTATCCGTTCAATATGACCGGCAATCCCGCAGCCAGTATCCCCTGCGGATTCACCAGCGACGGCCTACCCGTCGGGCTCCACGTCGTCGGCCGGCTTGGCGCCGAGGCCACCGTCATCCGCGCATCTGCCGCCTTCGAAGAGGCGCACCCCTGGCAGCATATTCGGCCTCCGCTTTAGCGCCAGACGGTTGCCTGAGCGTCCAGCGCAGCAATCATCGTATCCAGGTTGAATGATTATACGCTGGTCGCGGAACGCTGCCTTGCTGATGATTGACCCATCCGAGCATAAGAGGTCCACATACAGGTTCCGTCCCTGCCTCCAAAGAACACTATCCGCCAATCAGTGGCGTGGTTCTCTGTAATCGCCGTAGCCGTAGCTGCAGCCGCCAACATGGGTCTGCTCGCGGCCCTAGGCATGGGCTTGATCTAAGCCGTGACCCCCATGCGGCGAAGCGCCTCAACACGATCGCTGTCGTAGCCCAACTCTCTAAGAATCTCCTCCGTGTGCTGGCCCAGCGCAGGCGATGCAACGCTCAACTCCACAAACGTATCGCTCAGCTTCGCCAACGGCGATGCCATCCGCACGCGCCCGACCAGCGAGTGGTCGACCTCGACCGCCATATCGTTCGCCAGCACCTGAGGGTCATCCCACAGCTCCTCGGCGAACGTTACCTGACCCGCGGGAACTCCCGCCGCGTCGAACGCCACGACCCATTCTTCCGTGGTTCTGCCTGCGATAACCTCGACCGCCTTCTCCATGATTCCATCGTCTTCGTCACTCGGCCCCGTGCTCGCAAGCACACCCGTTCCCTCGATCCCCAGCACATCCAACAAGCGCTTCCGGAGGGGCGTGCTCAGACAACCGACGGCAATAGCGCCATCAGCCGTCGCATACGTCCGGTAGAAGTAGCGCTGATTCCCCGGCTTGCGCCCCTGGAACTCGTTGTAGCGAGCCACTGCATCGCCGATCGAACGCCGTTCGCGGCGCATCCGCTGGATGTCGCCCACAAAGTCAGCTTGACTCTCCGCATCCAAGACCTCGATCCAGATCGACCGTAAGCCCTGCAACGACAGAGCGCTCTGCAAGAGTGACGTCTCGACCTTCTGCCCTCGCCCTGTGCGCTCCCGAGCGAACAGCGCCGCGATGACACCTGAGGCCAGCGCGCTCCCCGTGAAGAGGTCCACGAAAGGCGTCGATTGGTACAAACTTGGCACGCCATCCAGGAATTTCTGGTCGTTCGCGATCAAACCTGAAACCGCCTGCGCAATCAGGTCGTACCCTGGCCGGTTCGCGTGCGGCCCCTCCTTCCCGAATGCCGTCGCCTCCCCGTACACGATGCGCGGGTTTATCGCTGAGAGCGTCTCGTAGTCGATCCGCAGCTTCGCTGGCACATCTGGCCGGTAGTTCACCAGCACCACATCCATCTGTTGCACCAACTCGTGCGCGATCTCCAACGCCTCTCGCTTCGTCAAGTCCAGCGGTAGGCTGCGTTTGCCTCGATTCACCGCAATGAACCCACGACTCTCCAGCGGCACGAACGCCAGGTTCAAGCGCCAAGACTCCCCCCAGGGCGGCTCCACCTTGATTACATCTGCGCCCATATCCGCCAGCACCATTCCTGCCGTCGGAGCCGCAATGACCTCCGAGAACTCCAGCACCTTCACGCCGTCCAGCGCACCTGCCATAGGCCCTCCCTTATCGCATCCAGCGCGCCCAGCCTACTCGCCTCACCGTCGCCCCTGCCAGTCACCCCTAACTCTCCCTTGCACTCGTTAACGTCATTCTGAGTCGAGACGGAGTCCGCGAAGAATCCCTCACCCCTTACCGACAATCTCGTCAACGGGCCCATCTGATCAGCAACGCAACTACGACTCCACCTGGGGCCACCCCACCCAGATCTAGCGCGACAGAGGCCAACAGCCCGTACTGTGTCGTTCAGCGGCCGCGACGCGCCCAATGGATAGCCGAAGCAAAGCAAGAATCAACCAAACAAAGACGCTCCAACAAGGTGATCGCAATGCTACGGGAAGGAAAAAGATTGAGGTCGTAGCTGACGAGACCTGTCTCGAGCAAAGACATCGGGTAGTGGCGCTGGTAGCGCCTGCATAGCAGGAAGGTCCGCTGGTAACATCCGCGAACACCTGGGTACGCTAGGGTCAACGGCCACACGACTGGCGCCATATGAAGAAGCGGGGAAACCATGAAAATCACGAATGTTGAGCCGATCCTGGTCGCATTGCCCTACGAGGATGGTGCGCCCAAACGGGAATCAGCCCCAGGCCACAGCGCGGACAACGTCCTCGCGCTTTTCGTAAAGGTTGAGACAGACGAAGGCATTACCGGCTGGGGTGAAGCCTTCAGTTTCGCGACCGTCCCAGTCACCATCCCAGCCATCGCAGACGCGGTTGGCCCGTTGGCCATCGGCCAGGATCCGACCGATATCGAGGCCGTCGCCGAGGACCTGCGCCGGCGTTACCAGAACATGATGCGAGGCGGCCCCGGACGCTTCGCCCTTTCCGCCATTGAGATCGCCATGTGGGACATCAAGGGCAAGGTCGAAGGCAAACCCGTCTGGCAACTCCTGGGCGGAACACGTAAGGAAACTGTCGAGGCCTACGCCAGCATGTTCCGCTATCACGACCCAGCCACCGTCAAGCACATCGCCGCCAGCGCCTACGAGCGCGGTTATCGCCAGATCAAACTCCACGAAAGAACAGTCGAAGCCGTCGCCGCCGCGCGTGAGGCGCTCGGACCCGGCGTGCCGCTGATGGTCGACGTCAACTGCGCCTGGTACCCCGACGAGGCCATCGCCATGGCCCAGAAGATGCAGCCCTACGACATCGCGTGGCTGGAAGAGCCCGTCTCGCCCCCCGACGACTACGACGGCCTAGCGCGCGTCCGCCGCGAGGGCGGGGTACCGATCGCCAACGGCGAAAACATCGGTAACCCCTACGACGTCAAATGGATGGCGGCTCGCGAAGCCGTCGATATCGTTCAGCCTTCTGTCGTCAAGCACGGCGGCATCAGCGACGTCATGCGCATGGTCGAGATCGCCGAGAGCGCTGGCATGCGTGCCGTTCCTCATTGCCCCTTCGTCGGGCCGGGCCTGCTCGCGACCATCCACATCGTCGCAGCCATGAAAACCGCCGTGCCCGTCGAGCATCGCTACTGCGATCTCGGAGCAAGCCCACTCGGCGATGCCGTCGTCGCCACCAGCGGCCGGCTCAACGTGCCACAGGGCCCCGGCCTTGGCGTCGAGCCAGATCTGGCCATCTTGGAACGTTACCGGGTTCATTAGACGCCCGACTTCTCCCGGCTGGGGCCCACCCTTACGTCATCGATGCTCGGGTCCTTCGCGGCGACGTGCAGGATCTGCAGCGGTTCCGTGCCCGAACTCTCGAACCAGTACTTGAAGCCATGAGGCATCACTACCCCCTCTTCCTTCCCCAACTCGGCCAGCAACACGTCCCCCTCACCGTAGAACTTCACCGCGCCCGCCATCACAAAGAAGAAGCCGTCGCTTACTGTGTGGCTATGCAGCTTATTCTCCCCCCCTTCTTCCACCAATTGCATGTCAGCCGACAATCTATCTGTCTTGCACAGAACCGTCAGGTTCTTCGAACGGTCGTTATCTGGGCGTTGGTAACTGAACAGTTGTGGTTCCATCCCGCATTAGCCTCCCCTTTACCATCTATCCGCTTCCCCCAAGTAGCTACTTGGCGTGCTCCGACTCCTCCTGCGCCGCTGCGATGTACGCGGTCGAGCCTTCGACCCCGACGGTACCTTCGCGCCCCGCTTTTAGCAACTCATGCTGCAACACACCTACGCCAGCGTCGATGTCCAGCAGACGCCGACCCGTCGACACCCGCCTGTTCCAGCGCTTGCAGCAGCATCTGCGCCGCTTTCATCGGCCCCTCGGACCGGTAGCCTCGCAGGTCTTTCTGCGCCTGTTGGGTGTCGAAGAACTGCTCGATTCCAACGCAGTGTTGGCAGCTCATGATGGCCCCCCCAGGCCCAGCGAGCGCGCCATGCGCATCTTGTGGTGATTCGCGTCGCCCAGGTAGTGGCCGTAGAACTTCGAACGCTTAGTGTGATTCGTCAGGCCGTAGTCGAGGTCCATGCCCGCTCCAGCGTGGACGTAGTGCGCGTTCTCACACGCCCGGTCGAATCCCTCCGACGCCACAGCCTTCGCCATCGACGCCGCCAACCCCGAATCTTGACGGCCTTCGTCCAGCTTCCACAACGCCTCATAGGTCGTCCAGCGAATCGCATCCGCATCATTCAGCGCCTTAATAATCAGGTCCTGCACCCGCTGGAACGTCCCGATGGGCTGACCGAACGCCATCCGCGCCTTGCTGTACTCCACCGACATATCCAGCACCGCCTGCGTGCCCCCTAACATGAACGCCGACAGCAGCACGACCGTCCGATCGAGCGCCGTCTCGACACCGGGCCACGCTTGGCCAGGCGTGCCAATCACCTCGGCGCGCACCTCGTCGAAGGTCACCTCGCACACCGGCTCACCCAACCAGCCACGCTGGCGGCGCACGTCAATCCCTGGCGCCGTACGTACGACGCGTGCAAGGGTCAGCCCCTGCTCTGACTCGTTGGCGTCACTCGTCCGCACCAACACCAGCAACTCGTCGGCCACTGCAGCGTAAGGAACGAACATTTTGGTTCCCCCGATGACGACGCGGTCACCGTCGACACCGCCACACATCTGCGCCGCGCACGCGCCCCAGCCGTAATCACGCTCCGTGATGGCAACAGCATACAGGCGCTCCGCCGTCGCGATCCGGGGGAGCAACGCTGCCTGCTGGTCTGGGGTCGCCACGGCCTGGATCACGTGGGCAGCGAAAGCCTGCGACAGCAGCGGGCTCGGGCACGCCGCCTCGCCCAACGCCTCGAACACCGACGCCAGGTCTGCTAACGAGTTACCTGTGCCACCATGCTCCTCGGCAACGCCCATCCCCGCCCAGCCGAGATCGGTGATCTTCTGCCAAAGCTCGGCCGAGAACCCCGTCGCACTCTCGTCGATGGCCCGCACGGCCGTCTTCGGTACCTCGTTCGACAGGAACTCGCGAGCCATGCTCTGGAGCATCAGCTGCGTTTCGTTGAGTGCCAGGTCCATAGATGTCCTAGCCCGTGTAGGCCGTCGCCGTCGAGGGTGTGGGTGCCGCACGTTCACGCGTACGGCTGATTCCCAGCCGCCTCGCGATAATCAATCGCATAATCTCGGGCGTGCCTCCCGGGTGTGTCCACGCCACATTGCGGCGCTGACGTACCTCTGCGGACCCACCGTTCACCGTCGCATCGTCGGTATGGTCCAGCAATGCGTATGGACCCATGATGGCCGCCTCGCGAACGGCATTGCGCACCTTGAACTCTTTGCGCCACAGCGCGCTCTGCGCCCCGTGATACGTCATCTCTCTCTTAGTGACATACATCCAGAAGTTGCGCGTCTCCAGCAATCGGTGGATCTGGCTTTCGATGTAGTTATCAATCGCATTCAAGCGGACCGTCGGATCGGAACTGATCGCCACGCCGTTACGCTTCGTCTCGCGCACGTACTGCAGCAGCTCCTGCGTATCCTCGTCCCCCGAGAACGCCGCGCCACGACCGCCATGCTCTTGCTCCAGCGTTGTCGCCGCCACCTGCCACCCCTCGTTCGGACCGCCCAGCAGGTTTTCGGCGGGCACTCTGACGTTGTCGAAATTGATGAACAATTGCCCGGGCCCATTCAGCAGCACCATCCGCGTCAGCGTCACACCGGGTGTCGGATACGGGATAAGGAAATAGCCCATGTTGTGGTGCCGAGCGCCATCGGGCTGTGTCACGAACGGGCCGTACATCAGGTCCGGCTCGCGGATCCCTGTGATGAACAACTTGTGGCCGTTGATCACCCAATCATCGCCATGACGCACCGCAGTGCTGCTGATCGCCGCCAGGTCCGACCCCGCTTGCGACTCGCTGAACGTCTGGTAGCAGGTCTCCTGGCCCGTAAGCAGCGGCGTCAGGAAGCGCACCTTCTGCTCCTCGGTACCCCACACCAGGATTGAAGGCAGTACCAACCCGTTGGAGAAATGCCTCGGTATATTACGGCGCGCCATCTCCTCTTCGATGACCATCTCGTGATCCGCCGTCATCCCACCGCCGCCGTACTCCTTCGGGTACGTCGGGTACAACCACCCGCGCGCGCCCATCTCCTTATGCACCTCGCGGAAATACGAGAACGTATCGTCGTCCAGCGACTCTGGATCCACCGGCCCACGACGTTCCACGGGCACACGAGCGTCGAAAAACGTCCGCACTTCGCGCCGAAAAGCGTCCTGCTCAGCAGAGTACCTGTACTCGAAGTCCATTTGGCCTCCAGAAAGTCGCGCCATTATACGCACGTGGCTGCTAAACTCACGCCTCGAAACCAACGCGCAATCAGGAGCAGATGATGGCAGAACTACCCAAGGCAACCGCAAGGCTTTCCCAGATCGAGCGCGACAACCTACCCGCCGACCAGCAGCACATCTTCGACGAGATTGCCGGTAGTCGCGGAGCGGTCCGTGGCCCCTTCGCCATGCTTCTCCACAGCCCTGACGTCGCCCAGCGCATCGCCCACACCGGCGCCTACATCCGTTTCGAGACCACCCTGCCCGACGACCTTCGTGAGGTCGCCATCCTCACGACCGCTCGCTTCTGGGATTGCCAGTACGAGTGGACCGCCCACCAAAAAATCGCCGAAGCCGAAGCCGGAACCCGTCCCGAGGCCATCGCGGCCATCCGCGACCGCACGGCGCCTGCTGGCCTCGCGCCCGACGAAACCATCGTCTTCAACTACGTGTCAGAGTTGCTCAACAACCACCGCGTATCCGACGCCACGTTCAAAACAGCCAACGACCGCTTCGGGGACAAGGCGACCGTCGACCTCACCGCCACCGCCGGCTACTACTCGATGATCGCCGGCACACTCAACGCTTTCAACGTCGAACCCGACGTCGGCACCCTCCCGGTCTAAGCCAGGCACGGCCGACCCTAGCCCCCCGGCCCCGCGCGCGTCCCACCCGTCTCCGGGTACAACTGCAGCGTGATTCCGTTGGGGTCCTTGAAATAGATCGTGCGTTGGCCCGCGCGCTCCTCTGGGCGGAACTCCCAGTCGCGGTCAACCAGCCTCGCCTCCACTGTGGCAATGAACTCCGGATGGGTAGTAAGCGCAAGGTGGTTCAGCCCACCGATCGCATCGCGAGTGCTCTCGGCCACGCTGGATGCGGCTTCGAAGAAATCGAGCGTCGCACCGCCGCCCAGGTCGAACACGTAATGTTTATGGTTGGGCGCGTCAGACGCGATTCGCTTTATGCCCACGTCGAGCACCTCACCATAGAACGCAACCGTCTCGTCCATGTTCCTCGCCAGCGACGCAACGTGATTCACTCCGCTGATGCCCATGCCCATAGCTACCCCTTTTTCGAATCCGGCCGGTTCCAACTGCGCCGAATTGTCGCGCGCCGCCAACCGATGTTCAATAGCCCGACCAACAGCCCGCAACCGGCGCCCGCTCCCCGGTTAACGCCATCCTCATACGAGGCGCCTCGCCCTAACGTCATCCGGACACGAGGAGAGGCCCGCGAAGGACCCGTCACCGTCCCTTCCCCAGATGCGCTAACCCCCGAGTAAGCGGTCCACACCACCAAAGAAGAAGGGCCGCTAGTTACAGCGGCCCTTCTTCTTCATTCCCAATCTAACTTGAAGTTTGCGCTACTTCGTCTCAAAGATGATTACGAAAACATCGGTTGTGCCCACGTTCTCCATCGTATGTGTCCAAGGTTCATGCGGCATAACGAAACCATCCGGATAATCCGCTTCTGTGAACTCCCCATTCTCCAAGTGCACTCTGAGTTTGCCGCCTTTCACAAAGTAAGCAACCATGTCGGGATGTGAGTGCTGGGTGTCTATCTCTCCCGACTTCAACCGCATTTCAACAACACGTCTGGGGCCCTCTTGCCAGACTGTCTTGTAATTCTCGGGTGCAACCTCCGTAGGGTCTACGTAAACCACAACCACCTCCTGAGATAAGTGATGGGTCCGCCTACGGCCGAATGGCGCAACCCAAATCAGGTTAATAGGCTTCATACTTCCTTGACAATATTGCTCTATAACGGAACTGTTCTCTCCCAGGGAAGCATGAAGAGTGAAGATCGTGCCAAGCACCGTACTCATCGTCGAAGACGACCCAACGACCACCGCTTTCGTCGAGCGCTACCTCAAGCGCGACGGCCATCGAGTGCTGACTGCGGCCGACGGCGAAGAAGGCCTACGGATCGCTCGCGAGCGCAAGCCCAATCTCGTCGTCCTCGATCTCATGCTCCCCAAACTCGACGGCATCGCCGTTTGCCGCGCCCTGCGCACCGAGTCCGACATCGCCGTCATCATGCTCACCGCCCGGGTCGAAGAGGAGGATCGCCTCATGGGCCTCGACATCGGCGCCGATGACTACATGACCAAACCCTTCAGCCCACGCGAGCTAGCCGCCCGTGTCCGAGCGGTGCTTCGGCGCGCCGTTCGCTTGCAGGAAGACACAGGGCCCAAGATTCTCGCCCTCGACGGTGTGACCCTCGACGTCACCAAGCACGTCGCTGAGGTCAACGGCCTGCGCATCAAGCTCACGCCCACTGAGGTCGGGATCCTACGCATTCTTATGGCAGAACCTGGCCGTATCTTCAGCCGCGAGCACATCATCTCCCGTGTGTTTGGCGACGAGTTCGAAGGCTTTGATCGCACGGTGGACACTCACGTGTCCAACCTCCGACGCAAGTTGGAAGGCCAGGTAGCCCACCCGAAGTACATCCAAACGGTGTACGGCGCCGGGTACAGGTTCGGCGATGCGTAAATTCCTAGCTTCCCTCCAGTTCCGGCTCATGGTCGGGTTCGCCGCCGTCCTGGTCCTAGTTCTCGGCAGCGTGGCCGTCGCCGCCCGTTACGGCGCAGCCAAGCAGATCGAGCGTTACGAGAATGAAATCGTCTCCGTCCGCGAGGAGCGCCTCGAAACTATGATCCAAGTACTCGTCGCCAGCGGTCGTCGTGGCCCCCAACTGGAGCAGTTCATCAAGCAGGCCGGCTCCCTCTACGGCCTCCGTATCGCGGTCACAGATGAGGCTGGCCAAGTCATCAGCGAGACCCCGGTCGCACCCGAGTACGCCTTCTTTGGCGAACGATTCCAGCGCGAGAACGGCCGCGGAGCCTTCCCCAAGGCCGGCCGCGGGGGGGATCTCCGGCCCAAGCCTGGCGCCGCACTCCTCCCGATTGGTGAAGGCGGCCTCAACCTCGGCTCCATCGCTTTCACCGGAGCAGGCTCCGACGCCTTCGTCCGACCCGGGCCCACGGCTGCCGCCATGATCACCAGAATCGACTTCTTCCTCCTGTGGACAGGCCTCAGCGGGGGCGTCGTAGCCGTTGCCATCAGCATATTCGTATCACGCCGCACCCTATCGCCGCTGCGCTCCCTCCAGTACGCCGCCGAACGTCTAGGTGCAGGTGATTTCACCCAGCGCGTCGATATCACCCGCAACGACGAAGTTGGCGAAATGGCCCACACATTCAACGCCATGGCCGAAGGTCTTGAGCAGGCTGAAGCGCAACGCCGCGTCCTCATGGCCGACGTCGCCCACGAACTACGGACGCCGCTTGCCAACATCCAAGGTTACGTCGAGGCCATCCGCGACGGCGTCGTCGACGCTGATGAATCCACCATCGACACCCTCCACCGGCAGGTGCTTCACCTCACACACCTCATTGAGGACCTACGACTGCTAGCGCTCGCTGAGGCCGGCGCGCTGCCCCTCGACCCACAACCCGCGTCGCTCATCGACGTGGCGCGAACCTGCACCAATGCTTTCCGGCCACGTGCCGACGCGAAGCAGATCGCACTGTCATTCGCGGGCCCCGACACGATGCACATGGCCTCTATCGACAAAGGGCGGATCGATCAGGTTATGGACAACCTCCTAGAGAACGCGATCCGGCACACACCGGAGCACGGCGCTGTTTCCGTAACCGTCGAAGCAACGGCCACCGTCGCCCGAATCAGCATCGCCGACACCGGGCGAGGGATACCCCAAGAAGAGCTCGACCGCATCTTCGACCGGTTCCACCGGCTCGATCCTTCACGCTCCCGGGCCACCGGCGGCGCCGGGCTCGGGCTGACCATTGCCAAGCAGCTTGTGGAAGCCCACCGAGGCACCATCAGCGTCAGTAGCAAGTCAGGTGAGGGCAGCACCTTCACGTTTGAGCTCCCGCTGGACCGTTAGACATACACGAACACGATGACGAGGTATTGGGGATGGGCATGTTCGCAGCAAGATTAGGTCCGCTGTTCGTATGGCAAGCGCTGGCACTCGCGGTCGCCGCCATCGGCACTAGCGTAGGCACATACATCGCCTTCGACACCATCAACAGCGAGGGCTCCGGATCCCTCGCTGAAGACGAGCAACTCGTCCCCGCGCAGATCGGCGACCTTATCAGTGTCGTGTCGACCGACGGCGCCCTCAGTTTCCCAACGGTGGTGACGGCAGCTTTCGAAACCAACGGCACCGTTGGCAAGGTCTTCGTGGAGGAAGGCGACACCGTCGAGGAGGGGCAGACCCTCGCCACCCTCGACGCGGCGTCACTCACCACCATGCAGCTACGCGTCGCCCGCGCCGAAGTCGACCTCCGCGACGCGAACGACAAGCTTATTCAGGCCCTTGAGCCCGCCGACGCCCAGGCCATCGCCAAGGCCGAGAACACCATCGCCAAGGCAAAGCTCGCCCTCGAGAAAGCGCAAGATGACCTCGCAGTCCTCACCGACGTCACCCAGGCAGAAGCCGACGTGACCGACACAAAAGCTGAGCTTGCCACCGCCCAAGCCAGCCTCGCCCTCGAGAGCGACGAGTGGGACGGCAAGGTCACCGACGCTAAGACCGCTGAGGTCGACGCATCAGACGCGTATGTTGCCGCGTTCGACCGTTGGCTTGGCGCACCCACCCTCAGTGTGAACCCCACCCTCGATCCCGCCGCTGTCCTCGCCACCATGGGAGCTGATCTGACCGCCCTATTCCCCGTTGCCCAGAGCGACACCAACTTTGCGCTGCTGAGAGGCACCCCGCCAGACGACCCTGCGACCGTCTGGAACGAAGCAACCCTGTTCTGGTACGTCGCGTTCTTCCCCGGCGCCATCATCGGCGACTGCGGGACGACCATTCCGCTCCAGGGCACCTGCGTCAGTGCCGAGTTCAATGCCGCGTGGGACACGCTGCAAACCAAGCGCACCGGCTTCGCCACCACCGAGCTCAACTCCAGCAAGGCCATCGACTCCGCCACAACTCTTGTAACCAAAGCCGCCGATAGGCTCGCCTCCGCACAACAGACCCTTGCCGAGCTCAACTCAGGCGTCGATACCAACAAGATCAACGTGGCTCGCGCATCGGTGATAGTTGCACAGACAGACGTAGACGCCGCCAAGGAATCCCTCACCGACCTCCACGTGGCGGCTGACGATAAGGACCTCGAAGTGCTGCGTCAACAGGTGGCCGCAGCAGAGAACGAGCTCAACACCGCCAACGATAACCTGACGGGGATCAACCTCGTAGCAACAATCACCGGAGTCGTCACCGACGTCAACATGGTCAAAGGCGACTCAGCGACCGGTAACCAATCAGGCTTGATTACCATCACCGACCACTCAGTTGTTGAGATCGCAGGCACCGTGGACGAGATCGACGTCCTGTCCATCGCCGAAGGCGTCATCGCAGCCGTCGCCCTCACTGCCTTGCCTGACCAGACACTTCGCGGCACCGTCACTGCGATCGGCTCACCCACCAACAACCAAGGCGTAGTGACGTTCCCCGTCAGCATCATCGTGGACGTTCCCGAAGGCCTTGAGCTCCGCGAAGGCCTCTCCGCCACTGCAAGCGTCGTTATAAGCCAACAGGTCAATGTCCTGCGCGTCCCCACGTCTGCAATCCGGGGCAGCTTCCTGGACCCGTTCGTCCGCGTCTCAGACGGCGGAGAGATCGTCGAGCGCCCTGTCGATCTCGGCTCCAGCGACGACTTCTGGGTCATCGTCACGGCCGGCCTCACCCAAGGTGAGCAGGTCGTCATGCCCGCGCCCAGCGCCAGCTCCACCCAATTCGCCATAACCCCACAAATCCTCAGACAACTCCAAGGTAGTGGCGGCTTCGGCGGTGGTCAGGGTGGCAGAGGCCGTTTCGGTGGTCAGAGTGGCCAATTTGGTCAAACTGGTCAAGGTAATCAGGGCGCCAGAGACAACCGGTTCGACGAGGACGACTCCTAATGGCTCTCATTGAGCTCGACAACGTCAAGAAGATCTACCGCATCGGGACCATCGAAGTCCCCGCGCTCAACGGCGTGACCCTCAACATCGACCAGGGTGAGATGGTCGCCATCATGGGTCCCTCCGGCTCCGGCAAGTCCACCCTTATGAACATTCTCGGTTGCCTAGATGTGCCCACCAGTGGCGCCTACCGCATCGAGGGTGACGAGGTCGGCTTATGGGGCGACCGACGCCTCGCGCAGACCCGCAACGAGCGCATCGGGTTCGTCTTTCAGACCTACAACCTGCTGCCCAGGCTCACGGCCCTCGACAACGTAGAACTAGCTTTGCTCTACGGGCGCACCGGCTCCACCAAAACGCAGGCCCGCGCCGCCCTCGCCGCCGTTGACCTGGCCGACCGAGCGAATCACAAACCCGCTGAATTGTCAGGCGGCCAGCAGCAGCGTGTCGGCATCGCCCGCGCGCTAGTCAAGGATCCCGTCTTGCTACTCGCCGACGAACCCACTGGCAACCTCGACAGTCACTCCAGCATCGAGATCATGGCTATGCTCCAGCGCCTCAACCGCGAACAGGGCCGCACCGTCATCATCGTCACCCACGAGCCTGACATCGCCCAACACACCCAGCGAGCCATCACCATCAAGGACGGCCTTGTCGTCTCGGATGAGGGCATAGCGAACCCCAGGACAGCCGTTTCCAGCGAGGAGCTTTACGCATGAGCCTCCTCGCCCTCCTACGCACCGCGTGGTTCTCCGTGGGCTCCAACAAGCTGCGCACAGGCCTAACGCTCCTCGGCATGATCATCGGCGTCGCCGCCGTCATATCCCTGATGGCCATCGGACGGGGTAGCCAGAACGTCATCACCGAACGCATCGAATCCCTCGGCTCAGACCTCCTGTTCGTGCGCCCCATCTCAACCGCAGGTGCCACCTTCGGCGGCGGCAGTGACAGTGAAGATCTGACCATCGACGACGCCATCGCACTCCTCGACTCGGTCTTCGCGCCGTCGGTCGCGGCGATCGCCCCGGAGATCCAGACCAACGGCCAAGTCGTTGCGGCTGAAAAGGACACCTTCGCAATGATCCTCGGCGTCACCAGTGACTTCTTCCCGGTGCGCAACTTCACCATCGAACTCGGCCAGGCCATCACGTCTGCCCACGTCATCAACGGCTCGCGAGTCGCCGTCCTTGGCTCGCAGATAGCCGAAACCCTCTATGGCAATCGTGATCCCGTCGGTCAGACCATCCGCCTCAACCAGAAAGTCTTCACCGTCATTGGCGTCATGGGCAGCAAGGGCGGGAGTGAGGACAACCGCGTTCTTATGCCCATCACCACAGCCGCCAACCGGCTCACCAGCAACCGCACTGCCGACGGTGGGATCAACGTCCAGACCATCAACGTGAAAGCCGTCAGCGGCGAAGCCGTCGACGCTGCAGAGGCCGAGATTACCACCCTTCTGCGCCTCCGCCATGAGATTACTGACGAAGACGACTTCACCATCACCAATCAGCAAGAGACTCTCGACACGCTGAACGAAACCAACGAAACCTTCGCGTTGTTCCTCGGCGCCATCGCAGGCATTTCCCTGCTCGTCGGCGGCATAGGCATCATGAACATCATGCTCGTCTCCGTGACCGAGCGGACCCGCGAAATCGGCATCCGCAAAGCCCTCGGAGCGAAACGCGCCGACATCCTCTACCAATTCGTCCTCGAAGCCCTGCTGCTGAGCATCGCCGGAGGCGGGATCGGCGTCGCCCTCGGCGCGGTGCTCGTACGCCTCTCCAACGGACGCAACATCGCCGGCCAGGACGTCGAGACCGTCTTCAGCACCGACATCGCAGTCCTTGCCCTGGGCGTATCCGCCGTCATAGGCCTTTTCTTTGGCATCTATCCCGCTGCCCGTGCCTCGCGCCTGCACCCGATCGAGGCCTTACGCCATGAATAGACCGCATCGCAGATCCCTGTTGGTAGTCCGGGCCGCCGTTTGGAAAGCAGTTCAGAAGCGTTAGCCGACTAACCTCCCTCAGCACCCACTCGGCACCTCGAGGTAACTTTAACATATGTCGACGAAAGCGTTCAGTCTCATGCTCTTGGTAGTGGTGGTTCTTGGTGGGATCGCGGGTGGAGCGCTGTTCGCGTTCAGCGGCCACGACACCAAAGAACTAGCAATCGGCGCCGACTCACCGACCGCCACACCTTTGGTCGTTCCCGGCGACAGCAGCCCTAATCCAAGCGGCGCCCCGTCTAGTGAGAGCAATGCGACACCTGACGGCGCCCCACTCGGCGACGGCACACGTCCCCAAGGTGCTAGGCGTTTTGCTGGCATCGAGCCCATCGCCGGCACCCTAGCAAAGCTTTCCCCAACAGGGATTGTCGTCACATCCCGTGACACTGGCGCTGACGCCGAAATCATCGTCCCCGCCGAAACCCCAGTGCGCCTCTCCGAGACCGCAGGGGACACTACTTCCCTCATCCCCGGGGCCGAGATCGTGGCCTTCCTCCAGCGCAACGCCGACGGCGCCATCAGCGTCACCAACGTAACCATAGGTGGGTTCGGCGGGGGCAGGGGCGCACTCGGCGGCTATAGCGGTCAGGGTGGCATATTTGGTCAAACTAGTCAGGGCAATCAGGGTGTCGACGGCACCGAATTCAACGCGGTCCCCGGCACTATCACCAGCTTCGCAGCAGGCGCCCTCACCCTCCAAACCAACGACGGCCCCATCGACGTCACCGTCGCCGACGACACCCCAGTCCAGCTCACCATCGCGTTCGCCGACCTCGCGGACCAGCTAGCGATCGGCAGCGACATCACCATCATCGGCCAGCGCAACGACGCAGGTATCTACACCCCCATCATCGTAGCCTCGGGCACGCTCGGCGGCTTCGGTGGAGCAGGCGGTGGCTTTGGCGGCGGCGGTCGTCGCGGTCAGCGAGGCGACGGCACCGGAGTCGGTGGCGTCGGCGGCGCCATCCAGATCCCCCAATAGCGCCGGTACTCACCTCCCTCCGACGCCTGCGTCCCAGATTCCCCGGCTCCCCAACGCCCAGCACCGCGCCAGCAGCGTCTTGGGCGGCCGGGCGGGCACAATTTATCCTTCCCGCAACAAACGCTGCCCACAGACAACGCTCACCTCACCCAACGCCGCCTTGCGCTACAACCCGCCTCGTCGTAAAACGACCCTATGAGCGAAATGCAACGCACCGTGGCAAACGTCACCGTAATCGAAGCTACACCAGACGACCCGGGCGCGAAATGGCAATTCATCTACGCACCAGGCGCTGGCTCGCACGTCAACGACCCATTCGGGACCCACGCCTGCCAAACCCTTGCAGCGAACGGCATCCCCGCAGCGCGTTTCCAGTTCCCCTACCAACAAGCAGGCTCCCGTCGCCCCGACCGGCCAGCCATCCTCGAAAACACCTGGCTCGCCGTCCTCGAAGCCGTCCGCCTCCCCGACACCAACGTCGTCATTGGTGGGCGCTCCATGGGAGGACGAGTCGCCACCCTCATCGCCGCCAGCGGCGCAGACGTCGCAGGGCTCGCAGCCTTCGCCTACCCGCTCCACCCACCTGGCCACCCCGAGAAGGCCCGCGTCGCCCACCTCCCTGACATCCACGTACCGACCCTTTTCTGCTCCGGCACTCGCGATACCTTCGGCACCCCTCAAGAGGTAATCGACGCGGCCGCGTTGATCGAACACTCCACACTCCACCTCATGGAAGGTGCCGACCACGGTTTCGCCGTCCTCAAACGCAGCGGCCGGACCAAAGAAGAGATCTTCGACGAAGCCAATGCCGTGCTCCTAGCCTTCGTCCAGGACCACGGCATTGCCTAGCGAGTAGCCATTGCTCGTCGAAATCGACGGCCAACGACACCGCATTCACCGCCCACTTCAACACTGCGGTGCGCTCAGCCGAGGTCAAAGTCCACAACCAAATAGCGGGCAAAGCCGGAGCGATACAGTCACGATCCGGCTTTGCTGTGTCCTACCCACACACCCCGCTTGACCACGGTGAGGCCAAGTTCTACCGTGCGCACTAATTCGCAGTGCGCTCCCCCGGAGGAATCCCATGGCCACCGCCAGCAAGTTGGAACTCGAAGTCTCCGTCGGCTACGCGTCCATGACGTACGAGATCGTCCGGCCCTTGATGGAAGGCCGGACCTCGATCGAAGGCGTGGACCTCAGGCCGATCGATGAACTTGGCCCTACTCCCACTGGCGACTCACGCATGAAGACTGGTGACTTCGGTATCTGCGACCTCAACATGGGCTATTGGCTCGCCGCCATCGACCAAGGCTGGGACATCGTCGGCCTGCCCCTCTTCGTCAAACGCAAGAGCGCCTACTGGTACATGATCGTCCGCAACGACCGTGGCATCGCCGGTCCCAAAGACCTCGAAGGCCGGCGCATCGCCACGCGATCGTTCCGATCAGCCATCGTCACCTGGTGCCGAGGTCTCCTCAAGAACAGGCACGACGTAGACACCTCCACCTTCCGCTGGCTCGTTACCGACTCCGAGGACTTCTTCCCTATCTACGACCGATCAGCCAACGTTGAAGTCGTCCAGGATGGCAAGGTCAGCGTCAAAGACCACCTCCAGCGCCTCCTCGACGGCGAGATCGACGCCTTCCTCGGCGACGTCTCCGACCCCGAACTCTTCGGCTGGGTCGCAAGCGACTCGCGCATCAGGAGGCTCTTCCCCGACTACATGGACGAAGACCTTCGCCTATGGCGTGACGAAAGCATCCTCACCCCTGTCCACATGATGGTCATGAGTGGCAAACTCGACCGTCAGCACCCCGACCTCGCGCGACGCATCTACGACGGCTTCGAAGCCTCCAAAGCCCAAGCCCACTACGACCTCCTGCGCGACCGTGGGAGCTTCTCCGTCCTCTACCTCCGCGAATTCGTCGAAAAGCAATTCAAACAATGGGGAGACCCTTACGTCTACGGCATCTCCGCCAACAAGCGCATGCTCGAGTGGTACATCCACATCAGTCACGAGCAAGGCATCATGAAGGACCGCTACGCTCTCCCCGACGTCTTCGCCCCCAGCGTGCTCGACACCTAAGCGTTCACTTGCCGCCTAAGCAACCGCAGCCCCCCCTCCCTGAGCGTAGCGGAACCGAAGGATCTCTCACATCCCCTGCCTTCCAGCTGCTCCGTAGACCCTGATTCGCCAACGCGAGCACCCCAGGCTACAATCCCGGCCGATATGATTATTGACGTACACGGCCACTACACAACCGCCCCAACCCAGCTTCGCGAATGGCGACTCAGGCAGATTGATAGCGCCGGTACTCCCTTCACCGAGCCGCTCGCAATCACCGACGATGAGATCCGTGAAACCATCGGTACCAAGCAGCTCAAGCTGCAGCAGGACCGAGGCACCGACGTCGCCCTGTTCTCCCCCACAGCCGGTGGCATGGCCCACCACTATGGCGACGAACAGACCAGTATTCAGTGGACAACCACCGTCAACGACCTCGTCTACCGGGTCCACCAACTGTTCCCCGACAACTTCATCCCTGTGCTCCAGCTGCCTCAATCCCCCGGCGCCAGTCCCTCCAACAGCATCGCCGAACTAGAGTTCCGCGTTAAGGAACAAGGATTCGTCGCCTGCAACCTCAATCCGGACCCCACCGACGGCTACTGGACCGAACCGGCCATGACCGCCAAGGAATGGTGGCCCCTCCTGGAGAAGATCGAGGAGCTGGAAGTCCCTGCCATGATCCACGTCAGCATGTCCTGCAACCCTCAGTTCCACGGCACCGGCGCCCATTACCTGAACGGCGACACCGTCGCCTTCATGCAATTCATCACCACCCAAATCTTCAAGGACTTCCCGAACCTGAAGATTGTCATTCCCCACGGCGGCGGCGCGGTTCCCTACCACTGGGGCCGCTACCGGGGCATCGCCCAGGACGCGGGCAAGCCCCCTCTCGAAGAGTTGCTCGGCAACGTCTACTTTGACACCTGCGTCTACCACCAGCGCGGCATCGACCTCCTCGTCGACGTCATCGGTGCCGACAACGTCCTTTTCGCCTCTGAGATGATCGGCGCCGTTCGTGGCATCGACCACAACTCCGGCCGCTACTTCGACGACACCAAGCCCTATGTCGACGGAGTCCCCGGGATCACCGAGGCCGACAAACAGAAAATCTTTCAGGACAACGCTCTAAAGGTTTACCCGCGACTCAAGAACTATTTCCCTCCCGAAACAAACTAAGTGAAGGTGTAAGCATGGCTGAGATTCCCCGACTGAACGGCATCATCAAGCAACTTGAAGCGGGCAAGACCGCCATCACAACCTTCTCCCCGGCGGAGATAGGCAACGGCGTATCCCTCGCCGCCAGCGGCTACGACGGCGTGATCTTCGAAATGGAGCACAATCCCTTCGAAACCAAGGGCTTGCGCGACACGCTCCAGTTCATGCTCAACCGTGGACAGATCGTCAGCGGCGGAACCATTGCCCCGCAGGTCACTCCCATCGTCCGCATCCCACCCAACGGCAGCGAGATGAACCAGTTCCTGGCCAAGCAGGTCCTGGACGTCGGCGTCTACGGAGTCGTCTGGCCCCACGTCAGCACCGTTGACGAGGCCTACAACGCGGTCTCCGCCTCCCGTTACCCGCGGCCCACAGACCGGCCCTACCTCGAGCCCCGTGGCCAACGAGGCGACGCTCCCGTCGCGGCCGCCCGCTACTGGGGCATCAGCCAGCAGGACTACTACAAGAAGGCCGACGTCTGGCCCCTCAACCCTGACGGCGAGATCCTCGTCATCATCATGTGCGAAGAGGTCAAGGCCATCGGCAACCTCGACGAAATGCTCAAGCAGGTCCCAGGCGTCGGCGTCGTCCTCATCGGCGAAGGCGACCTCTCCCAGGATCTTGGCCACCCACGCGAGTACGACCACCCTATCGTCGTCGAAGCCATGGCCGAGATTCGCAAGATCTGCGCGGCCAACAACGTCATCTGCGGGCACCCGCATGCTGACATGGCCAACATCGACATGCTGGTCGAGCACGGCTACCAGTTCATGGTAGCCGCCTCATCCACCACGACTCCAACGCTCAACAAAGCCAAAGATCTCACCGGTCGCGGCTAGCCCGCATCCAACGAGAGATCGAAAGGGGCGGGTCTTCACGACCCGCCCCTTTCGATCTTTGATCATGCCAGCGATGCCGGTGGCGGTAAGATGGGACACGATGCGTGAGTTTGATCTGAATGCAACTGGCCCGCTGACCGGCGTAAGGGTCCTCGATCTCTCTCGCCTGGTCGCCGGGAACATGTTGTCACTGCAACTCGCCGACTTCGGCGCCGACGTGATCAAAGTCGAGCCCAGCGATCATGGCGACCCGCTGCGAGCGTGGGGCGACAGCCATATCGCGACCTCCTGGAAGGTCTACGCCCGCAACAAGAAAAGCCTCGCGCTCAACCTGCGCGACCCAACGGCCATCGACATCCTGCTACGCCTAGCCGAGAGCACGGCGATCCTGATCGAGGGATTCCGGCCAGGCAGGCTCGAGATGATGGGACTGGGGCCCGAGGCCCTCCACGCCCGCAACCCCAAGCTCGTGCTCGTGCGGATATCAGGGTTCGGGCAGACCGGACCCTACCGAGAGCGCCCCGGGTTCGGAACCCTGATTGAAGCGATGTCCGGGTTTGCCGACCGGAACGGCTTCCCTGATCGAGAGCCGGTTCTGCCTCCGTTGGCCCTGGCGGATATGGTCGCTGGCCTCAACGGTGCAGCAGCGGTGCTTATGGCGCTCCGCGAGATCGAGGTCAACGGTGGCAAGGGGCAGGTTATCGACCTGTCACTCCTGGAGCCACTGTTCTCCATCCTCGGTGCCGAAGCCGCTGGGTACAGGGCCACCGGCAAGCTGAAGCAGCGGGTGGGCAGCGCATCCAACACCGCCTCTCCTCGTAACGTCTACCCCACCTCGGACGGCAAGTGGGTTGCCCTGTCAGCGTCGATCCAGTCGATGGTCGAGCGTGTGTTCCGCGTCGTAGGCCGTCCTGAGGCGATCGACGACCCCCGATTCGCGACGAACGCCGACCGCGTGCAGCACCGTGAAGAGGTAGATGGAGTGGTCGCCGAGTGGATCGCGGAGCGCACCCAGGAGGAAGCACTCCGCATCTTCGCCGAAGCAGATGTCACGGCGGGCCCCGTGTACGACATCGCCCAGTTCATGGACGATCCTCACGTGCGGGAGCGCGAGATCGTGGTGGAGCTGCCTGACGACGAGATGGGCACGATCCCCATGCACAACATCGTGCCCACGCTGTCCGGGACACCTGGCGCATTCAGGTTGCCCGCGCCGAGGCTCGGACAACACAACGAAGAACTACTAGCGGAACTAGGTTTCGACGCTAATGCTGTCGCAGACCTCCGCAAACAAGGAGTCATCTCATGACTGGCCCTGATCTGCTCTGGCGCTCGCTTCTGTACGTACCGACCAACGTCCCGCGCTTCGTCGAGAAGGCCCACCTGCGTGGTGCCGACGGCATCATCCTCGACCTGGAGGACAGCATCCCTCCGGGGGAGAAAGCTGCCGCTCGGGAGATGCTCCAAGACGCCGCTGCGCTCGTCGGCCGGGATGGTGCTGACGTACTGGTTCGTACCAACCAGCCATTGGAGCTCGCGGTCCGCGACATCGAGGCGGCAATCAGTCCCCGCATCCGGGCCCTCCAGCTTCCCAAGGTCGAAGGACCTGATCACGTCCGGCTGCTCGCTACTCTAGTCGACCGGCTCGAAGCAGAGCGCGGAATGGAGCAGGGCCATACGCTGTTCGCGGTGATGATCGAGAGTGCCACCGCATTCCTCAAGATTGACGAGATCGCCGCTGCTCACCCACGAGTCGTCGCCATCATGATCGGCGGCGAGGATCTATCGCTGGACCTGGGCATGGAGCCCGCGCCGGACACGCTCCAGTATCCCAAGCAACAGTCCGTCATCGCGGCCAGAGCAGCAGGCGTCGTTCCGCTGGGGCTCATGGGCACTGTCGCCGATTACCAGGACCTGGACTCTGTTCGAGAGAACGCCGTGCGGTCTGCGCGATTCGGTCTCGAGGGTGCGTCGTGCATCCACCCTAGTGTCGTGCCATTGCTCAACGAAGCCTTCTCGCCATCGGCCAACAACGTTGCCAGTGCGCAGCGGATCGTCGCCGCCTACGACCAGTCGATCGCAGAGGGTCGCGGGTCAATCGAGGTGGACGGGCGAATGGTGGACGTACCCGTCGTCGTCCGCGCCCAGCGCTTACTCGCTCGCGACGCACTGATCAAAGGCAAGAAGTCGAGCTAACAACCAAAACTACCCTTGAACGGCTGCCTCGCAGTATGACGTGTCAACGTAAATCGCCAGATCCGCGCCCATGGGAGGAGTCAAGCCAAAGCGAACGCGCAGGTCGAGGACGACTTCGAGACCTTCGCGGTTGAGGCCCATGTCGGCGGTCACACCACGTAGACGCGACTTGATCTCGTCCTCGCGTGATCCGCTCTCCGCGGCCAGGCGCTTCGCCGCGAGATCAGCAGTGGCGGGGTCGGCAATCCAGATGGAGGATTCGATGATCCCCTTCAGAAAGCCAACGACCACAGCCCGGTTCTCTTCAGCGAACTTACGAGAGACCGCGTAGACACCGCCAGGGTAATTTGGGAGCACGTCGCGGTGATCACCGAAGGCTTTCATGCCGGCTTCAACCGCACGCTGGTTCCACGGTGGGTTCAGCACAGCGGCGAACGTTTCGCCCTTCTCCATCGACTCGTACCTGGAGCCGGTTGCCCCTGCCGGGACGAACTCGTAGTCGCCGGCGTCCAGGTCAAGGCCATGCGACTGTAGTACCCGCCGCAACACCAGCGCGAACGCCGTATCGACGGCGTCCACCGCCAAGGGCTTGCCGCGCAGGTCCTCCCAGTCGTTGATCTCCGGGCGCACCACCACCGGCAGGATGATGCTCTGGCCGGCAGGGGCGATGGCCACGATCTCCGCTCCTTCGCGCCCCGACCACGCGAGCACATTGTCGAATGCCGTCGAAGCGATGTCGAACTCGCCGGTGCTGAGGCCCCGCATCTGCACGGTGGAGTTCGGCGTCTCCGTAGGCTCGATCACCATTCCCTGGCGCTCGAACGAGCCGTGGAGGGATCCAGTCGTCACGACAGAACTCGCGCCGAACGAGATGAATCGAACCGTCCGTAGATCAGCCATGGCCGTCTCCTCCGTAGCGTGTAACGAATGCGGGCGCGCGACAGCATACGCCACTCGCGGCGCGTGGGTGTTGTATGGTTCAGTCGCAACTTCTCAGGAGTCTTTACCCATGGCACACATAACCCAAGCCGACCTGACCGCCACCCTGCCCAATGTCACCAGCACACTGACCCTGGCGGGATTGAACGGCCTCATCACCATCATCCGCGATGCGCTAGGCATCCCCCACGTGCAGGCTACGACCACCCAGGACGCCTTCTTCGGTCAGGGGTTTGTCATCGCACAGGACCGCCTGTGGCAGATGGACTTCGACCGGTTCAAGGCGTACGGACGCTCCGCCGAGGTGATTGGCGCAGGAGCCATCGACGCTGACGTGTTGATCCGGCGGATGCGGTTCGAAGCCAATGCCCGCGCAGACTACGCCGAGGTCAACGACCGCACCCGGGCGATGCTGGACGCTTACGCAGCGGGCGTGAACGCGTTTATCGAGTCCACGGGCACACCCGCTATCGAGTACATATTGCTCGATCTCAAGCCTGCGCCGTGGCGTCCGTTCGACAGTCTAGCGGTGGCGCGTATACGTCACGTGTTCATGGGCAATTTCGAGTTCAAACTGTGGCGCGCCAAGCTCCTGGCCCAGGTGGGGCCCGAGCTGACAGCGAAGCTGTTCCCCTCAAGCGACCCGGGTGGATTGGTGATCATCCCACCCGACACGGAGTTCGAGGGATTCTCCCACGACGGCCGTGAGATCCTCGACGCAAGCGAAGATCTGACACGATGGATAACAGGCGTCGACAGCGACACCGGCGACTCCGGCAGCAATAGCTGGGCGTTGTCGGGTTCGCGTACCGCCACCGGCAAGCCACTGCTCGCAGGAGACCCTCACCGTGGGCCGGACACTCCCAACGTGTACGTCCAGAACCATATCATGTGTCCGGACTTCGACGCGGTTGGGTTGTCGTTCGCAGGCCTTCCCAGCTTCATTCACTTCGGGCACTCGCAGCATGTGGCCTGGTGCGTCACCCACGCTAGCGCCGACTACCAGGACCTATACATCGAGCGACTAACCGCAGGCGACCCGCCAACCTACGAGTTCGAGGGCCGGCAGCGCCCAGCCCAGACGCACCGTGAAACGATCAACGTCAGGGGCGGGACGCCGGTGGAAATCGACGTTGTCGTCACACACCACGGCTCAATCATCATGGGTTCGCCCGAAGAGCGCGTTGGCCTTGCGCTGCGCTACTCGGCGACCGCAGAGCCATCGGCGTGGGCTGAGTCGATGCTCAACATGTTGTACGCCACGAACGTTAACGAGTTCGAGGAGGCTATGCGGCCGTGGGTCGACCCGTGTAACAACATGATGTGCGCGGACCAGGATGGAAACATCAGCTACCAGATGCGGGGCAAGGTGCCGGTGCGCTCGCTGCACAATGCATGGGTGCCCGTACCAGGGTGGGACGGCGAGCACGAGTGGAACGGCGTCGTGCCGTTCGAAGAAGCTCCACGCCTGCGCAACCCAGACAACGGGTTCATCGTCACGGCCAACAACCGGATTATGACCGCGGCATACCCGCACTACCTCTCAATGGACTACTGGCCAGACTTTCGTGGACGGCGTGTCGTTGAACGGCTCCGCGACCTCCAAAACGCCACCGTGGGCGACATGGCGTCGGTCCACGCCGACCGCATCTCAATCCTGGCGAAGCAGTTGGTGCCAGCGCTCACAAAACTCACACCGAGCAACGGACTCTGCTCGCAGGCGCTGGATCTGCTCCGGGAGTGGGATTGCTCAATGGACCGCGACCGTGTGGAGCCAACGATCTACAGCGCTATCTTCACGGAGGTGTTCCGCCAGGTCTCCACGCCGCTCGTTGGCGAGAACCTGACGGCGGAGGCGATGAATGGCATGGATCGCGGAGGTCCCGCCCACCTGCGCGGGCTCAAGGTGATATTTGGCAAGGCCATCGAGGCCGGTGACGCGACCCTCCTGCCGGAAGGCCAAACGTGGAAATCTGTACTGACGTCAGCGCTCGAAGCAGCAGTCGCATGGCTACGCGACCGCCTCGGCGACGACGTGCGCGCCTGGACGTGGGGCACGCTGCATCGCACGCAGCACGCACACACGCTGCTGCCCATCGCCGCCGGCTACTCGGCGCTGCTCAACCCGCCCAGCGTCGAATGCGGCGGAGACGCAGACACGCCACAGCAGGGCGCGTTCGCACCAGGCAAGCCGTTCACGCTGTACTCCACGTCGGTGGCACGCTACGTCTACGACCTGGCGGACTGGAACAACAGTTCGTGGGTCGTGCCACTCGGGTCATCAGGTCACCCAGGAAGTCCCCACTACGCCGACCAGATGCAGCACTGGGCAAGCGTAGGCTTGTACCCGATGCTCTACGACTGGGACCGCATACGCGCAGACGCCGAAACCACCCAGGAGCTGCGCCCGGCGTAAGCTATCCTGGCCGTTCTTCCTAGCTGAAAAGAACCGACAAGGTGAATTCAAAATGATCATCGACATGCACTGTCACATCGTTCCCGAGGACTTCCTGGGTATTCCCAACCTGCCCGTTATGCAGCACCTAGACGACGGCAATGCCGACATGATGATCGCGGGCAAGAAGTTCAGGTCGTTCCGGGATACGGCGTGGGACGCCGCGAAACGCATCGAAGATCTGCCTAACATCGGCGTAGACAAGCAAGTCGTGTCGCCACTACCTGAATTGCTGATGTACCACCTAGACGCGGCCGACGGGGCAAAGCTGGCGAGCCACCTAAACGAGACGATCGGGACGGTCGTCCACGAGCATCCCGATCACTACTACGGGCTCGGCTCGGTGCCCATGCAGGACGTGGAGCTCGCGGTGTCGGAGCTCTCGCACGTGAAAGAGCTTGGCCTCAGCGGCGTCGAGATCCGTACGAACATCGAAGGCGAGAACCTGGGCGACCCCAAGTTCCGGCCATTCTTCCGGGAGGCAGCGCGGCTAGACCTCGCGATTTTGGTCCACGCGAACAAGCCCACGTACATCGATCGACTGACGGATGCGCCCGCCGCACTGGGGGCAGACGCAGCGATTGGATTCGGCATCGAGTGCGGGCTGGCCGGCGCATCGCTCATTTGGGGTGGTGTTCTCGCGGAGCTGCCGAACCTGCGCATCTGCATGAGCCACGGCGGTGGCGTGCTGACGCAGTTGTTGGCGCGCAGCGATAACAACTACCGCAATCGGAAAGCGATCGGCGAGTTGTTGCCCGAGGCACCGATGGACTACGCCCGCCGGCTCTACTACGACGACCTCGCGTGGAATGTGCCGAACCTACGCTACCTGATCGACAGCATGGGTGCTGGGCAGATAGGCATCGGCACCGATTACTCCGGCGCCTCGGTTCGGACCATGAGCGTCGATGATGAATTCGACGCGCTAGGCCTGAGCGCTCGCGAGCGTGAGCAAGTCGGCCACGGCAGCGCCGAGCGATTCCTGGGCGTTGCCTAACACCATGACGAGCGCAGGCGACGGACATTGGGAGTTGACGGGAACAGAGGAGGGTCCGGCCCTCCGGCTTTTCAACGCGCGGTTCGATACATTCGTGCACCCCGTGAAAGGCGTCCCGCTACGCGCCACGGTGCTTGAGACTCCGCCTTGGTGCAACGTAGTCGCAATCACTCCAGACGAAAAGATAGTGCTTGTACGCCAGTTCAGATTCGGCGTGCGCGAGGTGACGGTGGAGATCCCAGGCGGGATGGTGGACCCAGGCGAAGATCACGCGACGGCGGTGAAACGAGAGTTACAGGAAGAGACCGGGTACACGTCCAACGACTGGTCGTACCTGGGCGCCTCCCAGCAGAATCCCGCGTTCCATGACGAACTCTGCCATATGTGGCTGGCGATAGATGCCCGCAAAACACACGCGGTCCGACCAGATGGCACAGAGCATATCCAGGTTGAGCTCATGACACCTGAAGCGGTCGTCCAAGCAGTGCGCGACGGAAGTTTCATGCACGCCCACGCGATTGTGGCACTATCACGCGTGTACGACTTGCGTATCGGTTAGTCGGCGTGGCGCGCGAGCACCCGGCGTAGCGCGTCGAGGTGTACCTCGACGTCGGCCTCCATCATGGGCGTCGACAGCGCACCTACCATATACGACGCAACGAGGATTCCCTCGTTCATCAGGCCCAGGAATACCTGGCGTTTGAACTCCTGATCGACGTTGGCAGCATCGCGGAAATTGTTGATGGGGTGGTCCGTGAAGTGCATGGCGTAGAACGGCCCCATGCCAGTCACCTGGACAGGCACGTCGAATTCGGCGCTAACGTCGTGGATGCCTTCGGCCAACTGATCTCGCAGCGCCTCGGTACGCTCCATGACCTCTGGCGTCAGCTTCTCCATGGCGGTCAAGCCTGCCGCCATCGTCACCGGATTCCCCGTAAATGTTCCTGCCTGGGACACCCGCGGGCCCGCAGTAGGGTCGAACAGCTCCATGATGTCCGCTCGCCCACCGAATCCGCCCACGGGCAGGCCCCCTCCGATCACCTTACCCAGCGCCGTAAGATCGGGCATGACCTGGTAGCGCTCCTGCGCCCCACCGGTGCCCATCCGGAGGCTAACGACCTCGTCGAACACGAGCAAGATGCCGTGTTGGTACGTCACGTCGCGCAGCACCCTGAGGTACTCAGGGCTTGCGGGAATCATGCCAGCCGACCCGAGCATAGGCTCGACGATCACGGCAGCCAGCTCGGCCGCGTTCGCCTCGACGATGCGTCGTGAGTTCTCGACATCGTTGTAGGGCAGAACGACCGTGTCGCGAATGGCAGCGTCGGGAACACCGGCCGTGGAGGCCACGGAGTCAGGATTGGCGGCGTCACCCAAGAGTGCAGGGCTCATCTTCACGCTGACCGACACGGCGTCGTGCGTGCCGTGGTAGCCGCCCTCGGCCTTGGCTATCTTGTGCCGACCGGTGAACGCGCGAGCGGCACGCACGCAATTCATCGTAGCTTCGGTGCCGGAGTTAGCGAAACGCACGAGATCAACCGACGGCAATCGCTCACAAAGCAGCTTAGCCAAACGCACCTGCGGCTCATTGCCGCCGCCAAAGGCTGCCCCCTTCGCCGCCGCATCCTGAATCGCTAGCGTCACGTCGGGATCAGCGTGGCCGTGGGGCAACGACGTAAAGTTGTTGATGAAGTCTGTCCGCGCAATTCCGTCCTGGTCCCAGATCTGAGTGGCTATGCCGTGGGTGAAGAAAAGCGGGTACGGGGGCCAGAACACGGACGTACGGGTATCGCCACCCGGCATGTAGCGCTGCGCTTCAGCCCACAGGGCTCGCGAGCGGAGAGTTACCGACTCGTACAGGTCAAGCTCATTCTGCAGTGACATGCCAACATTCTAGCCGGGGAGAGCCATCGTTAACCGCCATCCGATAGGCCTCAAACCAGGCGTGAGGGCTGGTAAGATTCGGGCATGGCAAACAGACGCGCAGCTCTAGAACCGCTTCTGGACAATCGACTTCCGGACGCCGTGGATGACTCGAAACTCTTCGCAGGATCGGCTGGCGAATCACCATCAAAATACTCGCGGAGCCCCGGGATGTGGAACGCAGCTTTCGCCGAGGTAAGTCTTGATGCTCAATACGTGCCGTTCGATGTTCGCACCGAGAATCTGACAGCATTCGTAGCGGCCGTCCGTGAGCAGCCAGGGTTCATGGGTGGCAACGTCACCGTGCCCCACAAGCTCGCGATCATGGAGCTGCTCGACGAGATCGACCCCTTAGCCGCGCAGATAGGTGCGGTGAACACGTACGCCAAGCAGCCCGATGGGCGGTTGATCGGCTACAACTCGGACGCTGACGGCCTGCTCGCCTCGATGCTCCGGCCGCTACCGGGCAATATCGCGCCATTCCTGGACACGCTCGCTGGTAAGCATGTGCTACTAGTGGGTTCCGGCGGGGCCGGGCGAGCGGCCGCCTTCTCCATCGCCAGCAAGCTTGAAGGCGGTTCCATCACTATCACAAATCGCACGATGCCCACGGCGGACGAGTTAGCAAGCCAGGTGTCGAAGGCGTACGAAGGCGTCTCGGCCGTGCCCTTCGACGATGCGATTAAGCTGTTGCCTGAGATTGATCTCGTGGTCAACACCTCGACTGTTGGTCAATCTGGCCTCCGCCATCTGAGCGGCGGCCGCATATCCTGCTTGGAGCCCTTCTCCTCGCTCGCGGCAGCAGAACCAACGATCATGGAAGAGACTGCGGACCAGGCGGCGTTCTATCGGCAGTGGTTCGAGCTATCCCACACGGCCATCGCGAAGAACAATGCGGAGGCCGCCCAAGCGCTGACGACGTGCAAGCCGACCACCGCATTCGTAGACGCTGTGTACTCTCCGGACGAAACGACGTTGCTGCGCCAGGCGCGCCATTCGGGGCGCCGCACGCTGAACGGCAAAGGCATGCTGATCATGCAAGCTGCTGAATCGTTCATCAAGCGAATGACTCGACCTCACCTGATAGAGGCAGGCCACGACCCCGATGCTCTCTACGACAGGGTGGTGGCAACCATGGCAGCGGCATTCGACGCCCAGGGCTAGCCGCCCGCCACTGCGCTGACTATCCTGTGGTGCATGGAATTGGGCCAGCTCGAAGCCTTCCTCGTCGCGGTGCGCTTGCACAGCTTCAGCCGCGCGGCTGAAGCCATCGGCGTCACCCAACCGTCGCTCAGCGCACGTATCCTTGTGCTCGAGGCGGAGCTGGGCGAGCCGCTGTTTCATCGGATCGGCCGTGGAGTCCGGCTGACCGATGCGGGGCATGCGTTCCTGCCGTACGTCCAGCGGGCGCTGGAGGCGCTGCAAACCGGGCGGGACGCCATCGAGTCCAGCAAGACGGCAAGCGCCGGAAAGTTGAACATCGGCGCGGCGCGCAGCATCTCAACCAACGTACTTCCCGGCATCCTCGAGACGTTCCACCAGCGCTACCCAGGCGTCGACGTCGCGATTAAAACCGGCCGCTCCACCGAAGTACTCGGCTGGGTTCTGTCGGAGGAGATACAGGTGGGCATCGCTCGCGATCTCCGCCACCCTGACGTGGTGACCACACACCTATACGACGAGCAGCTGGTCCTCGTAACGCACCCTCAACACCGGTTCGTGTCAGCGGAAGTCGCGAGCATCTACGACGTCGCCTCCGAACCACTGATTGTCTACGACAAGGAGAGCACTTACTTCGTTCTCATCGACAAGATCTGTCGCGAGGCGGGGATACTCCCCAACATCCAGATGGTCCTCGACTCCATCGAGTCGACCAAACGCATGATCGAACGAGGTCTGGGCATCAGCTTCCTACCGCTGAACGCACTCTCTCGTGAGCTAGAATTGGGGACCTTGTCCATGGTGCAGTTGCAGGAGGATCACCGCATCACGCTGCCCACGGGAGTCATGGTGCGCAAGGCTGCCTCATACGGAGCAATCGTAACCGCGTTCATTGAACTGCTCGCCGAACTCTACCCGGAGAGCGTGATCCTCTAACAAACCGCCTAGGGGAGGGATCGATTGACGTTGGCGTCGCAGCGGCGGACAATCCCACTCAGCGACTTAGTGCAGCCGGGAGAATTTCATGGCAACAGCGACTGCTGGCGAAACGTTCGTAGACCAAGTCTACAAAGAGATCATCTGGCCCGCCCAGGATCAGCTCCTGGACAACCGCTATTTCACGGACCTACGTAACGGGAAGCTGACCAAGCGCCGGCTGCAGGGCTTCTCGCTTGAGCACACGTGGTTCAATTGGGTGCTGCTCAAGGGCACGGCCCTTCGGATGCTCGCCGCGCAAAACGTTGGGCAACTCAAAGGAAATCTCTTCCAGATTAGCGAAGAGAAAGACCATCCCGACATGTGCAAGAAATTTGGCGTCGCCCTCGGCCTGACCGACGAAGATTTCGACACCCACATACCGACGTTCCAGACCCTCCAGCACACCAGCGTGATCGTCGCGTCACCCATGACGATTGGCAACGCTGCGGCCGGCCGAGCGTCAGGCATGGTCAACGAGACGCTGGTGCAGCGTTACTCCGCCGAGTTCGCCGAGTTCCTTACCAAAGCTCCGTACAACATGACGGAGGATGAGATCGAGTTCTTCATCGTTCACGGTGTGGTGGATGTGGAGCACTCCAAGATGGCAGCCGCTGCCGTAGCGCGCACTGCGTTGACCGAGCGAGACCAAGAGCTGGTCTGGTACTCAGCCAAGCTGCAGACCGGTCTCAAGCTCGCAAAGTTCGACGCCATCTACGACCAGTACGTCTAGCCATCCTCCATTACCTCACGACGCTGCCCTACGCACAGTGGTGTGCTGGCTAACGTGGGCGACCGGGAAACGTTTAATATCAAGAGGCCCCGGTCAGTCGACCGGGGCCTCTTTGCGCTGAGCGTGGATGGGCGCTGCAGGCTTCTTAGGAGCGACCTGCCCCCTCGGGGATCGTCGGTTCGTCTTGCCAGGGCGTTTCCGCCGCCCAGGTAGCAACCACGCGCCGTATCGCGTCCTCGTGCGTCATCGGCCTCGCAGCTTGGGCTGCCGTGTACACGCCGAGCCGCGCAGGGTGCGCAAGGTTCGACCATCTTTCCAACGGCAACTCAATGTTCTCGTTGACCTTGGGATCGCGGACGATTCCCATAGGCTCACCGCCGTCGGCGACGATGTCCATCTGGTCGCGAAGGAGCTTACGGTAGAGGATGATCCCCTTGTCGGATTCTCCGAGTTTCTCTCGGGAGCGGTCCGCATTGGTCCCCTGGGTGACCCAGGCGACGAAGTCCTGGTGGTTGACCAGGTCTGCGATCAAGCGGCCATCAGACTCGAACAGCGGGACTGTCCAGTGGGGGATCTTGTCCTGGGGTTCCGCCGTTTGGCCTGGTGCCGCCCTGAAGAAGTACCAGGTCATGTGTTTGGTGTTCTCGTCATCCACCGGGATACGGAACTGCAGGCTGCAGTTTGTCATGCTGCCGACGAAAAGAATTTGCGGGAACAGGATCGGGTGACCCACCGCCCAGTCGCCGTGGGTTTCGTCGGTATTGCCGGTGATCCGGCGCTTGATCACGCCGTAGTCGAAGACGTCGAATCCAATCTTCTTGTGGGGCTGCGGGATCGTCGGGAACGTCTCGGCCTCGGACTTGCCCACCGCCACAGCAGCTTGTTTCTGCTGCCAGACGCCCCAGTACCCGTGGAGCCATTCCAGGTGAACCGGATCGAGCGAGTTCTCCATGCACTGGAGCCAGTTGCACGGCAGCTCGATGGTGCCGATGTCACTCCATCCATTCTCCCACTGGAAGGGCTCCCAGCGAGGCAACAGGGGGGCGGGCTGCGGACCCATGTACGCGAATATCAGGCCCCCAAGCTCTTCCACCTTGTACGCGTTGATCTTGACCTTTTCCTTGAAGCGACCGTCCGGGTGGACGGTCTCCTCGAAAGGCTGTTCGATGCACTGGCCGGTCTCGTCGTACATCCAACCGTGGTACATGCAGCGCAGGCCGTTCTCTTCCGGGATGCCGTAGGAGAGATCGACTCGTCGGTGGGCGCACAGCTTGTCGATCAGGCCCAGCGTACCGGAGCGGTCTTTGTAAAGAACCAGGTCTTCACCCAGGATGCGCAGCGACTTGGTTGGGCGGTCGTCCATCTCAACGCTGGCAGCGATAGGGTGCCAATAGCGCCTGAATAACTCGCCCATCGGCGTGCCTGGCATGATGCTCGTCAGTCTCTTGTTTTCGTCTACAGAAAGCATTTGCTCCTCCTCACGGGCTTAGGCCCCAAACAACAATCGCTTACCTATCACGCGCACGTTAAGACGTCAACGTAGCAAGGGTCAAGTGGCAGAGGTGGTCGACACTCTCAGTTACATCCATGGCACTGGGGTCGTGGCCCCGAAGATCATCTACCTGACAGACGCTGGCAGAACGCCCACCCGAGGTGGTTGCTCGCGAAATCGCAGTGACTGGCCTAACCATCTACCTCACCGGAGGAAACCTCGAGCACCATCCTCCTCGCGCACGTTCGTTACAGGGCACAGATATCGTGTTTTAAATATGGGTTTTCCCTATATGGACGGGCTTGATCTCTGTCGGCAATTGCGTGAAATCAGCGAAGTGCTAATCATCATCCTGGAGGACCGCGACAAACGGAAGGACATCATCCCTGGGTTAGAAATCGGTGCAGATGACTACATGACGAAATCTTTCGACCAGATGGAACTTATCACCCATGCGCGCTCCGTTCTACGGCGCGCGAGCGTGCAAGCAACGTCCAGCCTGCAATCGTTTTCGCAAGGTCGCCTCGTGATCAACTTCAGCGTGCGCGAGGTTCGACTGGACGGCACCTCATCCACCTAACTCTCACCGAGTACAACCTACTGCAGCAACTGGCCCAGAACGCCGGAAAGCTGGTCACCCACCGCGACTTGCTCTCCAACCTCTGCGGACAGGAATACGTAGACGCTACGGACTACCTGCAGGTCCACATTCTCCACCTCCGCAGCAAACTAGGGGACGATCCGCCCAACCCATCGACTATCGCCACCGAACACGGCATCGGATACAAGTTCGTCGATTAGCGTCCGTAGCGCCCTCAGTACCACCACTCCTGCGCTCGTCCACGGACCTCGGCCCAGACCGGCGTCGCCGCGCTGATTCTCGCAGCGATTGCGCTACCCGTTCTCGCTCCAGTTGCCCACCACCACCACTTGCCCGCTTCGGGTACGATAGCGGCCCGCACCCGCGCATTACGGGAAACAGGCCTCGATTGAACGAAGGAACGACGTGCCGCACGAAATCTCGAACATGCGATTGCTATCGCACAACAACCTGGACGGCTACCCCAACATCGGCGAAGGCATGGCTATCCACGTCACCAAAGACGGTCGCCGGATCATGTGGCTCGCCCACGAGAGCGTAATGGATTTCACCGCCGTGGACGTGACCGACCCTCGTGAGCAGAAGGTGGTGTTCCAGAAAGAGCTCCCACATTCCAAGATGCGGTCCAACTCCCTAGCCATCGTCGGCGGCGTGATGTACGTGGCGCATCAAACGCAGCACTGGGGCCTTCCGAACTCTGGCATGGACATCTACGACATCTCAACGCCCAATGCCCCCAAGCTCATCGGCAACTTTGACACCGGGCCCTCCAAGGGCACCCACGTGCTTTGGTGCGTCGACGGGCAATACGCCCACCTAGCGACCGCCATGCCTGACGCCAAGCCCTACAGCGAGCGCGATCACCAGTTCTATGTAATCGTCGACGTCAACGACCCGACGAAGCCGGTAGAGGCCGGGCGCTGGTGGGTGCCTGGCGTGATGGAAGGCGACGATGTACCGGCTCTTGAGAGGCACTTTCCGGACATGGGTTCTTCCGCGCACAACACGAACGTCTACCCGCGCAGGCCCGACCGCGCCTACTGCGGGTTCAAGGACGCCGGGGTAATCATCTTGGACATCGCGGACAAGGCGCACCCGAAGATGATCTCGCAGGTCGACTATCACCCGCCGATGCCGCAGCCCGCGTTCACGCACACCGCGCTCCCTCTTTTCGATCGCAACTTGATGATCGTGACCGACGAGTCCGTCCGGGAGTCAGGCGAGGATTGGCCGAAGCTGGTCTGGGTCATGGACATGAGCACTGAGGAGAATCCGACAATCCTCTCAACGCTACCGCTTCCCCCAGAGGAGGATCTCAAGAGGCGCCCAGGTCGCTACGGAGCGCACAACGTCCACGAAAACCAGCCTGTGGCAACGTCTTTCATCTCGGAAACCCTGATCTTCGGTACCTACTTCAACGCGGGCCTGCGCGTCCACGACATCTCCAATCCCTT